>USGM01000001.1 GCA_900554205.1 uncultured Lachnospiraceae bacterium
TGCCGGGAACTGCCGATTTTATTTTCGAGGAAATGAAACGGATGATCGGTTCCTTTGTAGGAGCACTTCAATGATTCGATATAATCTGCAATTTTTTGCAAAGGAAGGAATGGGCGGCGAGAAGACAGAGCCCGCCACCCAGAAAAAACTGGAGGATGCCCGCAAGGAAGGACAGGTGGCGAAGAGCCGGGAGATCGGTAACGGTCTGAGTATGCTGGCACTGTTTCTGATCCTGAAGTTCTGGGTGGGACATATCGCCGTGCAGATGATGGAGATCTTTCCGAATGTCTATGACAGGATTCCCGATGTATCTGTTTTCCCGCAGGGGGATATGCCGGTTTCGGATATAAGAGCCGCCTTTACCATGATGATGGCACAGACCCTCATAATCATTGCACCGATCCTGCTCATTGGATTCCTGATTGCATTTCTGAGCGATCTGGTGCAGGTGAAATGGCATCCGACGGCAAAGCCGTTGCAGCCGAAGATGAGTAAGCTGAATCCGCTCAAGGGCTTTCAGAAAATCTTTTCCGTCAATTCACTGGTGGAACTGATTAAGTCCATTGCGAAGATTCTGCTGATCGGTCTGATCTCTTATAATTATCTGAAGAATAAATGGGGGCTGCTGTTCGCACTCTACGATATGCCGCTGATACAGGCAATCAATCTTGCGGCGGAGACGGTAGTTGATCTCGGCATCAGGATTTCAGCGGTCTATATGATTATTGCGCTGGCTGACTTTGTGTACCAGAAGGTCAAATTCAACAATGATATGAAGATGACCAAGCAGGAGATCAAGGAAGAGTATAAGCAGCAGGAAGGAGATCCGCAGATCAAGGGGCAGATCCGCCAGAAGATGCGGGAGGCTTCCAGACGGCGTATGATGCAGGAGCTGCCGCAGGCAGATGTCGTCATCACGAACCCGACCCATTATGCGGTGGCGATAAAGTATGATCCGGAGGTCGCAGATGCGCCGGTGGTCATCGCCAAGGGTGAGGATTATATGGCGGCGCGCATCAAGGAAGTGGCAAGGGAAAATAAGATTGAGATCGTTGAAAACAAGCCGCTTGCACGTATGTTGTACGCTAATGTAGACATCGGACAGACGATTCCGCCGGAGCTTTATCAGGCGGTGGCGGATGTTCTGGCGTTTGTATATCACTTAAAGGGACGAATTTAAAGAGATGAAAAACAGGATGAGGGAAAGGAGGGGAAGAACATGAATCTGAAAATGGCGAAAACGGATATCATTGTAGCGGTCTACATTCTTGTGGCATTCATCATGTTCATTGTTCCTCTTCCTGCAGGAATGGTTGACGTATTTATGGCTTTCAATATTGCCATATCCTTCACCATCCTTTTTGTTTGTATGTTTACCAAAGAAGTGCTGGATATATCGTACTTCCCGACGATCCTGCTGTTTACGACCATATTCAGAATCGCGCTGAATGTATCTTCTACGAGACTGATCCTCACAACAGGAACCTCAGGTAATGTCGTAAAGACGTTCGGACAGTTTGTCGGCGGCGGTGATCTGATCGTCGGCGCTATCATATTCATTATTATCACGCTGATCCAGTTCCTTGTTATCAACAAAGGTTCTGAGCGTGTCGCTGAGGTAACGGCGAGATTTACGCTGGACGCAATGCCCGGAAAGCAGATGGCAATCGATGCCGATCTGAACACCGGCGCGATCGATGACAAGGAAGCAAAGAACAGAAGAGAGAAGATTCAGCTGGAATCTAGCTTCTTCGGTTCCATGGACGGTGCTGTGAAGTATGTAAAGGGAGATGCGGTGGCAGGTCTGATCCTGACGGCGATCAACCTGATCGGCGGAATCGCCATGGGTGTATTGCGTGGCGGCAGCGATATAACGACGGCGCTGAACACCTACGGCATCCTGACAATCGGTGACGGTCTGGTCAGCCAGATACCGTCGCTGCTCATTTCGCTGTCCACAGGTATTCTTGTCACAAAGGGCGGCAAGGAGGCGGAGTTCGGCCCTGCCATCGTAAAGCAGCTGTTCGGTGTGCCGAAGGTTATGTACCTCGTGGGCGCAACGCTTGCGTTTCTGGGTGTTGTGACCGACCTGAACACGATCCTTTTCGTGGGTCTGGGACTGCTCTTTATCATTGGCGGAAGAATGATTGCTGCAAATCTTGAGACGGATCACATCGAGCAGGAGGTTGATGCAGAGGAGGCGGCCGCGGAGGAGATCCGGCAGCCGGAGAATGTGAACAGTCTGCTGCAGGTCGATCCGATCGAGCTGGAATTCGGTTACGGAATCATTCCGCTGGCGGATGTCAATCAGGGCGGCGATCTGCTGGATCGAGTCGTCATGATCCGAAGACAGATTGCGCTTGAGTTAGGTACGGTTGTGCCGATCATCCGTCTGAGAGATAATATTCAGCTGAATCCCAATCAGTATATTATTAAGATCAAGGGGATTCAGGTCAGTGAGGGAGAAATCCTCTTTGACCATTACATGGCGATGAATCCCGGCTATGTCGAGGAGGAGATCACGGGTATTCCGACGTTTGAACCGTCCTTCCACCTGCCTGCCATCTGGATCACAGAGGGGCAGCGGGAGCGCGCGGAAAGTCTTGGATATACGGTTGTTGACCCGCCCTCCATCATTGCAACGCATCTGACAGAGATCATCAGACAGTATATCGCAGAGCTGCTGACCCGTCAGGATGTACAGAATCTGATAAACAATCTCAAGGAGTCCAATCCCTCCCTTGTGGAAGAGCTTATACCGAAGCTGCTCGGACTCGGCGAGGTTCAGAAGGTACTGCAGAATCTGCTGAAGGAGGGTATCTCCATCAGGGATCTCGTGACGATACTGGAGACGCTTGCAGACTATGCACCAACGACAAGGGACACGGATATTCTGACGGAATATGTGCGGCAGAACTTAAAGCGCGCAATCTCTACAAAGTACTTCCCTGCACATGAGACGACCAGCGTCGTCACTCTCGACCCGAAGATCGAGCAGGAGATCATGGGCAGTGTCAAGCAGACAGAGAACGGCGCTTTCCTGAATCTGGATCCGGCGCGTTCCCGCGCGATCATAGATGCGGTGGGGAAGGAGATCCAGAAGCTCGAGAATCTGGGCAAGAGTCCGATTATTATTACCTCGCCGATTGTCCGTATGTACTTTAAACGGCTGACGGAGGATTATTACAGAGATCTGGTGGTTGTATCGTACAACGAAGTTGAATCGAATGTAGAATTACAGTCTGTTGGGATGGTGACGGCATAATGATTATCAAAAAGTTTCTTGGAAAAACAGAAGAGGAAGCAATGGAGGCTGCCAGAAAGGAACTTGGCAGCGGAGTCGTTGTGATGAATGTCCGCACAGTGAAAAAGAAGGGGATTGCCGGTATCTTTGGCGCAAAGCAGATCGAGGTGACGGTTGCTCTCGAGGAGGAGGGCGGTGCGGTCAGACCCGCGAGAAAGGACGCAGTGCGCTCCGAACAGGAGGCTGTACAACTGGAGCGCAAGGTACAGGATGCCCAGACTGCGGTGAATGTGATGAGCGAGAGCTCCCAGAACATTGAGAAGAAGCTGGACAGTCTGCAGACATTGCTGGTAAGCCGTTTCCGCCAGGAAGAGGATGCCAGGGCAGAGCAGGCGCAGCAGGACGAGGCTGCCTCGGAAGAGGAGAAGGAGAGCGGAGCGGCTGCGCAGGATAAGGAGCCGACTGAGCAGGAGAAGTTTGTCAGACTGCTCTACAATACCATGCTCGAGAATGAGGTCGAGGAAAAGTACGCGAACCAGATCATAGACGAGGCGGATAAGAACCGGAAGCCGAACCTGCCGTTTGACTATATTCTGGCAAATGTCTATCAGAAAATGATTCTGAAATTCGGAAAGGCCGATGGCATTACGCCCGCAGAGAACGGCCCTAAGACCCTGATTTTCATGGGGCCTACAGGTGTCGGAAAAACGACGACGATCGCAAAGATCGCCAGCCATTTTGCAGTTGAGGAAAAGAAGAAAATCGCAATGCTCACGGCGGACACGTTCCGTATTGCCGCGGCGGAGCAGCTGCGCACCTATGCGAACATACTGGAGGTTCCGTTCCGTGTAATCTACACGGAGGAGGAGCTCAAGACCGCAATTTCCGATTTCAAGGACTATGATTATATTTTTGTTGACACCACAGGACATTCCCATCAGAATGAGGAGCTTCTGGAGAAGATGAAGAAACTGCTGGCTACGGCTGCGGAGGCGGGCGAGAGTCAGGCGTTTCTTGTGCTTTCGACTACTACGAAATATCGTGATTTACAGAGAATTTCCTCCAGCTATAAGGAGATCGCGGATTATCAACTGATCCTGACGAAGCTGGATGAGACGTCAACATTGGGAAGTCTTCTGAATCTGAAGCTTTTCACGGATGCTGACATCGCATATGTCACCTGCGGACAGAATGTACCGGATGACATTGAGCAGTTTAATCCCCAGAAGGCGGTGAAGCAGCTGCTGAGTACAAAACACTGAGTGAGGAGGTAAGGCATGGATCAGGCAGAACAGTTAAGAATTATCAAGGCGAATCAGCAACAGTCAAGACCTTTGGCCCGTGTCATCACTGTCACCAGTGGCAAGGGAGGCGTTGGTAAGTCCAACACATCCATAAATCTGGCGATCCAGTTCCGGAAGCTAGGGAAAAGGGTCATCATTCTCGACGCTGATTTCGGTCTTGCAAATATAGAGATCATGTTTGGTGCAGTGCCGAAGCATAATCTCTGCGATCTGATCTATCAGGGAAAGAGTATTACGGAGATCATCACATGGGGACCGATGGAGGTTGGCTTTATCTCCGGCGGCAGTGGAATTGCAGGAATGTCAAACCTAAGCCGGGATTATCTTTCCTATATCATCCAGAATCTTTCCCAGCTGGATGCAATTGCAGACATTATTATCGTAGATACCGGCGCGGGAATATCGGATGCCGTTCTGGAATTTCTGGTGGCAAGCGGAGAGATTCTGCTTGTGACGACGCCGGAGCCGACCTCTATCACGGACTCCTATTCCCTGCTGAAAGCGTTGTACAGACATCCCCGGTTTGATGAAAATACGACGAAGGTGAAGATGGTC
Organism: uncultured Lachnospiraceae bacterium; assembly: GCA_900554205.1. Taxonomy (GTDB): domain Bacteria; phylum Bacillota; class Clostridia; order Lachnospirales; family Lachnospiraceae; genus Acetatifactor. The sequence continues at coordinate 5,104 of USGM01000001.1, forward strand.
GCAAACAGGGTGGCAAAGGAAAGCGAGGGAGAGATCCTTTTCAATAAGCTGAATGCTGTTGTTGCAAGGTATCTGAAAATTCCCATGACCTATCTCGGCAGTGTGCCGGAGGATGTGCAGCTGGCGCGGGCTGTCATGCAGCAGATGCCGGTTTCCATCCAGAATCCCGGTGCAAAATCGACAGCTGCCTATGAGAAGATCGTGCAGAAGCTGATGGGGAAGGAAGAGGAAGAGAGACAGCCCAGAAGAGGCATGGCGGCTTTCTTTTCTCACATATTGGAGAGAAGAAACTAACGAACAATAAGGATGGGTGACGGAGAATGCTTTCAAAATTTATAAGGGTTGGCGATAAGATTGAACTGACGGCTGTAGAGAAGGGCAGCGAGGAACTGGCTGATGCGAAGGGCAGGATGTATAAGAGCGCTGTGTATGACGTTCTTTCCGAAGATACGCTTGAGATCACGATGCCCATGGAGAAGACAAAGCTGATCCTGCTCCCGGTGGACAGTGAGTATGACCTTGTATTTTATGGAGAATCGGGACTTTATCAGTGCTTTGCCAGAATCATCGACCGGTATAAGAGCAACAATGTCTATATTCTGGTCGTGGAACTGACCAGCAATCTCAGGAAGTACCAGCGGCGGGAATATTATCGGTTCAGCTGCGCTCTGGAGATGTGCGCGAGGAATCTTGAAGAGGAAGAGCTGCAGGCATTGGAAAACAGGATGCCGTATTCCCTGACGCCGGGGCTGCCGTTGAAGCAGAGCGTGATCGTTGACATCAGCGGGGGCGGACTCAGATTCCTTTCAACCCAGAGGTATGAGCCTGACAGTATGCTGTATATCAGCTACCATCTTTTAAAGGGGGATGAGCGGAAAAAGTATGAGGTGATCGGTAAGGTTCTCAGTGTGCGGGAGCTGGAAAACCGTCCGGGAACGTGGGAACACCGTGTCCAGTATTACGATATGGACGTTGATACAAGAGAGGAGATCATCAAATATATTTTTGAAGAGGAAAGAAAGAGCCGCAGAAAGGAAAGAGGTTTATGACACCCAAAAAAATTCTTGTAGTTGATGACTCTGCACTCATGAGAAGAGTGCTTTGTGATATAATTGATTCTGACGAAAGATTTCACGTTGTCGCCAGAGCGACAAACGGGTTGGAGGCTTTCGATCTTCTCAGCAGAAATCAGTATGATGCCGTTGTGCTGGATGTCAATATGCCGAAGATGAACGGGCTGCAGCTTCTGGAGGAGCTGCGGAAGTTCAAGATACCGGCGAGAGTCATGATGGCGAGTACGGATACGCGGGAGGGTGCAAAGCTGACACTCGATGCACTGGCACTCGGAGCTCTCGACTTCATACATAAGCCGGATACGGCGGGTGACTGCCGTGTGGATGCCTTCAGGGATAAATTCATCAGAATCCTTGAGGCCGTGGTAAACAGCAAGCTTCCGGAGTTTGAATCGGAGGAGAAGATCAGGGAGAACCAGATCATCACCTCCAAGGTCGCGGATATTGCAAAGCGGTTTTCCGCAAAGACACCGGGCACAAAGATTGTTGCCATTGCAAGCTCTACCGGAGGCCCCAAGGCACTGCAGGAGGTCATTCCGAGACTGCCCGCAGAGCTGGATGCCCCTGTACTGCTTGTACAGCACATGCCGAAAGGCTTTACGGCATCCCTCGCAGAAAGGCTCGATGACCTGAGCCCCATCCACGTCAAGGAGGCGGCGGAGGGCGATGAATTACAGAAGGGAACGGTCTACGTTGCAATGGGCGGTAAGCACATGAACGTTAAGCGTTCCGGCGCGAAGACGGTCATCCATTACTCGGATGAGCCGACGAGAGAGGGTGTGAAGCCCAGCGCGAATTATATGTATGAATCGCTTGCAGACACCGCTTATGACAAGATTGTATGTGTTGTCATGACGGGAATGGGAGCGGACGGAACCGAGGGCATTAAGAATCTGGAGTCAAAGAAAAAGGCACATGTGATCTCACAGGATCAGGAGAGCTGTACCGTGTACGGTATGCCGAAGGCGGTCGCACAGGCAGGACTTTCGGATCAGGTGGTGCCGCTGGAACAGATCGCACAGGAAATCATTCTGCATGTAGGTGTTAGGGCGTAAGCCAATGCCGGATGCGATAAAGGTGATTGAATCGTGACCAACGAAGAAAGGGATGGGAAAGAAGTATGGACGTAAGTCAATATCTCGAGATCTTCCTTGATGAAACCAAGGAGCATTTACAAAATCTGAACACGCGTATTCTGGAGCTGGAGGCAGACCCGGAGGCAACGGATACCATCAATGAAATTTTCCGGGCGGCGCATTCGCTGAAGGGAATGGCCGGAACCATGGGATATAAGAGAATGCAGACGCTGACCCATGACATGGAGAATGTGTTCTCTGAGGTGCGAAACGGAAATATCAAGGTTCAGCCGAAGATGATCGATGTCCTTTTCCGATGCCTGGATGCGCTGGAGGAATATACAGACAATATCCAGAATACAGCGGATGAGGGAACGAATGACAACGAAGAGTTGATCCGCCAGCTGAACGACATACTGAACGGAAGCAGTGCAGCAAAGCCTGCGGAGGAGAAGAAGCCGGAGACTGCGGCTGCGGCACCGGCTGCGACGGAGACAGGCGTGGAAAAGTGGAACGACATTGCACTGGATGACGCACAGGTCAATGTTATCAAGGAAGCGCAGAAGATGGGCAAGAAGGTCTATGGCCTGAATGTCTGCATTCAGGAGAACTGTATTCTGAAGGCTGCGAGAGCGTTCCTTGTGTTTAAGGCTGTTGAGGAGCTTGCGGAGATTATCATCTCTGTTCCCAGCGCACAGGATGTTGAGGACGAGAAGTTTGACAGAGACTTTACCCTGATTGTGCTGTCGGATGCCGAACTCGATGCGGTCATCAAGGCGGCAGAGGATGTCTCCGAGATAGAGAAGGTTACCGGAGCGCCTATTGTGCTTGAGAATAATTCCCACTACAAGGCAGCGGCGGAAGGTGAGAAGACTCCGGCAGCGGAGAAGGCGGAAGACAGTGCGGTACCTGCACCCGCTGCGGCAGTGGCGACACCCCAGCCTGCAGTGAAGGCGGCATCGGCACCTGCGGCAAAGACAGACGCAAAGAAGCAGGCACCCTCAAAGCCGGTTGTCAACCGTACTGTCCGCGTGGATATTGAAAAGCTCGATTCCCTGATGAACCTTGTCAGCGAGCTGATTATTGCAAAGAATTCGTTGGTATCTGTCTCCAGCCAGGAGCAGACCAATATGAACAGCGCATTTAACGAGCAGATTGAGTATCTGGAGCAGGTGACGACGAACCTGCACGAATCTGTCATGAAGGTCAGGATGGTCCCGATCGAGAGCGTTGTGAACAAGTTCCCCAGAATGATCAGAGACCTTTCAAAGAAGCTGGATAAGAAGCTGGAGCTGTATATGTCAGGTGAGGAGACAGAGCTTGACAGAACCGTTGTCGATGAAATCGGCGATCCTCTGATGCATCTGCTGAGAAATTCCGCAGACCACGGCATTGAGTCCGCAGAGGTGCGTGCCCAGAGAGGAAAGCCCGCTGTGGGTTCCATCTTCTTAGACGCTTATCAGGATGGAAACAACGTTGTCATCGAGGTAAGGGATGACGGTAACGGTATCGATACAGAGGCTGTAAGGGCAAAGGCGGTAGAGAGAGGAACGGTTACCCCCGAACAGGCTGCCAACTTGACGGAGAAGGAGATCATCAATCTCCTGTTCCTGCCGAGCTTCTCGACGGCAAAGCAGGTTACGGATGTCTCCGGACGTGGTGTCGGACTGGATGTAGTGCGCTCCAAGATTGAGTCTTTGAGCGGTGAGGTTGAGGTGAAGTCCAAGCTCGGAGAGGGCAGCACATGGACGATCAGATTGCCTTTGACACTGGCAATCATCCAGGCACTGATGGTTGTTGTGGGCGATGAGAAGTATGCCATCTCACTCGGCTCCATACAGACGCTGGAGGATATTTCCCCTTCAGACATCAAGCTGGTACAGAATAAAGAGGTGATCAATCTGCGCGGTCAGGTGATTCCGCTGATCAGACTGAACAAGGTACTTGACATTGAGAGCAAGAAGTCGAAGGACGAGAATCTGGTCGTTGTCATCGTCAAGAAGGGTGACAGAATGGCGGGTCTTGTCATTGATGAGCTGATCGGTCAGCAGGAGATCGTTATCAAATCTCTCGGAAAATATATCAAGCAGTGTAAGTTTATCAGTGGCGCAACGATCCTCGGTGATGGAGAAATCGCACTGATTCTCGATGCAAATGCACTGATTTAGAAAGGGGATGCAGACTAATATGGAACTCAGTTTGAATACAGAAAATAATTTGTCGGCGGAAGAAGAAAAGAATGTTCTGGAAGAGACACAGTTCATCGTCATAAGGCTTGGCGGGGAGCAGTACGGAATTGACATCTGCAATATTGATAACATTGTCAGAATGCAGCCCATTACGAGAATTCCCAAGATGCCATCCTATTTAAAGGGTGTGATCAATATGCGTGGCGAGGTGATCCCGGTGATCAGCATGCGCCGTAAAATGGGGCTTGAGGATGACGAGATCACAAAGTCCACCAGAATCATTGTCCTGAAGCTCGAGCAGGAAGGGAATGTCGGTTTTCTGGTAGATGAGGTGAAGGAAGTAGTTTCCCTGAACTCAAACGAGATTGAGAAGATCACTTATAATACAAAAGAGGATAAGACAAGCCTCATCAATGCTGTCGGAAAGCACAATGGTGAGCTGATTTCCCTGTTTGATCTGAGCACGATCAGCCTTGAGGGAAACTAGTGTTTAGAAAAAGGAGATAAATCCATGGGAGACATGAGCCTTGAGCAGGTTACTGAGAGTTATTATGATGTCTTGAAGGAAATCGGAAATATCGGTGCCGGAAATGCAATGACGGCGTTGGCCCAGATGCTACAGAGCAAAGTGGATATGCGGGTTCCTCAGGTCAAGCTGCTTGATTTTTCCGAGGTCGGTGAAATCATGGGCGGTGAGGAACAGATCATGGCTGGTGTGCTTCTCGGTGTAGAGGGTGACATCACCGGCAGTATGATGTTCATGGTCGAGGAGAGCAGCGCAAGGCATCTGATCCAGAAGATCACGATGGGAATGCTGCCGGAGGGAGCTGAGTTTGAGGAGATGGGTCTGTCTGCCATGAAGGAGATGGGCAATATCATCACGGGCGCTTATCTGAATGCACTTTCCACGCTGACAAACCTTAAGATATTTCCGACACCGCCTGCACTGACGGTTGATATGGCCGGGGCAATCCTGAGCGTTCCGGCAATTCAGTTTGGCATTTACGGAGATAAAATTCTGCTGATTCAGTCCCAGTTCTACGATGAAGTGGAACTGGACGGATACTTTATTTTGATTCCGGATATGGAGTCCTATTCAAAGATTCTGACAGCCCTGGGGCTGCCTGTTGCGTAAAAAGGGATTGAGGATCAGAGAAACGAGATATGGTGGGATATGAGTGAAATTATAAAAGTAGGAATGGCAGATCTGAAAACCTGTGTAAGCCCCGATGGAGTAACCACTCTGGGGCTTGGTTCGTGTGTCGGAATTGCTATTCGTGATCCAATGACAAAGATCGGCGGCTTGGCGCATATCATGCTGCCGGACAGCACGGCGATGAAGAATGGACAGCAGAATATTGCCAAATTTGCGGACACAGGTATTGAGGAGCTTGTGCGTCAGATGGAGAAGCTCGGGGCGAAGCGGATACGTATGGTTGCCAAGATTGCCGGCGGAGCGACAATGTTTACCTTTCAGGGGAGCAATAACGGAGTCGGGCAGGTCGGGGACAGAAATGTGGAGGCTACCAAGGCGAAGCTGAAAGAGATGAAGATTCCGATTCTTGCAGAGGACACGGGGGCGAATTACGGGCGTACTGTAATTTTCTATCCAGAGACCGGTGAGTTCCATATCCGCGCGGTTGGCAAGGCGGAGACGATCATCTGACGAGGGGAAGACAGATATGAACAGAAGAAGTTTACCTTTGGTATTGATGCTTCTGGCAGGTGCGGTTACCTGCATCATCACTTTCATACAGGATTATCCAATCACGGAGAGACTTGTGATCCTTCTTGCTGTGCTTGTACTGTTCTATTTGCTTGGCAGCATTCTGGTCTGGACTCTGAATTTCTTTGACCACCAGAATGACGAAAAGCGCAAGAGCGAAGGCGAGGTCATAGAGAAAGAGGCTTCGACGGAAGACGGAGAACAGAGTGACGAAGGTGGGAAGAGCGATTCGGGCAAGGAGGAAACGTAAGATAGACGAAAGGGGCGACAGGTTTCATGGATGAGGCAGGCAGAAAGAGACTTCTGGAAGAGTATTCCAGAACGAGATCATCGGAAACCAGGGAAAAGATTATACTGGAATATGCTCCTCTTGTAAAGGTTGTCGCGGGACGTCTCGGTATGTATCTCGGCTATAATGTGGAGTACGAGGATCTTGTAAGCTATGGTATATTCGGACTGATAGATGCCATAGACAAATTTGACTGTCTGAAGGATGTAAAGTTTGAAACTTATGCAAGTCTAAGAATCAGGGGAGCGATTCTGGATCAGATCCGGAAGATGGACTGGATTCCGCGAACAATCAGACAGAAACAGAAGAAAATAGAGAATGTAATGAGAGAGATAGAGCAGAGCACCGGACATGCGGCATCTGACGAGGAAATTGCGGTTGGGCTTGGCATCTCGGGAGAAGAATATCTGGAATGGCAGTCTCAGATGAAAATTACGGGTGTTGTCTCGTTGAATGAGTATATGGAGCAGGGGAGCGACGTGGCTCAGGACTACAACCGTCATACGACATCACGCTTTGAGGCACCCGAGGAGTGCGTGGAGAAGGAAGAACTGGCAAAGATGCTGGGCGAGGCTTTGGAGCTGCTCACCGAAAAGGAGCAGAAGGTCATTACACTCTACTATTATGAAGATCTGACGCTGAAGGAGATCAGCAACATTCTTGAGGTGTCGGAGTCGAGAGTTTCACAGCTCCATACCAGAGCATTACAGAAGATGAAGAAAAAAATGGGGAACTACATGGGAATTTTGACAGACAACTGACGATGTGTTGATGGAGAAAAGACTATGCGGAATAGTTATTTTCAATTAGTGAATTGTGAGTCGGGATATGGTCTCAGAGTGTATCCGGCGCTCGGAGCAGGGGAGGAAATCCAGATTCAGGAAATTCTGGATTATCTGGATGGATTTGGAATTGGATATGACAGGAACAGACTGGAACTGTTTCTGATGGATGTGGATAGCGAGAATGAGGTGTGCAGTATCGGCAAGGGGCAGTGCCCCAGTTATCCAGAATCCTATCATCTGGATATTTCGGCAGACGGAATGCTGGTTACAGTGAGGTTCCTTCCGCCGACGGAGACCGGTGCAAGGCTGAGTTATAATGACTTTCTGCGCGATCTCAGAATGCGGAATATCGTTTATGGATTACAGACGGAGGAGATACAGAAGCATTTCCAGTCCGAGGGAATCTATTGCACGGATATGATTCTGGCAAGAGGAAAGGAACCTGTCGCGGGGGTTGATGCCAGTATCGAATACTTCTTTAATACGGAGGAACACCGCAGACCGGCAGTGCGTGAAGACGGGAGTGTTGACTTCTTCAAACTGACGACGATCAACCAGTGCCGCAAGGGGGATGCGCTTGCAAGGATCATTCCGGAGGTGCCCGGGATCGATGGCAGCGATGTGTTCGGAAAGAGTATCAAGGCGAAGGAGCCGAAGCAGGCCATACTGAAATTCGGCAGAAATATTTCCCTTTCCGACGATAGACGGACGATCTATACGATGGTTGATGGGCATGTGACACTGCTGGAGGACAAGGTTTTCGTTTCCGATGTCTATATGGTCAAGAATGTCGATGTTTCTACCGGCAATCTGGAATACGAGGGCAGCATCCAGATCGAGGGCAATGTTGCGGCAGGCTTTGAGGTCAAGGCGGGCGGAAATGTCATTGTAGACGGACTGGTTGAGAGCGCGAAGATCGTTGCCGGCGGGAAGATTATCATCGGAAAGGGGATGAACGGATCGTCGGAGGGTATTTTAAAAGCAGGCGGAGATGTCGTTGTAAAATTCTTAGAGAATGCCCGCGTGGTGACGGGAGGCTATGTCCACACGGAGACTATCCTGCACAGCTATGTGTCTGCGGGAACTGAGGTCGTTGTGGAAGGAAAGCGCGGACTGATCGTCGGAGGGCATATTCAGGCAGCACAGAGAATCGAGGCCAGAAATATCGGTGCCAGCATGGGGGCACAGACGATTCTTGAGGTGGGTGTCAATCCCTTTATCAAGGAGCAGTACAACCGGGTGGAGAAGGCTGTCGCAGATGTGACGAAGATGCTCCAGAATGCGGAGTCAGTCGCAAAGTCTTTCCGGGAAAAACAGGCGCAGGCACAGTACACGACATCACAGCTGCTGTATATCAACAATTCCGTTGAGACCGTGAAGCAGAAAACTGCGGAACTGGAACAGCTCAAAAACCGTCTCGAAAAGCTGCGCCGCATGATGGAGATCCAGAAGGCGGCGGAGGTCGTGGTCAACAACGAGATGTTCCCGGGAACGACGATCATCATCGGAGATGCGGCACGGACGATCCAGACAAGCTATCATTATTGCAAGTTTATCAAGGAACAGGGAGAGATTAAGATGGCTGCCCTGTAGTCCGCGGGAAAGAAGGAACAGATATGGCATTCGGATCAATAGAACTGACAACTATTTCGAGGGCACAGGATTATTCTGCAATCAAGCAGAATGAGGACAATAAAGCGCAGATTGATCAGGGAAACGGCATGATGCAGGTTCAGAAGCATGAACAGCAGCAGACAAAGGAAGTGCACAGGAGTGATGATGTGCAGTGGCACGAAAAAAAGCCGGATGCGCGTGAAAAGGGGAATGGGGAGTATAATGGCGACGGCGGAAGGCGGCGCAGCAAAAATTCCGGGGAACAAGTGGTAACGAAAGGAAAAGACGGCGTACAGCACGGGTTTGATATCAAGATCTGACGGGGAAATTCGCTGATGATGCCGGAGAAGGAATACAGAAATGGAAATCATGGAAATTGTCCTGTTGATTGCAGGCGGAGTTATATTTATCTTGAGCTTTCTGATACCGGGAGGTAAGGAAACAGCATCGGGACAGTCGGCAGAGCAGGCAAAAAAGGAGATATCCGACATGGTGGGCGCTGAGATGGAAAAGGTCAGAGGACATGTCGATGATGTCGTTGATGAGGCGGTGACCTATGCCACTGAGAAGACCGAGAGGGCGCTCGAGAGACTGACGAACGAAAAGATCATGGCGGTGAATGAGTATTCAGACACCGTGCTGGCGGAGATCCATAAGAACCACGAGGAGGCAATGTTCCTGTATGATATGCTGAACAACAAGCATGTCAATCTGAAAAACACGGTATCGGAAGTCAACCGCACCGTGAAAGAGGCTGAGGAGGCAGTGTCCGGTTTCCGCGCATTGACACCGGAAGCCCCGGAGAGCGGACAGAGCACGGGAACTGTGCAGTATACAGAAAAAGCAGCGTCGCAGGAGCAATCGGCAAAAGGGGCTGAGGCACCGGCGCATGATAAGCAGAAGCAGGCATACGGGGAAGAGGAGACCGGAAAGGCGGAGACCACGGATACAGAGCCGGTGGAGCGTGTCAGCTTTCTTCAGGAGGATCAGGCAGACGGGCGCAACAGCAACGAGCGGATTCTGGAGCTGTATAAACAGGGAAAGTCGAAGGTGGCGATCGCAAAGGAACTCGGACTTGGAGTCGGGGAGGTCAAGCTGGTGATAGACCTGTTTAAGAACCAGTAAGGAAGGAAGAAGAAAGTGAAACTGAAATACTATCTGAGAGGGCTTGGTATCGGCATACTGGTGACGGCTCTGATTATGGGATTTACTACAAGGGACAGCAGACCGCTGACGGATGCCGAGATCAAAGCAGCGGCGGCGGAGCTCGGCATGGTGGAGAGTGACTCGCTGAGACTGGCAGACCTGCCGCAGGAGCCGACACCGACACCGGAAATCACACCGGAGCCGACGAAGGAGCCCGAGACGACACCGGAGCCGGAAGCAACCACGGAATCCAGCGGGGAACCGGCAAAAGAACCGGAGACAACGCAGGAGTCCGGGACAGATATTTCCGTCACGGTCAGTGCAGGCTCCGGCTCCAGAACTGTGTGCAACCGGCTGGAGGAGGTCGGTGTAATCACGGATGCAGCGGAGTTTGACAAATATCTCTGCGATCAGGGCTACTCCAAAAGAATCTGCGTCGGTACCTTTGAGATTCCGGCAGACGCTTCATGGGAGGAAATCGCGAAAATCATTACAAGGTCAAAATAAGACAGACAGCAGCAAAACAATAAGGAGTTTTTTTCTTTTGCTTAGTATGAAGTTAGGTCAGTACATTAACTTATCTGCAAAGGGAAGAAATTCCTTGTTTGCGTTATAGTGAACACGAGAAAGACGATACTGATATAAAATCCAAAAAACCCATTGACAAGAATACTTGATCAAGAGTATCATTAATAATGAGGAAAGCAAATGATAAAATTTCCTCCGGTATTAAGCGAAGAAAAAGGAATGAGAGGATGAGAAGCATGAAAAAAAAGTTTTTGTCACCCCCTAAAATTTTCACCGGCTGCCTGCTTTTGTTATTTGTTGTGGGAATGCTTATATTGGTTCAGCACAGGATGACTGATTCGGCGATAGAAAGCACAATAAAACATAACAACGAAAATTCAATACAGGAACAGCGTAATAAAATGGAAATAGAAATAATGCAGGCAATCAGTGATTATGACAAAGATAATATTAAAGATGTGTCCGTGTGTACGGAAATGTCTGACAATGAAATTGTCTTTGCAAATATCTTCGTTGTGAGCAAAGTTCAAATAACGGATGCAGAGGAACAAAATAGAATAATTGATATAGCATCAGAACTCTTCAATCTCGACAGAAAGAATATAGAAATACAATTCACGGGTAGCGAAGTACAGAACTTATATTGACCCAAAAGCAAAGTGAAAATTTTGAATAGGTGAAAGGAGAAAAAATGAAAAAGAAAATGAAAAATGTATTGCAAATAACGTCGCTGATATTGTGTGCGGTCATGATGATAAATTTGTCAATAATAGGAGTAAAAGCAGAAGAACTTCCTGATAAAGGGGAAATATATCAGGATACCGAACAGGGGAGATTTGTTAGTGATTTTGATGAGTACATGGCGCAATTAAACGCCGGAATAATTACACCTTATGATCCGGTAATAACGGGTGGAAATTCTGGGGTTGCAACTTGTGACTTGTCAGAACCGTCCAAGAAATGTAGTAATATATTTGGTCATAAATGGGACGATAATTGGACAGCGTGGCAAGAAGTGAACAGGTACCACTACTCTGGGAGATCGTGTCTGGTTGTTATGGAAAGGTGGCACTATTGTAAGAGGACACATTGCGGTGCTTCGCAAAAAGAAACGGATTATGTGTGGGTTACATGTAATCATCAATAACAGACATACAATACCAGTACATAAAATGTCAGCTTATTGCGAAATATCAAAGAAAAACCTCTTGCCAAGAGGTTTTTCTTATGCTATAATCCGAATGTTGTGACAAAAAACACGTCTGATCATTTGGCAGTGGTGCTTCTGTGGAAAAGAGTCGCAAAGTCGCTGGCAGAGAGAACCGGGTTTTAACGCGATCCGGCGGAAAAATCAGACGGAAGAATTCAACCAAACGGAGGTAGAAAAAATGAGCGTTATTTCTATGAAGCAGTTACTTGAAGCAGGTGTTCATTTCGGACATCAGACCAGAAGATGGAACCCTAAGATGGCTCCCTACATCTTCACCGAGAGAAACGGTATCCACATCATTGATCTGCAGAAGTCTGTAGTAAAGGTAGATGAGGCATACAGAGCAATTTCCGAGATCGCTGCACAGGGTGGCACAATCCTGTTTGTCGGCACAAAGAAGCAGGCACAGGACGCTGTTAAGACCGAGGCAGAGCGTTGCGGAATGTACTATGTAAACGAGAGATGGCTGGGCGGTATGCTCACAAACTTCAAGACCATCCAGTCCCGCATTGCAAGACTTCATGCAATCGAGAAGATGTCTGAGGACGGAACCTTCGATGTACTTCCCAAGAAGGAAGTTATCGAGCTGAAGAAGGAGTGGGAGAAGCTGGAGAAGAACCTTGGCGGTATCAAGAATATGTCCAGAATCCCTGACGCTATCTTTGTTGTGGATCCCAAGAAGGAGAGAATCTGCGTACAGGAGGCTCATTCCCTTGGAATTACACTGATCGGTATCGGCGATACCAACTGTGATCCCGAAGAGCTGGATTACATCATTCCCGGAAATGATGACGCTATCAGAGCCGTAAAGCTGATCGTTGCGAAGATGGCAGACGCTGTCATCGAGGCAAATCAGGGTGAGGCTGTCTATACAGAAGAGGCTGTAGCTACCGATGCTGAGAATGCAGAGGATATTGAGGAAGTTGCAGACGCTGAGTAAGGATGGCGCGGAACCGGCGGCAGATAAGATAAGTCGTCTGAGTCGCGGATAGGAACAGACAAATAACCGGGATGGAGGAAATAGAAAATGGCAGAGATTACTGCAGCTATGGTAAAAGAACTGCGTGAGATGACCGGCGCAGGCATGATGGATTGCAAGAAGGCTCTTAATGAGACAAACGGAAATATGGAAGAGGCTGTTGAGGTTCTGAGAAAGAACGGACAGGCTAAGGCAGTTAAGAAGGAAGGCAGAATTGCCGCTGAGGGTATCTGCCGCGTCGCTATGAAGGGTGACAAGGCTGCAGCTGTTGTCGAGGTAAATTCCGAGACCGACTTCGTTGCAAAGAATGAGACCTTCCAGCAGTTTGTAGAGGCTGTTGCCGAGCAGGCTGTCAATTCGACAGCAGCTGATATGGATGCATTCCTTGCTGAGAGCTGGGCGCTGGACAGCTCCAAGACTGTACAGGAAGCTCTGGTTGACAAGATCGCTGTTATCGGCGAGAAGCTGAGCATCAGAAGATTTGAGAAGGTGGAAGAGAACGAGGGCTGCGTGGTTTCTTATGTACATGGCGGCGGACGTATCGGCGTTATTGTTGACGCTAAGACTGATGTTGTCAATGATGCAGTTAAGGAAGCACTGACCAACATTGCAATGCAGATCGCAGCACTTTATCCGAAGTATGTTGCAACCTCTGATGTGTCCGAGGAGTACAAGGCACATGAGAAAGAGATCATTGCAGCGCAGATCGAGCAGGATCCTAAGATGGCAGGCAAGCCTGAGAAGGTAATCGAGGGCGCTATCCTTGGACGTCTGAACAAGGAGCTGAAGGAAGTATGCCTTCTTGAGCAGGTATATGTAAAGGCTGAGGACGGAAAGCAGACCGTTGCACAGTACATTGCACAGGTTGCAAAGGAGAACAATGCAACAATCAGTATCCGGAAGTTTGTACGTTTTGAGACTGGTGAGGGTCTTGAGAAGAAGCAGGAGGATTTTGCTGCTGAGGTTGCTGCCCAGATGGCAAAATAAGTTCTGGAAATAGTTGAAATAAATATTAAAATAAAAGCGGCGGCTGTAATTTTCAGACAGCCGCTGTTTTTGTGCCCATAATTATTGCATTATTTGCCTGAATCGACAAAAAAGTAGACAAAATCAGAGGAAACTGGTAAAATTATATATATAAATTGGAAGCAAGGTGATTTGGATGAAGCTGATGTATGCCACAGGATTTGCTGTTGTTGGAATTATCTTACTATTCTGCATTTATAAAGCGAGTCACAATGAGAAGAAGATTGCACAGAATATCAAATGGATTTTTTGCCATGCATTTCTCGCGGTCGTAGCCAATATTGTTGTGACGCTGACAACGAATCAAAAGCTTTGTCTGGCAGCATACAATATATTTTATGTATGCATCGACTGGCTGCTTCTGGATATTCTGCTCTTTGTGCTTGATTTTTCGGGCATCGACAGTAAAGGCAGACGTTTTGTAAAGCCTTTGTTGTGGAAGCTCTTGCTGACGTTGGATTCCACGTCCCTTTTATTGAACTATTTCTTCCTGCATGCATTCAAATGTGTGCCTGTCTATACGGACGCGGGAGAGTTATGCTTCCATCCGGTCTATGATATCGTATACTATGTTCATCTGGCGGTGGCATATTTTCTGGTGATCTGCAGCTTCCTGACCTTGATCTATAAGGCGTCAAAGACTCCACGTGTTTATCGCATGAAATACTTTGTCGTCCTGTTCATATTGTCGTTTATAGTAATAGGCGACGCCGTATATATCCTTACAGATACGATTTTTAATACTTCCGTTATTTTGTTCGCACTCGGTGCAATTGTGATCTACTATTTTGCGGTCATTTATGCGCCGAAGGATCTGATGCAGCGCACGCTTTCCATGGTGGTACAGGGAATGGATGATGCCATTTTTATTTTTGACGAAGACGGAAACTGTATCCATGTCAATGACAGTGCGAGAAATATTATGCGCATTGAGGGACTGACGCTTCAAGGCATAGAGGAGCGGTTTTCGGACTGGTGTGCAAAAAACAACTACCGGCGAGAAAGAGGAAAAGAGTATTCGATTGTCAGAACCTATGGGGAGAGAAAGGTTCATTACAAAATGTTCTTCAGGAGTCTGCTTGATGAGAAGCAGTGCTATCTGGGCGGATTTTTTACTGTACAGGACCGCACGGAGGAAGTCAGCAATCTGGAAAGGGAACATTATGCGGCGAACCATGACGAGCTGACAGACCTCTATAACAGGCAGTGCTTTTATAATTATGTCGCGGAGAGGCTGCGGACAGATGCAGAGAGCGATTACCTGATCGTCTGCTCTGACATCCGGAATTTTAAATTGATAAATGATGTGTTCGGAACGGAGAAGGGGGACAGGCTGCTCATCCGCATTGGAAAGGCACTGCGCCTGTGCACGAGAAAGGATGAAATTTATGCCCGTCTGGAGAGTGACCGTTTCGGACTGCTGATGAAGAAGGAATATTTCAGAGAGGAAGTATTTACAAGTGAGGCTGCAAAGCTTTTATATATCGAGGGAAACGAGGCATATCCGATACAGCTGTGCATCGGTGTGTATGAGGTGACGGACAGAGAGGTGCCTGTCTCTGTCATGTGCGACAGAGCGCTTATGGCAGCCGCCACCTTGAAGGGAAATTACAGAAAACAGATCGCCTACTATGACGACGAGCTTCGCAGAAGTGTGCTGAGAGAACAGGAGCTGACCGGAGAGCTGGATGATGCGATAGCAACCAGACAATTCAAGATGTACCTCCAGCCGCAGATGAACGGCGAGGGTAAGATGCTTGGTGCGGAAGCTCTGGTGAGATGGATACATCCGGTCAAGGGAATGATCAGCCCTGCGGAATTTATCAGCGTCTTTGAGCGGAACGGAACCATAACAAAGCTGGATTATTATATGTGGGAGACGGCCTGCATGCAGCTGAGAAAGTGGAAGGAGGAGGGAAGGGAGGATCTCTATATCTCGGTGAACATTTCCCCAAAGGACTTCTTTTTCATGGATGTCTATAAGGCATTTACAGAGCTGGTTGCAAAGCATGGGATCAGTTCGGCAAGTCTGAAGCTTGAGATCACGGAGACGGCCATGATGTCTGAACTGGAGCGGCAGCGCAAGCTGATTGGCAGGCTCCGCGAGGCGGGCTTTGCCGTTGAGATGGACGATTTTGGAAGCGGCTATTCCTCTCTGAATATGCTAAAGGATATTCAGGTCGATACCTTGAAAATCGATATGGCATTTCTTGGGAAGACGGACAATGAAGACCGTGCGTCCAAGATCCTGAAAATGATAGTTGAATTGTCAAAGCAGCTCGAGATCCCCGTTATTACCGAAGGTGTTGAAACATTGGATCAGGTAAAATTCCTGCGTGAAATTGGATGCGATATGTTTCAGGGATACTATTTCGCTAAGCCGATGGAAGTCAGCGCATTTGAAGAGAAATACATGTAAGATGAAATGCGGCTGGAGGTAGATTATGCATAGTGTGTTTGTGGTACTTCAGATTGTGGCGATATTGATAGCGTTTACGGCAATGGGCTTTCTGCTCTACGGAGACGGTTCCAAAGAGCAGAAGCTGATGCTCTTTTTTATTGGCGGAGGGCTGGTCCAGAATGTGGCGTATCTGCTGGAATTGACGGCGGCGACAAAGGAAGTTGCCATCGCTGCGCTGAAAATGGAGTATCTCGGCTCCTGCTTTATTGCACTCACCTATGCATGGTTCGTCTACTGCTATTGTAACAGAAAGATTCCGTTGCTTCTCTTTAAGGCGATCGCAGTGGTAAATAACATGATTCTGATCGCTGTGTTTACCTGTGAGAGACATAGCCTGTATTATAGGAGTATTGAATGGCTGACGGACGATGCAGGGCATACCTATCTGTCGCTGTCCTACGGCCCGCTGTATTTCGTTTTTATCAGTATATCCTGTGGACTGCCCTATCTTCTGTCGGTGTATATACTGATCAGTGAGGCGTGGAAGCGGCCGGGTCACGCACGGAAAAGAAGCTATCCGGTCTTTATGTTTTTGTCTACCGCGCCGTTTATTGCCTTGGGAATCTACTGGTGTCATGCAATTCCCTGCTATGACCCATCACCGCTGACGACGTGCGTCATGCTCTCCATGGTCGTCGTACTGGTATGGGGCAAGAAGAATTATGACTTCTCCAGAATGGCAGCTGCCATGGTGCTGCGTAATATGGATGACGGAGTAATTATTCTTGACGAAAAGCGCCGCATTGTAGAGTATAACCCGGCGGCTGCGGATATTTTTACGGAATTGAATTTCCAGTCGGTCGGAGACAGCATTGAGGACATGGAGGATTTTCCGGAGGACGTGCTGGATGACGAGGAGACCAAGCGCAGTTTTTCGCTGAATAAGAGTTTTTACGAGTGCCATGTGAAGCAGATCCCGGATAAGAGGGGTGTGCCACAGGGCTTTATTGTGCTTGTGCTGGATGTGACGGAGACGAGAAATTATATCAATGAGATCAAACGCATCCGTGAGCAGGCGGAAAAGGCGAATACGGCGAAGAGTGAGTTTCTGGCAAATATGTCGCATGAGATCCGGACGCCGATGAACGCCATTGTCGGTCTTAGCGATATTATCATGGAGGAGAGCCGGGGAAGAAAGGTGTACGGCTATGCCTACGATATTAAGTCCGCGTCGCAGAACCTCCTTACCATTATCAACGATATTCTCGACCTTTCAAAAGTAGAAGCGGGTAAGATGGAGCTTGTGACAGATGACTATTATATCAGGAACGTTGTCACGGAAGTTGTGAACATGATGGATATTGCAGCTACGAGCCGTGGACTTTCCCTTCTCCGGGATTACGATTATTCTCTTCCCAGCATGTATCATGGGGATGCCGGCAGGATTAAACAGATACTCATCAATATCATGAACAATGCCATTAAGTTTACCAAGGAAGGACATGTCAAGATCTGCGTGAGCGGCTGTCCGGCATCAGAACCGGATATGGAGATATTGACCTTCCGGGTGGAGGACACGGGCTGCGGCATCCGTCAGGAGGATATGGAGAAGATCTTCGAGGATTTTAAGCAAGTGGACGCAAAGAAGAATCGGGGAGTCGAGGGAACGGGACTGGGACTTTCCATCACGAAGCGGCTCGTGCAGCTGATGAAGGGAGCTATCCGTGTGGAGAGCGTCTATGGCGAGGGAACAACGTTTATCGTTGAGATTCCGCAGAAGATCGTGGACAAGCGTACCCTGACAGAGACGAAGGATGAACAGCAGCAGGAAGCGGCTCAGATAGACACCTTTGTTGTGGATGGATATAAGGTGTTGGTTGTGGACGATAACCTCATTAACCGGAAGGTGGCAATGGGCTTCCTGAAAAATTATGGCTTTGAACTGACGGAGGCGGGAAGCGGTGCAGAGGCGATCGAGCTTGTCAGAAAGAACAGGTACAATATGATCTTTATGGATCATATGATGCCGGAGATGGATGGCATAGAGGCGACAAGGATCATCCGGGAAGAGTGTGGCGCAAACGGAAGGACACCGGTCATGGTGGCTTTGACGGCAAATGCCATGGAAGGCATGCGGGACACCTTCTTAAAATGCGGATTCCAGGACTTCATCTCAAAGCCGCTGGACAGAAAACAGCTCAATGAGGTTCTGACCAGATGGATTCCGGGCTCCTTCAGACATCCCAAGAGGGCGGCAAAGAAAAAGCAGGTCGTTCAGATTAAGTTTGAAGATATTAATATCAAAGGTATTGATATTGGAGTAGCAATGCGATATCATACTGGTGAGGTTGCGGATTATCTGGAGCTGTTGCAGCTGTATTGCATGGATGGCAGACGGAAATGTGAACTGCTGCGAAAGCTTCTGGGTGAGCACGATTATGCGAATTATGAGATCGAGGTGCACGGATTAAAGAGCGCATCTGCGAATATCGGAGCGATGGAGCTGTCGGGGCATGCAAAGGAGCATGAGGAGGCGGCTTCGAGAGGGGATGAGGAATTTATTGTCAGACATGCGGATGATCTGCTGAACTGCTATGAAACGCAGCTGGATGAAATTGAAGGCTTCTTAAAGCGCAGAGAGCAGGAACAGGAGGATGGATATAATGATGATGTCGTATGCATCGATAAGCAGGTCATCATCCGGGAGACGAGGGAAGCGCTGAATCTGCTTGAAAATTTCCATCCGAAGGACAGCATCCGTATTCTTGAGGGGATTCTCCATTATCAGCTGGATTTTGAACTGAAAGAGAAGCTGCAGGAGATCGAACAGCAGTTAAAAATGTATGAGGACGATAAGGCAGAAGAATTGCTGAACCAGCTGATTGAATGGCTGGAGAGGGAGGAGTAGATCATATGGAAGAAAAAATGCGTATTCTGGCGGTGGATGATAATATTATCAACCTTGCCACGATTGAGCAGGAGCTGAAAAACAAGTATGAGGTGATTACGGTAAATTCCGGTGCCAGAGCAATACGCTATCTGAATAAGGAAAAGCCGGATCTGATCCTGTTGGATATCCAGATGGCATTGATGGACGGCATAGAGACTCTGAAGGAGATCCGTACCATGGAGAACGGCGCGGCAATTCCGGTCATCATGCTGACGGCAAGAAAGGACAAGGAGACGGTAATTGAGGGAACCAAGCTGGGGATCCTCGATTATGTGCTGAAGCCCTTTGATTCGCAGGATCTTCATATGAGAATTGACAAGGCGCTGAAGAGAGTCGGGGCGCTGCCTGTGGACGACAAGGAGCTGTATGACAATGTGCTGGAGGTTCAGACAGAACTTAACAAGAGTAACGCGAAGAATGCAATGCTGAAGATTGAGGAGATCCTGAGTTTTAAGATCGATGAGGAAATTTTCGGAAGGATGCAGAACGCAAAGGCGAGACTGCGCGCCAATGACGAGGCGACGGCGAACAGACTGATCGGCAGAGTGCTGAAAATACTGGAGAAGACTGTGTCGACAGAGCAGACATCAAAGTTCCCGATCAGCGCCGGGGAAATAAATGCCCGTCTTTTATATGTGCTGAATGATCTGCAGAATTTTAAGGTCAAGGATGCGGCGCAGAAGCTGGAAGAATTGATGAAATATGATATCCCGCCTGTGATCGAAGAAACCTGTGTTTCCGCACAAGGCAGACTGGATGAATTTGACGACGGGGCGGCCGAGGAACTCATCCAGCAGGCACTTGCGGAGATGAAGAACCATTTGATGTAATTTTTTTATGTAGAGCACAGCACCCATGTCCGGAACCAACGCAGATACCGGGAGACAAAGTCAGCGTCTACCGGCTGCCCGGACAGTACCGGGTAGAAAAGCAGGAAGAGCGCGACTGCGGATACCGCATAGAGGATGAGCAGCAGTCTGTAAGGTTTCTCCTTCATCCGCGCCTTGAGACCGGTCAGACTGTGAACGATCATCAGGACAACGAACGCAACACTTGGAAAATAGTGATAGATAAAGGTAACTCTTGTTACAAAGCACCAGGGCAGATACTGAGCCAGATATCCTGTGAGCAGGAAGGCGGCAGTTCTGTCCTTCTTTTTTATCCAGAGGTAAATTTGATAGAATGCCGCCGGAATGCCGACCCACCAGACGAGCGGATTACCGAAAGCACTGATGCCCTCGCGTATTCCGCCTGCCCCCGCAGACCCCGTGACAATGCGGGAGTAATACCAGATGGGGCGTTGCATGATAGGCCACTGGTACCATGAGGAAGAATAAGGATGTGTGGCGTTCAGTCCGCTGTGGTAGCTCAGCATGCTCTGCTGGTTATGCAGCAGCCGGAGGAATACATTATCTTGGCTGCCATCGGAAAACGGCAGATAGGATAGCAGGTAGATTAGGGCGGGAACCAGCACGAAGAACACAACGCAGAACAGGAGCGTGCGGATCATCTTCGGGCGGAAGGTGTCAAGGATGACACGGTGGGAGATACCTGCTGTGAGGCCGGAGGGAGCGGACTTTGCGTAGCGGTACTCCCGGTAACGGCGGAAAAGCTGCGCGAAAAAAATCACAGCAAGCCCCAGACCGGCATAGACACCCGTCCATTTGCAGGCTACGCCGAGCCCCATGCAGATTCCCGAAGCACCCAGCGGAAGCAGGGTCTTCTTCAAGGAACTGTCGAAGAAGCTCAGACGCGTATACAGAAACATGAAATAATACATCAGGAGTACGAAGAACGTGATGTAAACGTCAATCGTTGCAAGTCTTGTCTGCGTAAAGTGCATGAAATCAAAGGCAAACAGCACACACGCAAGAGCGGCGGACGCCATTTCTCCTGTCAGCTTTCTGGCAAAGAGATAGATCAAGGGAACCATAGCAATGCCAAAGAGCGTGCCGATGATGCGCCAGCCGAAGGGATTCATGCCGAACAGCAGCACGCCGAGGGAGATCAGGAGTTTGCCAAGCGGTGGATGCGTGTTTTCGTAAGCGGGCAGCCCGTGAAGAAATTCATAGGCGGTGCGCGCGTGATAGATCTCGTCGAAGTACATACCGTTTCGGAAGGTGCTTACGCCCGGATAAAGCGCTGCCTCATCAAACAGCGCGGGATAATCTGCGGCATTGACCGGGGGAACGATCTCACCATACTGATCCAGAAAGACCAGTTCGAGCAGCGAGGCGGAGGCGCTTTCCAGTGTCAGCTGCAGGTGGTCTGCTGTGCCGTCCAGTTCTACGGTCTGCCAGGTGAAAACATTTTGCAGCGTGATCGTTTGTGAACCGTTCAGAAGGAAGCTGCGGTTGTGCCACGGGGCGATGAAGTAGGCAAGGCGGCTGAGCTGCTGACCGTCTGCCAGTTCAAAGGACAGGTTGATCTCGTCGCCGCCTCTCATCTCGTAGGAGGTCGATGGTGCACTGCGGTCTCCGAGGTCGTAGAGCGCAAAGGCACTGTAGAGCAGAGTGATGACAAGCATACAGATCACATCTGCGCGTCCGGGTCGTTTCGAGGTCTGCGAGGGCTGCGGCGGCAGAGACAGATCCCTCGCGGAAGAGAGGCTGTCCTTTTTCAGCCATGTTGCAAAGGCAGGCTTCCCACCGAGGGGCAGACCCCACAGCCGGAAAATGCTGCCGTACAGGAGGAAAAGGAAGGCGACTGTTCCCGCAGAGACGAGGAGAAGGAAGGGCTCCCTCCGATTGTAATTTGAAGGATCGTAAAAGAACAGCACATGCGCGGTGTTACAGAAGTGCAGCAGGGAAAAGCCGCTGTAGCAAAGATACAGCCGCTTTGAGGGCAGATAGATGCAGGCAAACAGCAGCAGGAGCAGCGCCGGATAGAGATAGCGTTCATGCATGCGCACGGAGCAGGTAAAGACAGTCGTCAGAAACAGCGCGCCGAGCAGCGGGTATTTCTCACGGTCATCCCTGCGGCGGATGCTGTATGCCAGGATGACGAGAAAGGCAAGGATGATTGCGGCGCCGCCCCAGACCCGGTAGGGAATGCCGAGAAAGGTGGCGTCCTGACTGACCCAGTTTAAGCCGAACATACCCCAGAGATTATAGGCGTTGACCGCGGCGTAGGGATAGGATGTCACGGTGCTGAAATACTGGTTCCAGACATTCTGGAAGCCGAACGGCAGGACGAGAAGAAACGTCACTGCCACGGAGAGCGCTCCGTATCCGAGATTCCGAAGGAGTTTTTTTGCAGAGAAGTCCTTCAGGAAAACAAGGTCAAGCACTCCCAAGAGCAGCACGGGAGCAAAAAGCAGCATCTGTGGTTTAATGACAATACCGATGCAGAAGACAAGATATGCCGGCAGCGTTTTCCCACGCACGAGGCTGAGGCAGACCAGAAGCACGAGCAGAGTGTACAGGGAATCCACCTGCCCCCAGACGGAGGAATTCAGGATGACCACCGGATTAAAGAGGCAGAGGAGGCAGAAGAGCAACGGCTTGGAGTCGTCAAAGCGGCGCTCTGCCTCGCGGTATACCAGAAAGCCACAGACAAGATCGCTGAGAATGGATGGGAGCTTCAGCAGGATCAGGTGTGCGACAGAATAATATTCAATATGGAAGAAAGCGCGGATGCCGCCAATGACATAAAGCACATACATATAGCCGGGCGGATAATCCGTGAAAACGGTGTCAGAATAAAAGTGTCCGGGACCGACCTGAAAGATGCGGTCAGCCCAGGCGGCAAAGCACGCGGTGTCGTTGTCGAAGCCGTGGGACAGTCCGGCGGCAATGAGCCGCAGAAAAAGCGCCGTGAGAAAAAGAAGGCAAAGCATTGCGCCGGAGGGCTTGCGCCCATGATTTCGCAAAAGGAAACAGCTGCCGAAGAGCAGCAGACCTAGGGATAAGCTGATGTAAATATAAAGCATAAAAAAACCTCCGAAAGAAAATGAACTGTAAATAAAATGTGAAACCTTTGTGTCATTATAGCAAAAATAATAGAAGAAGAAAAGGTTTTGTGTTATACTGCCAGTTAGAGTCTGGACGCAGAGGATGAGGTGAATATGGAAAAATTTATTCGTTTTGAGAATGTGAAGAAGATTTATAAGGCGGGAGAGGTAGAAATCACGGCACTCCACGATGTGAATTTTGAGATCGGCAAGGGCGAGTTCTGCGTGATTGTGGGAGCCTCCGGCGCCGGCAAGACAACGATATTAAATATTCTCGGCGGCATGGATACGCTGACGGAAGGGAAGGTCCTGCTCGACGGACAGGAGATCTCGGCATTCGGAAAGCGGCAGCTCACAAGCTACCGCCGTTACGATGTTGGCTTTGTCTTCCAGTTCTATAACCTTGTACAGAACCTGACCGCGCTGGAGAACGTGGAGCTGGCGGCGCAGATCTGCAAGGAGCCGCTGGATGCGGCCGCAGTTTTAAAGCAGGTCGGGCTGGAGGACAGGGAGAAGAATTTCCCGGCACAGCTGTCGGGCGGTGAACAGCAGCGAGTAGCGATTGCAAGGGCACTGGCGAAAAATCCGAAGCTGCTCTTGTGCGATGAGCCGACGGGAGCGCTCGATTACAACACGGGAAAAGCGGTTCTGAAGCTGCTGCAGAGCACCTGCCGGGACATGGGAAAGACGGTCGTTGTCATTACCCACAATCAGGCGCTGACAGCCATGGCGGACAGGGTTATCACTGTCAAGAGCGGAACTGTGGTCAGCATGGTGCAGAACGAGACCACGAAGGATGTCAGTGAAATCGAATGGTAAAAGGAATGTGAGATATGCGTGAAATAAGAAGAAGTACCTTTCGGGAAATAGGCTCCAGCTTTGGAAGGTTCATGGCGATCTTTGCCATTATTGCACTTGGAGTCGGCTTCTTTTCGGGGCTTAAGGTCGCAAAGGAAGCGATGGTGAAGACAGTCAAGGAGTATCTGGACGGACATGCCTTCTACGATCTGCGGCTTCTGTCTACACTCGGCTTTGAGGAAGAGGATGTGGAAGACTTTCGCGGGGAGGCGGACGTGGAGTGCGCCGAGGGCTCGTACTCCATGGACGTGCTGTATCAGCTGGAGAATGGAAAACAGGGCGCAGTCAAGGCGTACAGTCTGACAGAGCAGGTCAACACGGTCAAGCTGGTGGCTGGCAGACTGCCGGAGAATGCGGATGAATGCTTGGTGGACAGCAATATGTTCGGCGAGGATGCGATCGGCACGACGATTGCCCTGTCGGACGAGAACGATCAGGACACGCTCGACAGCTTTCAGTCCGACAGCTATCGCATCGTCGGTCTGGTGCAGTCTCCGCTGTATATCCAGTATGAGAGAGGAAACACATCGCTCGGCACGGGAAGACTTTCCGGTTTTATCTATCTGATGCCGGAGAGCTTTACCCTCGATGTCTACACCGAGGTCTATGTGCGCTTCCGGCAGGATAATCCCCTGTATGGAGATGCTTATCAGGATTACATGGACGAAAAGACACCTGTCTGGGAAGAACTGGTCTCCAGAGCGGCAGACAGGCGCTTTGACGAGCTGGTCGGACAGTATCCGCCGGAGCTGGCAGGGGTTGCTGCGGAGCAGATCGGTAAGCCTGCGACCTATGTACTTGGAAGGAACACCAATATCGGTTATGTCTGCTTTGAGAGCGATTCTTCAATCGTGGAGGGCGTTGCCAATATCTTCCCCGTGTTCTTCTTCCTTGTGGCGGCGCTGGTCTGCATAACGACCATGAACCGCATGGTGGAGGAGCAGAGGACCCAGATCGGCGTGCTGAAAGCGCTCGGCTACGGAAACGGTACAATCATGTCAAAGTATATGATCTACTCCGGCCTTGCGGCTGTTCTCGGCTGTGTGTCCGGCTTCGCGCTGGGAACATGGGGCTTTCCCAAAGTGATATGGTACGGCTACGGGATCATGTACAAGGCGGATCCGATCGTCTACGTTTTTAACTGGAAGCTGGCGGTGGTCTCGCTGGCAGTTTCCCTTTTCTGCTCCGTCGGGACGACATGGCTTTCCTGTCGCGTGGAGCTCTCGCAGGTGGCGGCACAGCTCATGCGCCCGAAGGCACCGAAGGCGGGAAAACGTGTTTTTCTGGAGAGGATTCCCTTTTTGTGGAAGCATCTCAGCTTCTTAAAAAAGGTTTCCGTGAGAAATATCTTTCGCTATAAAAAGAGATTGTTCATGATGGTTCTGGGCATCAGCGGATGCACGGCACTTCTTGTCACCGGCTTCGGAATCAGGGACTCGATTGCCGAGGTTGCGACACAGCAATACACCGAAATCCAGACCTATGATCTCTCGATCAGTTTAAAGGACGCGGATGACAGTTTTGTGCAGAGGCTGGATGACTTTTCGGAGGATGGGCTGCGGGAAGCCCTGAGTGTGATGGAGAAGAACATGGATCTTGTCACAGACGGGGGCATCAAGTCTGTCTATCTCGTTGTCGGCGATCCTGCGCAGATGCCGGAGTATCTTGATATGCACACGGAAGCCGGAGAGGCGATTGCCTATCCCGGAACGGGAGAGGGCGTGATTACCCATAAGCTCGCCGGGCAGTATGGCATCAGGGAGGGCGACACAGTTACGCTCCGTGATGAAAATAGGAATCCGTTGACGGTTAAAATCTCGGCGGTCATGGAAAACTATATCTATAATTATGTCTATGTCTCGGAGGAAACATGGAGGGACGAGTTCGGTGAAGAGCCGGAGAGAAAGACAGTGTATGTGAATCTGGAGCAGGACACGGATGCACACGAGCTGTCAGCGGAGCTGATGAAGCTGGACGGCGTCTCCAACGTCAATGTGAACAGGGATATGATGGACCGTGTGAACAGCATGATGCAGAGCCTTGACATTATTGTGCTTGCTGTCATTCTCTGTGCCGCGGGGCTGGCGTTTATTGTCCTGTACAATTTGACCAATATCAATATTACAGAGCGTGTGAGGGAGATTGCGACGATCAAGGTGCTCGGCTTTTATAAGAACGAGACGGCAAGCTACTGCTTCCGCGAGAATATTCTGCTTGCGGTGATGGGGATGCTTGTCGGGCTGGTGCTCGGGCGGTTCCTCCATGCGTTTGTCATGAGCCAGATACAGGTTGATCTGGTTGCCTTTGACGTGCGGATTAGTGCGCTAAGTTATTTGTACAGTGCACTGCTGACGATTGTGTTTGCAGGTCTCATCAACCTTGCCATGGGCGGTAAACTGGAGAAGATCAGTATGACGGAGTCGCTAAAGAGCGTGGATTAAACGAGAAGGGAGAAAGCGGATGATGAAGTTTGATATGCACTGCCACACAAAGGAGGGATCTCTGGACGGCAAGGTGCCGATCGATGAGTTTATTGCCACCCTCATAAAGAGAGGCTATGACGGAATGCTCGTCACGGATCATGATTCCTATAACGGATACCGTGCGTGGAAGAGAAAGCTCAAGGACAAGGCATTCCGCAATTTTGTCGTGCTCAAGGGAATTGAGTATGACACGATAGACGCGGGGCATATTCTGGTCATTATGCCGGGGACTGCGAAGCTTCCCATTCTGGAGCTGCGGGGACTTCCCGTGCAGTTTTTGATTGATATTGTGCACCGGAATGGCGGAATTTTAGGCCCGGCGCATCCCTGCGGTGAAAAATATATGAGCATTCTGAACACCAGAAAACATCGGCGCAATCTCTCCGTCATGGAGAAATTTGATTTCATTGAGGGCTTTAATGCGTGTGAGAGCCGTGAGAGCAATGCCCGGGCGCAGGAGATTGCGAAGGAGTATGGAAAACCTGTCCTCGGTGGAAGCGATGCCCATAAGCTGGACTGCATCGGGCTTGGAGCAACGGAGTTTGCGGGGAATATCACCTGTGAGTCGGAACTGATTGCGCTGGTAAAGGAGAAGGGCAGGGAGGCATGCCGCTGCGGCGGAGAATACTACGAGCACACGACAAAGCAGAAGATTGGCAAGGTGAATAACCTTCTGGTGCAGTCCTTCTGGTTCTATAACCGCATCGGCAGCATGTGGAGACATCATAAGCGCCATCTTGAATTAAAGAGAATGTATATCCGCATTAAGTAAGTATTACGGAATTATTGCAGGAGACCTGAGGATTCAGGGCTCAATTCATAAATTCTTAAGGTTCATTTTATGCGTTAATATGTTATAATAGCTTTATTCTGAAACAGAAGGTGTCCGAATGGACATCAATAGCATGAGTGAGGATGTTTGAAACGGCTGAAAAGCTGGAAAGAAAGAGGAGAGTTATGAAAAAAGGAATGCAGAAGTTTTGGGCGCTTGCGCTTGCCGCTGCGACGGTCGTTTCCATGACGGCGTGCGGAGGCAGTACTGCGCAGACGGATGGAAGTAATAGCAGCAATAAGGGAGGCAGCGAAAAGGACGGAGACGCAAGTACGGCGGATTTTGTCTATGTTCCTAAGTACACCTCGTTTGGAGATGGTGACAGCTATAATTTTGAGTTCGCCGGAGGCAAGATTTATTACAGTAAGTACATTGATCAGGGCGAGGACAGCTATACCGGCATGTTTGTCTATGACCCTGTGGCGGGAACCGAGGAAGAGTTTGTCTATGCGGATGCGCCAGAGAACGGCTGGCGTCAGGGCATGGCGGTTGATGCCGACGGTAACCAGTATGTGATCTGGTCCGTGTATCAGATGGATGAAAACAATCCCGATAATTCCCGCAATCTGTACAGCCTTGAGAAATATGACAAGGATGGAAATACGGTATACAATACCGATTTTACCGACCTGCTGGCTGCCGATGAGGAGAACAGCTATGTGCAGGATGTCGTGGTTGATGGGCAGGGAAGGGCTTATCTCACGTCAAGCACCGTTGTTTATCTTTTCGACGAGGAGGGAAACAGCAAGGGCTCTGTTTCTACAGACGGAACATGGATCAACAGTGTTGTGTGCGGAGGCGACGGCAAGGTCGTGATGGCCTATTATGACTGGTCGGCGAGCGACTCCGGCTATACGGTATGCGAAATTGATTTTGACAAGAGACAGCTCGGAACAAAATATACCCTGCCGGGTAACGGCGGCGGGAATCTGGCGGCAGGTCAGACAACGGAGCTTCTGGTGAATGACAACAACACATTGTACTCATTCAACAAGAAGGATGGTGTCTATGAACAGATTCTGAACTGGCTCGACTGTGATATTAACGGAAGCTATGTGGATGCGGTTTATGAACTGGAGGACGGCAGATTCATGGCTATCATCCGGCCATGGGATACTGGGGAGACGGAGATCGCTTATCTGACAAAGACTCTGGCATCTGAGATTGTCCAGAAGGTGGAAATCACCATCGGAACCATGTATGCGTCACAGGAACTTCAGGCGGCTGTAGTAAACTTTAATAAGAGCAACGAAAAGTATCGCGTCAAGGTAAAGCAGTATTACGATCCTGATGGAAACATGGATTATTCAGACGCGATTGCAAGGATGAACAACGAGATTACCTCCGGTGCGGACTGTCCGGATATTATCGAACTGGACAGCTCGGAGATTGACACGCAGATGCTTGTCTCAAAGGGGATTCTGGAGGATCTGGCACCCTATCTTGAGAAGAGCAGTGTGCTGAGCAGGGATTCCTTTGTTGAGAGCGTTCTGAACGGCTATACCTATGACGGCAAGCTGATTTCGATACCGAGAACTTTCTCCATTGCAACTGTTGCGGCAAAGACCTCTGTTGTCGGAGAGCGCGACAGATGGACGGTGGAGGATGTCATAAAGCTGGCACAGCAGTATCCCGATGCCGAGCTGTTCGAGTACACCGGCAGAAGCGAGATGATGAACCTGCTTCTGACCTTTAATCAGGATCAGTTTATCGACTGGGAGAGCGGAACCTGTGATTTCAACAGCGACAGCTTTAAGCAGATGCTGGAATTTGTGGCGGGCTTCCCGGCAGAGTACAACTGGGATGAGGAGAAGGATTCCACGCCGACAAGACTTGCAAACGGCAGTCTTCTGTTATATACGGATTATGTTTCGGATATCAATGATATTCAGGTGGCAGAGGCAATGTTCGGCGAGCCGGTTTCCTACGTCGGCTATCCGGTGATCGGTGATGGGGCAGGCTGTCTGCTCAGCGCGAGCGGATGCTTCGGATTGACCTCCAAGTCTGCCAACAAGGACGGCGCATGGGAGTTTATCGAGAGCTATCTGAATAACAAGAGTGATATGTTCAGCTATGGACTTCCTACAAACAAGAAGCAGCTGGAGGAACAGATCGCAGAGAAGATGAAGGCGGAATATGCGAAGGACGAAAACGGTGAGATTCTGCTGGATGAGAACGGCGAGCCGATCGTTCTCGGCATGGGAGGCTTCGGCTACGACGATTGGAATTATACCTACCATCCGGTGACGGAGGAAGAGGTTGCGACGCTGATGAAGCTGATTGACATAGCAAGACCGGTACCGTCCCAGAATACAGAAATTATGGACATTATCAGCGAGGAGGCAGAGGCCTTCTACAATGGACAGAAGAGCGTGGATGATGTGGCAGCGCAGATTCAGAGCCGCGCTTCGATGTATGTAGGTGAAAACAGCTAAACAGTCAGGGGAATGTGAAGTGAGCAGGAAACAGAAAAGAGAGCGTGCCGAAGCGGCTGCTCCGAAGGTGCATATCAAGACGACGAGAAGAACCAGAAAACTGAAGGTGAGCTCGGGGGCATTTATTGCCCCCAGCTTCCTCGGTGTACTGCTGTTCTTCATTTTGCCGTTTCTTGTCGTTATTTATTATTCCATGGTGGATAATCCGATCAGCGGTCAGTTTGTCTTTCTGGATAATTTTAAGAATATCATAGCAAATTCGGCGTTTAAGAAGGCGGTGCATAATACATTGATGTTTTCCGCAGTATCTGTTCCGCTGGCAGTGGTGCTGTCTTTGATTCTGGCGATTGTACTGGAATCCAGGATTCCCTTCAAGAGCCAGTTCAGAACCTTTTTCTTAAGTCCGCTGATGGTGCCGGTGGCGTCAATCGTGCTGATCTGGCAGGTACTGTTCCACTATAACGGCGCGGTAAATGACATGCTGGCAAAATTCGGAGTGGATAAGATTGACTGGCTGAAATCGGATTATGCGCTGGTCGTTATCGCCATCCTTTTCCTGTGGAAGAACCTTGGCTACAACATGATACTGTTTATGGCGGCGCTTGCGAGTATTCCAAGGGATATTCTTGAGGTGGCGAGGCTGGAGAGTGCGACACCCTTCCAGACTTTCTTCCATATTAAGATCCGGTATTTGTCCTCGACGTTATTGTTTGTGACGATTATGTCCCTGATCAGCTCCTTTAAGATATTCCGCGAAGTATATCTGCTGACGGGAGACTATCCGACGGACACGGTTTATATGCTGCAGCATTTTATGAATAACAAGTTCCGGAATCTGGATTACCAGATGCTGTCGGCGGCGGCAATTCTGATGTCTCTGGTCATGATTGTTATCATCGGAATCCTCTTCCTCGCGGAAGACCGGTTCGGAAGGGATGTGGAGGGATGAGCATGGAAAACACATCTGTACGGTCGGCCGAAAACAGGGGGAAACGGCGCAGACCGGCTTCAAAAAAGAAAATATTTGAGATCAGCAGGATTGTGCTTGCGACCATCGTTGCGGCGAGCTTTGCGATCCTGTTCCTGACGCCGATCATCCTGACGATTACCAACTCGTTCATGTCGGCATCCGAAATATCGGCGAACTACGGCTCGGTATTTGCGACAAACAGCAGTGGCGGCAAGGTTTATATCTCAGAGAAGGTCAATCTGAAATTTATTCCAGATATGGTGTCCTTCAGCCAGTATATTACGGTGCTGTTCAAGAGTCCGGAATACCTGTTGAAGTTCTGGAACTCTGTCATCCTTGTAGGCCCGATCGTGATATTCCAGCTGACGGTCGCGTCTCTGGCATCCTACGGATTTGCGAGATACCGGGGGCGTCTGAGAGAGATCATTTTCTTTGCCTATATCATACTGATGCTGATGCCCTATCAGGTAACACTGGTTCCCAACTATCTGGTCAGTGACTGGCTGAACCTGCTGGATACCAACTGGGCAATCTGGCTGCCGGGAATCTTTTCCCCGTTTGCGGTGTTCCTGCTGACGAAGTTCATGCGCCGTATTCCGACCTCGATGATCGAGGCGGCGCAGATCGATGGGGCGGGAGAGTGGCAGATTTTCAGAAAAATCTGTCTGCCGCTGTGTAAGGGTGCAACCTGCTCGGCGGCGATTCTGGTGTTTATTGACTATTGGAACATGGTAGAGCAGCCGCTGATCCTGCTGTCGGATGCAGAGAAGCATCCGCTGTCTGTATTCTTAAGTAAGATCAATGCGGGAGAGATCGGACTGGCGTTCGCTGTGGCGACGATTTATATGGTTCCCAGTCTGCTGATATTCCTTTACGGAGAGGAATATCTTGTAGATGGAATCACATATCAGGGCGGAATCAAAGGGTAAGAAATCTAATCAAGCAAGGAGAGGAAAAAGGAAATGAACGAGAACGGAAAGAACAAAAGAGAGTGGGTCAAAAATGCAGCGATCGTTTTTCTCGCGGTGATGCTGGTTCTGACATTTTTCTCAAACACTATTATGAATTACTCCCTTCCTGAGGTGGCTACCAACTATGTTCAGTCCGGTACCATCACAGCGAAGATCAGGGGAACAGGAGTTGTTGAGAGCGGCGACCCTTATGAAGTAAAGGTCACGGAATCCAGAAAGGTTTCCAGCGTGGCAGTCCGCGTCGGTGACACAGTACAGAAGGGAGATGTCCTTCTGTATCTGGAGGATTCTGAGAGCGATGAACTGAAGGCGGCGAAGGATGCGTTGGAGCAGGCACAGAATGCGTATGAACTGGAACTGTTAAAGGCGGAAATCACCTCCTCGGATATTTATTCGGCAAATAAGAATGTGTCGGCGGCAACCTATCGCCAGCAGATCACAAATGCACAGAAAGCGTTAAAGGATGCGAAGGATGCAGTAAAGCCGCTGGAGGATCAGCTGGCACAGCTTAATAATGAAGCGGCAAAGATTTCCACACAGCTCAGCTATGAGGCTGCGCAGAACACCGTTGCATCAGGCAGAATAGAGCCGGCGAAGAAGGCAGTTGAAAATGCTACGGCAGTACAGGCAAGCACTTTGCAGACCAAGAATGCTGCGGAGACGGCACTGGCAGCTGCAAGAGCGGACGAGGCGGCGAAGAGAACAGCTTATGAGACAGCTGTCTCAGACGGAGATGCATCAAGCACCGATGCCGTGACAAAGAAGGCAGAATGGGATACGGCTGTAAAGCTTGCCGCCGAGAAGGAGACAGCTTACAATAATGCGGTAAATAATCTGGCGAGCGCAGATAAGGCACTGAGTGATGCCCAGACCTATCTTGCAACAGTGACCGATGCAAATAATCAGAGAGAGGCGAGCCAGACAGAGGGAAACCTGAACGCTATGAAGGCAAATTATGACCTTAATATCGCGGTCGTGCAGAAGGAACTGGACGCGGCGAATGCACTTGTGGAAGAGCAGACGGCTGTACTGACTGACCTGATTTCCAAGATCGGAAATGTGACAAATCTGGAGACTCTTTTGGAGAACATTTCCAAGGCGCAGGCAACAGTGGATGAGCTGACAGCCAAGGCAATCGACGCGACGGTGACGGCAGATATTGCCGGAACGGTGACCTCTATCAATGTCACCGCTGGAAATACAACGTCCGCAGCGGAGCCGGTAGCGGTTCTGCAGCCGGAAGGAAAGGGCTACACCCTGAGCTTCTCTGTCACAAACGATCAGGCAAAGCGTCTGTCGGTCGGTGACAAGGCGGATCTGGTCAATGCGTGGAGATATGACGATGTTGATGTGACACTGGCGAGCATCAAGCCGGATAAGACAGACCCCGGACAGAAGAAGCTGCTGACCTTTGACGTAACAGGAAGCGTCACCGCAGGCCAGACACTGAACCTCTCTGTCGGACAGAAGAGCGCAAACTATGACCTGATCGTTCCGAACAGTGCGATCCGTGAGGACAGCAACGGTAAGTTCATTCTGATCGTGGAATCCAAGCCGAGTCCTCTGAGCACGCGTTATATTGCAACCCGTGTAGACATTGAGGTGCTGGCGAGTGACGATACCCAGTCGGCGATCACAGGAGGTCTTTACGGCTATGAGTATGTAATTACCACTTCCACAAAGCCTGTGGAGGCGGGTAAGCAGGTTAGACTGGCAAATAACTGATCCCGGTGGAAATGAGGCGAGTGATGAAGAAAATTGTATTAGGAATCAGTGGAGGTATTTCCTTTGTAATCTTCCTGGTTCTGTGCTTTATAGCGAATCATCTCGGGCAGGAACAGGAAGCGCAGATGATGGCGGAGCGGTGGAGCGGGAAAAAGGATGTTGCGCAGGTCAGCTGTTTCTTCTCTGTAAATACACAGATTTCAGAGGACAGGATCAGGGAATTTGAACATTCGATCGATGCTGCACTGGCGGATGCCTCTGTGATACAGGAATCCGAGAATCCGAGCGCCAGACTCTGGGTGGATGCGTACAGTGCGGGAGGAAAGGTAACAATTTCCAGTGACAAGTCCTCCCTTCAGGCAGATGCAATCGGTATCGGAGGAGACTTTTTCCAGTTTCATCCGATGAAAATGCTGTCGGGAGCCTGCTTTTCGGGAAATGATCTGATGCAGGATTACTGTATTCTGGATCAGGATGCGGCGTGGCAGCTGTTCGGTTCCAATGATGTGGCGGGGATGACGGTCTATATAGGTGGGATTCCGCATATTGTCACCGGTGTCATCCAGAGGCAAGAGGGCAGACTTATGGAAGCGGCGGGGCTGGACAGCACGCTGGTCTATGTCTCCTACAAGACACTGAGTGAGCTCGGCAGCTGTAATGGGATTAACCATTATGAAATCGTGATGCCGAATCCGGTCACCCAGTTTGCATATAACTATGTCAACGAGAAGCTGGGAGATTCCGGTGATGAGACGGAGGTCGTGGAGAACTCCTCACGTTATTCGTTCCTCTCCAGATTAAAGCTGATTCCTCAGTTCGGAACCCGTTCTATGAATGGGAAGGCCATCATTTATCCCTATTGGGAGAATGTGGCGAGAGGCTATGAGGATATTCTTGCACTGATTACATTGTTTGAACTTCTGTTTCTGGTGTATGCGTTGGCGCTTGCAGTGATCTTCTTTGTCATCTGGTGGAGACACAAGGGGTGGACGATTAAGGAGAAGGTTCTGTATGCCAAGGATAAGGTGGAGCGCAAGGGCGAGAGAATCCGGGCGAAGCGCCTTGCCAGAAAGGGCAACACCGACGATCTGGAATTTTTGGAAGAATTTGATGAGAAGCCGGAAAAGAAAGAGAAGAGGAAAAAAAGAAAACATGATTGAGAAACAATCATGGATAAGTAAAGAAAGGGAGGAGAAGTTATGAGAAAGAATTGGGGAAAGCGAGTTCTGGCGCTGGGATTGACAGTGGCTATGACTATCGGACTTTGCGCCTGCGGAAAGGATGGGGACGGCAGTAATAACAAGCCGTCTTCCGGCAATTCGTCGTCTCTGGCGAAAGAGCATGTGTACCGGGTGCAGAATATTACACTGCCCCAGATGTACTCCGGTCAGGGAGGCAACATCAATATCAGATGTACCGCCCACAGAGACGGCAAAGTATACATGGTGATGCAGGTGTACGATTACGAAACCTACAGCGAGAATGACTATCGGGTTGTCTCCATGAAGGAAGATGGCACGGATGTGCAGATGGCAACGCTCGAGATTGCAAGGAACAGCGGAA
This sequence comes from uncultured Lachnospiraceae bacterium, assembly GCA_900554205.1. Lineage (GTDB taxonomy): Bacteria > Bacillota > Clostridia > Lachnospirales > Lachnospiraceae > Acetatifactor. The sequence goes on from USGM01000001.1 coordinate 39,885, forward strand.
ATGAGGATGTACAGGAGAGCACGGACGAGGGTACCACGGACGAGGGAAATACGGATAACGGTGATGAAGGGATAGCTCTGCTGGATACAGAGGAAGGTGTGGGTGTAGAACCCGGAGCAGGCGATGTGGGTGAAGTCTATCCGGGCGAGGAATCAAATGGCTACGAGTATTCAAATTACAATCCCTTTGTCATGGCGGCGGACGGAATGATCTATGCCATGAAGAACCGTAGCTTTGAGGATTGGTCTGATCCTGAGAATTATATCAGTGAGCAGACCTACAGCCTTTGCTGCTGGAACGCGGATGGCAGTCTTGCGTGGGAGGTTGAGGTTCCGGGGCTGGGAAACAATGATGACGACACATGGACCTATGTCAACAATATGCTTCGGGGCTCTGACGGCAACCTCTATCTGCTGATCACCGTATCTTCTGAGGATAACGAGAATTACAAGATCAAAATCAATTCGGACGGCACTGTCGGAGAGAGAGTAAAGCTTTCGGAGGATGTGGCGAAGCTGATCAATAATTATGACCAGCTCGTACCTCAGGATGACGGTCTTCTGTTCGTTATTTTCAGAGATGAAGAGGAGTGGACGAAGTCATATTATACTACCTATGATATTGCGACGGACACGGTGGGAGAGATCAAGGATTTCCCTTCAACTGTCAGTTATATGTATGATTACAATGTGATGATGCCCGGCAAGTCCCATGATCTGATCTATACAGGAAACGGTGGCATTTACAGCTGGGATGCAGGAGCTGAGAACGGCGAAATGCTGGTGGATTATATCAACTCCGATTTGTATGTGGAGTCTCTGTACGGACTTGTTGAGCTGACAAAGGATTCTTTTCTGGCATTTTATTCTGAGGACTGGGAAACAGGAATGCAGGCGGGCATCTTTACCTATGTAGATCCGGCGGATATCAAGGACAAGGAAGTTCTCGTCATGGCGGGACGCTGGATTGATTCTGATGTCAAGAAGCGCGTGATCGCCTATAACCGGAGCAGTCAGGACTACAGGATTACACTGAAGGACTACAGCATGTACAACTCCTATGACGATTATGAAGCAGGGCTTACAAAGCTGAACAGTGACATTACGACGGGTGGGATGCCGGATATTCTGCTTGCAAACAATCTGCCGATCAATAATTACATTTCCAAGGGGCTGATTGCAGATATTGATGAGCTGATTAAGAATGACGAGGAGCTTTCCAAGGTCGAGTTTATGCAGAATGCCTTCGACGCATACCGTGTGAACGGAAAACTGTACTATATTGTCCCTGATTTTGAGGTTTATTCCGTGCTGGCGAAGAAGTCATGGGTCGGAGACCGGGAGTCCTGGACGATGGAGGATATGCAGCAGGTTCTGGCGACCATGCCGGAGGGAGCAAAGGCGTTTGGCGGAGATACGACGCGCAGCCAGTTTATGAACATGGTGATGAGCTACTGTGGAAATCAGTTCGTGGATGTATCGACCGGAAAATGTTCCTTTAACACACAGGACTTTATCTCCATGATGGAATTTGCAAAGACGCTTCCTTCTGATGATTCACAGAATTATGATGATGAGTACTGGAATAATTACTGGGAGAATTATCCGTCACAGTACAGACAGGACAGAACACTGCTGATGCAGGTGAATTTCTGGCAGTTCAACCAGATGGCAAATTCCATCAACGGGTATTTCGGAGAGCCGGTAAGCTTTGTGGGATTCCCTACGGATACCGGAAACGGTTCCTATATCATGAGCGGTACGACCTATGTGCTGTCAGCCAAGTCAAAGCATCTGGAAGCTGCATGGGACTTCATGCGTTACTACCTGACGGATGAATATCAGGATAAAGTATCTTATTTCCCTGTGCAGAAGGAAAAGTTCTATGAGAAGTCTAAGGATGCAATGGAGCGTCCTTACTGGGAGTATACGGACGAGAACGGCGAAACACAGAGAGAATATTATGACCAGACAATCTATATCAATGGCGAGGATATTCCCTATGATCCGCTGAGCCAGGAGCAGCTGGATGAGGTGATTCAGTTCATCGAGTCGGTTCATAACCTTTATTACTACAATGAGGAAATCATGACGATCATCAATGAGGAAATAGATGCCTTCTTCTCGGGACAGAAGACAGCAGAGGCAGTGGCTGATACGATCCAGAGAAGAGCACAGATTTATGTGGATGAGAATCAGTAAAGAGCAGTAAAGAATAAAGAGAGCCCTTCGCAGGTTACGTGCCTTGCGGAGGGCTTTTCTGGCGGATACAGCTTAAAATGTGTGACTTTCGGGGTGAGCCTGTCAGTCAGGAAATCTGGATGGGAATCCCCTTCGTTTCAAGATAGTATTCCAACGTCAGCTCGTGGCCGTGTTCCCGCAGCCATTTTTTATGGACAGCGTAGTCCGGCATGATAGTTCCGACCATGTTCCAGAAATCCTTGGAGTGGTTCATGTGTATCAGATGGCAGAGCTCGTGGACGACAACGTAATCGAGGACGGCTGGCGGTGCAAAGATCAGCCGGTAGTTGAAGGAGAGCGTGCCCCGGGAGGAACAGCTTCCCCAGCGCGTCTTCTGGTCTCGTATGGTGATGGAGGTGTAGCGGCCGCCGGTCAGACGGTGGTAATAGGCAATGCGCCGCTCAAGCTGTGCCCTTGCCGCATTGCGGTAACGCCGTTCCAGTGCCTCCAGACGTTTTGTTTCCGCTTCTGTCAAATAGATGATCTGTGTCATAGTTTCCTTTCGGATGTTCAAGCCATCTTTTTATCCACATCAATTACTGTAAAATAATTGGGATTCTTTTCCTGTAATTTACGCTGGATCAGGTCAGTCAGTTCCTTGTCGGACATGACGTAATCATAGGGAGTTACCACATCGAAGATCAGATTTGTATGTGTCGGTCCTGTCACAATGCGGAAGTCGTGCATTGTCAGTGTGGGATCAATCGTATGTAAGCATTGCGCCGTCAGCTCCCGCAGGCGGTCTGTTTCCGCATCGCCGACCTGGACAGGATCCATATGTATCACCGCGTGGCAGTTCAGGGTATTCCACAATTCATGCTCAATGGTGTCAATCACATCGTGCAGCGTGAGGATATTGCCGTCGGCGGGAACCTCCGCGTGCAGGGAGATAAGAATGCGGCCGGGACCGTAGTTATGTACAATGAGGTCGTGAACCCCGATAACTTCCTGATGCGCGGTGACGATATCGGTCACCTGCTGGACAAATTTCGGATCAGGAGCCTGACCGAGCAGGGGACTGATGGTATCTTTGGCAGCGCCGAAGCCGGAATAGCAGATGAAGAGACCGACGAGGATACCGCACCAGCCGTCGATACTTAAGCCACTGAAATGGGCGACGAGCGTTGAGATCAGCACGGCGGATGTCGCCAGAACATCGCTCAGGGAGTCTGTGGCGGTGGCGAGCATGGCGGAGGAATCGAAGCGCTTTCCGAGACTGTGGTTATAAAAATACATATAACATTTGACAAGGATGGACACAATCAGAATGACAAGTATGATCGGGGAAAAGCTCAGCTCATCGGGGTGCAGAATTTTTGTGAACGAGCTTTTCAGCAGCTCCAGTCCCATCAGCAGGATAATGACAGCAACAAGCAGCCCGGAGATATATTCGATCCTTCCGTGTCCGAAGGGATGATCCGGGTCGGGCTTCTGTCCTGCCATGCGGAAGCCGATCAGGGTAATGATCGAGGAGCCGGCATCGGAGAGGTTATTGAAGGCATCGGCGGTGATGGCAATGGAGTTGCTGATCAGTCCGGCGATAAATTTTCCGGTGAAAAGGCAGAGATTCAGAAAAATGCCGACCGCGCCGCACAGCATACCGTAGGACTGCCTTACGGAAGGGCTCTGCGTGTCGGTTCTATCCTTAATAAAGAGCTTGGAGAGTAATGTCACCATATTGCACACCTCTTTTTCTGTAAATTTTGCAATTTATCTGTAAAGTTCTAATCAGTATAGCAAGAAATATGAGAAAAAGCAATTGCGTATCGAGAAAAATTCCCTATGGCTTGCTATTGCACGGATTTCCAAAACATGATATAGTGTGGGAGCAGCGGATATGCTTTTTGTTCCGGGCACTTAGCGCCGGAACGGACAGTTGCACCTGATAAAATATATATAAGGAGAGATGAGATATATGAGCAGAAGACCGGTTGTTTTGATGATTCTTGACGGCTATGGACTGAATGATAAGGTCGAAGGAAATGCGATTGCGCAGGCAAAGACCCCTGTGATGGATCAGCTGATGAAGGAATGCCCGTGGGTGCGGGGAAATGCCAGCGGAATGGCAGTCGGACTTCCCGAGGGCCAGATGGGAAATTCCGAGGTAGGACATCTCAACATGGGCGCAGGTCGTATCGTGTATCAGGAGCTTACCCGTATTACCAAGGAAATTCAGGATGGAACCTTCTTTGAAAATCCGGCTCTGGTGAAGGCGGTTGAGAACTGCAGGAAGAACGGCAGTGCGCTTCATCTGATGGGTCTGCTCTCTGACGGCGGCGTACACAGCCACAACACCCATCTGTATGCGCTTCTGGAGCTTGCCAGGAGACACGGACTGGAGAAGGTGTTTGTGCATTGCTTCCTCGACGGACGTGATACCCCACCCGCAAGCGGCAGGGAGTATGCAGAGGCTCTGAACAAGGAGATGGAGAAGATCGGTGTCGGTAGGATCGCATCCGTGATGGGACGTTATTACGCGATGGATCGTGACAACAACTATGATCGTGTCAAGCTCGCATATGATGCAATGACAAAGGGAGAGGGACTGACCGCTGCCTGCGGCATCTGCGCGATTCAGGAATCCTATGACCGCAAGGAGACGGATGAATTCGTAAAGCCTACCGTTGTCGTAGAGGATGGAAAGCCTGTCGCTACGGTTCAGGATGGCGATTCCGTGATCTTCTTCAACTTCCGTCCTGACCGTGCGCGTGAAATCACGAGAGCATTCTGCGACGACGATTTCAAGGGCTTCGACAGAGGCGCGCGCAGGCAGATTACCTATGTATGCTTCTCTGATTATGATCCGACGATCCCGAACAAGGACGTTGCGTTCCACAAGATTGCTGTGACGAACACCTTTGGCGAGTGGCTTGCAGCTAACAACCTGAAGCAGGCGCGTATCGCGGAGACGGAGAAATATGCGCATGTTACCTTCTTCTTCAACGGCGGCGTGGAGGCTCCGAATCCTGGCGAGGACAGAATCCTCGTTAATTCGCCCAAGGATGTTGCCACCTACGACCTCAAGCCCCAGATGAGTGCCCCTGAGGTCTGCGAGAAGCTCTGTGCAGCGATTCGTTCGGACAAGTATGATGTGATCGTTATTAACTTTGCAAACCCTGACATGGTAGGCCATACTGGTGTGCTGCCTGCTGCCATCAAGGCAATCGAGACCGTGGACGAGTGTGTCGGCAAGGCAGTGGCTGCTGTCAAGGAGGTTGGCGGCGTTATGTTCATCTGCGCTGACCACGGCAATGCGGAGCAGCTGATCGACTACGAGACCGGCGAACCCCACACGGCACACACGACAAACCAGGTACCTTTCGTTCTCGTCAACTATGACGAGGGCTACGGACTCAGAGAGGGTGGATGCCTTGCGGACATCATACCTACCCTGATCGAGATCATGGGCATGAAGCAGCCCGCCGAAATGACCGGAAAGTCCCTGCTTGTCAGAAAGTAAGGGGAAGGGGACTAAGGACTGAAAGGGCTGAAAAGGCTGAAAAGGCTGAAAAGGCTGAAAAGGCTGAAAAGGCTGAAAAGGCGATGGGTTAAGCTGTTTGATGAGAGTTAGCGCTCTGGTGTCAGTCGGCCTGTCCCAATGCCCATGTATTAAGCTTTGAATACAGGAACTGGACATTATTGTCTGGTTCCTGTATTGATTTAATGTCAATCTGATGTTCTGAAAATCTTTTTATTATCTGTTTATGAACTGTTAAATTAATTCAATTCAAAAATTACTAGCGGGCTTCTTTTGGAAAATCTACAATTATTCATAATCTATCCATAACCATTCAACGGAGAAATTCTGTAATAAGAGGATTCTTAAATAAGCAAATTCCCAAATAACATCTAATAAATTGAACAAGCCGGTAATACGAAACTCGTCGAGTATAAATCCCAAAGCAAGAATCCCGAAGCAAGAATCCCAAAGCAAGAATCCCGAAGCAAGAATTCTAAAACCTAAATTGCTTGGAGGCACTTCTTAGAACTGCTACACAGGCATCCTTTTTGGATAGTTATTCTGATTACTAAGCGCAGGAGGCTGTACCTGATCTCAGTACCTGCGGAAAAGGAGGTGATGGAGAATTTGCACGTACACCCGCGGAAATAGTACCTGCGGAATGGGAGGTGAGGGAGAATTCGCACGTACACCCGCGGAAATAGTACTTGCGGAATGGGAGGTGAGGGAGAATTCGCACGTACACCCGTGGGAACCGTACCTGCGGAAAAGGAGGTGATGGAGAATTTGCACGTACACCCACGGGAACTATACCTGCGAAAAAGGAGGCGATGGAGAATTCACACGTATACCTACGGGAACTGTACCTGCGGAAAAAGGAGGTGAGCGTGAAATCGCATGTAGTCCCGTAGAAACTATACCTGCGGAATGGGAGGTGAGCGTGAAATCGCATGTAGTCCCGCGGAAACTGTACCTGTGGAAAAGGAGGGATGACAAAACCGCATGTATCTCTGCGGAAAGGGAGATGCAAATTAGAAATGATGTCAATAAAATCCGAAAGTAGTATGTAGTGAAAAAGTCACTGAGAATATCAAAATAGATAATGTACTTTTTAGGAGAAGATTGAAAAATGCATTTTTTCAATCACAAGATTTGTGTCTGCGCGCACTTGACACAAGCTTGCTATGCACAAAGAACGTGCGCAGAAATGGGGATAAAAATGCAAGAAAATACACAGTTTAAGAGACAGCTTTGTGACGAAATTTTAAGATTGGAAAGTCTGAAGAAGACGCTAGAAGAGAGATTACAGGATGCGCCGAGCGGAAAGTTGCGTATTCAGAGGACGGGGAGTGGAAATTATACGCAGTATTATATAGCTGATGCTACAGATACTCGAAAGTATCTTCCAAAGAACCAATTTAGTACTGCACAAAGGATTGCACAAAAAGGCTATGACGAGAAAGTAAAAGTGGTGATTGGTGCGAGGGTTAGGGATGCAAAACGATTGTTGAATCAATATGATAAGGAAATAGGGGACATATATACTCGACTCTCGCAGGAAAGAAGAAAACTGGTGACACCCTTGATGAAGCCAGATGAGGATTTTATTGAAGAATGGTATCAGAAATATAGCGGAAATGCCAATCCGTATCCGAACAGTTTTCCCATTGTTACCGAAAGAGGGGAAACTGTTCGGTCAAAATCGGAAAAAATTCTGGCGGATTTATTTTATAAACACCAAATTCCATATATTTACGAGCCGCAAATTATTTTTCAGCATGGAAAGGCAGTATATCCGGATTTTTTACTCCTGAATGTATCGCAAAGAAACACATATGTGTTTGAACACTTCGGCATGATGGATAACCCAGAGTATGCTCAAGGGGCAATAGAGAAGATTAGTTTGTATGAAGAAAACAATTATTGGTATGGAGATAATTTGCTGTACAGCATGGAGACGAGCACACGACCATTAAACATTAAAAATATCGAGGCTATAGTAAGAAGATATTTGAAATGATTCGCTGGAAGGGAAAATCGCATGTACCGCTGTGGGAACTGTACGTGCGGAAAAGAGGATGGAGGAGAAAGTGCATGTATTACTGCGGGGATTGTACTTGCGGAAAGGGAGGGGAGAGCGAAACAGCATGTACTCCCGCGTGAACTGTACCTGCGGAAAAGAGGATGGAGGAGAAAGCGTATGTATTACTGCGGGGATTGTACCTGCGGAAAGAGAAGGGAGAGCGAAAACGCATATAAGGCTGCGTGGATTGTACCTGCGGGAAAGGTAGGGCGGTAGAATGGGCATGTATGCCCGCGCAGGAGCGGAACCTTGTATGCGGACGTAGGAGTGGAAATTGAAGGTTGCTAATGAGGGTAAATGACGATATACTCAAAATAGATGGTATTAATAACCTTATTCTAAAGCAGAAAGCGTCCGGATGGACATCAATACCATGATTGAGAAACAATCATGGTAGTATATCCGAGAAGAGCAAAACTGGGGTGTGAGACCAATTTGAAAGGAAGATAAGATTGAAAAATAAGATTTTTCAATCGCGAGATTTGTGTCTGCGCGCACTTGACACAAACTCGATATGCGCAAAAAGCGTGCGCAGAAATGAGGAAAAAGATGGTAAAGGTCAGACTTGGAAAAACGGAAATTGTAGCGGGAAAGAATTCCTTTGGGGCGCTACCGATCCAGCGTATCTCAAGGGAAGATGCTGTGAAGCTTCTGCGGAAGGCATACGAGCATGGAGTGACTTTCTTTGATACGGCGCGCTTTTACACGGACAGTGAGGAGAAGCTCGGGGCGGCATTTGAGGAAATACGAGATAAGGTAATTATAGCAACAAAGACCGGTGCGACGACGGCGGAGGGCTTCTGGAAGGATCTGCATACCTCTCTTGGAAATTTGCGCACGGATTACATTGATCTTTACCAGTTTCACAATCCCGCGTTCTGTCCGAAGCCAGGTGACGGAACGGGGTTGTACGAGGCGATGCTGGAAGCCAGAGAGAGGGGAATGATCCGACATATCGGTATCACCAACCATCGGTTAAATGTGGCGCATGAGGCGATAGACAGCGGATTGTATGAGACCCTGCAGTTTCCGTTCTGCTATCTGGCGACAGAGAAGGACATTGAGCTGGTTGAAAAGTGTAAGGAGACGGATATGGGCTTTATCGCCATGAAGGCGTTGTCGGGTGGACTGATCACAAATTCGGCGGCGGCCTATGCTTTTCTGGCGCAATATGATAATGTTCTGCCGATCTGGGGCGTGCAGCGGGAGAAGGAGCTGGATGAATTCCTTTCGTATATTGATAATCCGCCGGAGATGAATGAAGAACTGGCGGCGGTCATAGCGCATGACAGGGAGCAGCTTCTCGGCGATTTCTGTCGCGGCTGCGGCTATTGTATGCCTTGTCCTGTCGGAATTGAGATTAATAACTGCGCACGTATGAGCCTGATGATACGCAGGGCGCCTTCGGCGGCGCAGCTGACACCAGAGATGCAGGAAAAGATGAAGCGCATTGAGAACTGTCTGCACTGCGGAAAATGTAAGTCGAAATGCCCCTACGGATTGGATACACCGACACTGCTGGAGAAAAATTACAAGGACTATTGTGAGATCCTTGCCGGTAAGGCATATTAATGCCGGAAGAAACTTTGGCGGGGCAGAAACTGTAAGTTGGAGCAGTGGAAAAGACATCAGGCAGGAAATGAAGCGTAAGCTGGAGCAGTGGAAAAGACATCATGCAGGAAATAAGGCGTAGGTTGGAGCAGGAGAAAAGATATCAGGCAGGGCAGAAACTGTAAGCTGGAGCAGTGGAAAAGACATTAGGCAGGAAATAAGGCGTAAGCCGGAGCAGTGGAAATGGCATCAGGCGGGAAATGAACGGTAAGTATACTCAGGAGAAAGACGTCAAAATAAAAGAATAGGGTGTAATGCGGGACGGACAGTCCTACGGAAGCAAGGGAAGGCAAAAAACGTGCGCAGAAATGGAGATAGCTATGAGAATGTATGATATTATAATGAAAAAGCGAAACGGCGGGGAATTGACGAAGCAGGAGATCGAATTTTTTGTCGATGGCTATACGAGGGATGAAATCCCGGATTATCAGGTTTCCGCGCTGATGATGGCAATTTATTTCAAGGGCATGACAGAGGCTGAGACCTGCGAATTGACGCTTGCAATGGCACACAGCGGGGATATGCTGGATCTGTCGGCAATTCACGGAATCAAGGTGGACAAACACAGCACAGGGGGAGTCGGGGACAAGACCTCGCTTGCGCTGACACCGATGGTCGCTGCATGCGGGATTCCGGTTGCGAAGATGAGCGGAAGAGGGCTTGGGCATACCGGCGGAACCATTGATAAGCTGGAGAGCTTTCCGGGCTTTTCGACAGCTTTGACAACGGAACAGTTCATCGGGAATGTCAACCGGATCGGCATTGCGATCATGGGACAGACGGCAGATCTCGCACCGGCGGACAAGAAGCTTTATGCGCTCAGGGATGTCACGGCGACGGTGGATCAGATGTCGCTGATTGCAAGCTCGATCATGAGTAAAAAGCTGGCGGCGGGAGCGGACGCAATCGTGTTGGATGTCAAGACAGGCAGCGGTGCGTTCATGAAGGCAGAGGAGGATGCGAGAGCGCTCGCGGAGGAGATGGTGAAGATCGGCAGAAATGCAGGCCGGAAGACGATCGCTGTCATTTCCGACATGGATCAGCCGCTCGGATATGCTGTCGGCAATGCGCTCGAGGTGAAGGAAGCGATCGATACGCTGAACGGCAACGGTCCTGAGGACTTTGTGGAGCTTTGTCTGACGCTCGGCAGCCAGATGCTGATTGCAGGAGGAAAGACGGATAGTCTCGAGGAGGCGCGCGGAATGCTTGAACGCGTGATCGCGGACGGCAGCGCACTGCGGAAGCTGGCGGAATTTGTGGAGGCGCAGGGCGGCGACAGCAGCTTTGTCTACCACCCGGAACAGCTTCCGAAGGCTTCCATTATAAGAGAAGTCAGAGCGCCGAAGGATGGCTTTGTCAGCCATATCACCTGTGATGAGGTCGGTATCTGCTCGCTGATCCTCGGCGGCGGAAGAGAGACGAAGGAGAGCAGGATCGATCTGGCGGTGGGACTTGTCCTGCACAAGAAGGTTGGCGACGCGGTGAAGGCAGGGGAGACACTGGCGGTGATCCATGCGAACGACGCAGGCAAGGCTGACGAGGCGGAAAAGCGCTTTCTTGCAGCGTGCGCGATCTCTCCCGAGGCGCCGGAGCCCAGGCCGTTTATCAAGGCGGTGATCGGTGCATAGTTTCCGGGCGCGGCTAATATAATGGAACTATGAAAAAGAATGATGAACATATCCGGAAAAAGGAAAAGGTCATAGATTCCCTGAAACTGCCCAAGGACATCTGCATGGGAGCAATGAAGGTGACCATGACGGGAAGCAGTGAGGCATGGATCGAAAATTACAGGGGGCTGCTGGAATACACGGAGAAGCTCATACTGCTGCAGGGAAAGACCTGTCAGGTCAGCTTTGAAGGGACAGGACTTTCCATTGACTATTACACGAATGAAGATATGAAGATCAGCGGACGTATTGAGTGTGTCAGGTATCTTTAGGAAAGAGTGGAAAGAGGGCTCACCATGGTTGAATTTCTGAAATATGTCAGAGGCTATCTGCGTATCCGCGTCAGCGGCTTCTCGCCCGAACGGTTTATGAACCTTTGCAGCAACAAGGGCATCCTGCTCTGGAAGATCGAGCGGGAGGGCGACGTATATTATATGAATATCCATTTGGACGGATTCAGGGCGCTGCGCCCTATCGTAAGAAAGACAGGTACTAAGGTAGCCGTGTTGGAACGATGCGGTCTACCTTTTTTTCTGCCCAAGCTGTTCCGTCGGAAGGCATTTATCGGCGGGCTGATGCTGGCGGTGGCGTTCTGGATGATCTCTTCCCTGTTTATCTGGGACATTCAGACAGCGGGCAACTACCGGATTACGGATGACGTGTTTAATACCTTCCTCAGAGAACAGCAGGTGACGGTGGGGATGAAGAAAAGCGGGCTGGACATCGGGGCGCTGGAGAAGGAGATCCGCCGGACATTCCCGGAGATCACATGGGCATCGGCGAGACTGTCCGGGACAAAGCTGCTGATCGAGATCAAGGAAAATGATGCCCCGATCATCACACAGCAGGCAGCTGCGGAAATGGGAAGCGAGCTTGTCACGGATTATGATGGGACGATCGTGGCTATCATTGTGAGGAGCGGAGTCCCGATGGTAAAAGTAGGGGATGCGGTGGCAAAGGGAGATGTTCTGGTTGCCGGAAATGTACCCGTCTATAACGAGGATGCGACGGTAAGGGAATATCTGTATGTGGATGCGGATGCGGACATCTGGCTGGAGCATGCCATGAGCTTCTCGGCACGCCTGCCCTTTGACTATATCCAGAAGGAATACACCGGGCGGACAAAGAAGCGTTTTTACCTGCGGATCGGAAACTATGAATGGAAAATGCCGCAGGAGAGGCCGTTCCTTGTGTATGACAGTCTCATCAGGGAGAGCAGACCGTTAGTCTTTGAGAAACTGTCGATTCCGGTCTATCAGGGATCTTATACCTACAGGGAATACAAGAATGTTGAGCATGAGTACACGCTCGAACAGGCGGAGACACTGCTATCTGAAAAATTAAGAACATTTCTTGCAAGTTTAGAGGAAAAAGGGGTACAAATTATTGAAAAAGATGTTAAAATAGATACGAATGGAGGCTCATGGGTCATTTCGGGACAGTTTACCGTCCGGGAGACCGTGGGCAGAAGCGTGTTGATAGAAAAGAGTGTCATTGGAGAAACAGAGATTGATGAGTGAATTTTCGGTCAGACTGGATGTGCCCACGGAGCATATTCAAAAGATTTTCGGAATGCAGGATGCCTATGTCAAGAAGCTGGAGCGTGACTTTGCGGTTACAATCGTTGACCGGAACGGCAGCGTGACCATTTCGGGCGAAGAGGAGAAGGCGAAGCGCGCGGCGGCAGTATTGCAGCAGCTGGCAGTTCTTTCAGACAGAGGAAACGAGATAGAGGAGCAGAGTGTGGATTACGCAATTACAATGGGAATGGAAGAAAAGGAAAATGTGATCACGGAGATCGATTCGGACTGCATCTGCCATACGATCAACGGGAAGCCGATCAAGCCTAAGACGCTCGGACAGAAGGCGTATGTGGATGCCATCAGAAAGAATATGATCGTCTTCGGGCTGGGCCCGGCGGGTACGGGAAAGACTTATCTTGCGATGGCAATGGCAATCACGGCATTTAAGAACAACGAGGTCAGCAGGATTATTCTGACAAGACCTGCAATTGAGGCGGGAGAAAAGCTGGGCTTTCTGCCGGGAGATCTGCAGAGCAAGGTAGACCCGTATCTCCGTCCGCTTTATGATGCGCTGTATCAGATCATGGGTGCGGAGAGCTTTGCAAAGAATATGGAAAAGGGGCTGATTGAGGTCGCCCCGCTTGCTTACATGAGAGGACGTACTCTGGACAATGCCTACATTATTCTCGACGAGGCACAGAATACGACACCTGCGCAGATGAAGATGTTTTTGACCCGTATCGGCTTTGGCTCAAAGGTTGTTGTCACCGGCGACGCCTCCCAGAAGGATCTTGCGCCGGGAACAAAGTCGGGACTGGATGTCGCAGCGCGTGTCCTCGGGAAGATTGATGACATTGCGTTCTGCCAGCTGACGAGCAAGGATGTTGTCAGACATCCTCTGGTACAGAAGATTGTTAAGGCTTATGATGACTACGAGGCAAAGGAAAAATACAGAAGCAGAGACAGATATGGAAAAAAATAAAAAAAATCCCGGATGGCGGTACTTCCTCGCGGAGGGCTGCATCCTTTTAGCGGGAGCATCGGGAACGGCGCTGCTCGGATATGTGAAAAAGCAGGCTGCGGACAGGCTGCTGGGCAACTGCGTAATGGTGGCGGTAATGCTTGCCCTGACCTTTTTTCATTACCGCAGGGAATATATGGGGCAGAGGCTGGATTATGACAATGGCGAGCATCTCTACCGCTTCCCGCTGTGCGTTGCAATTGGTCTCGCCATAGCGTTTGTCTGTGGCTTTTTACCTCTGGGCGGCTGGCCTTTTCTGCTTGTCTTTTGTATGCTCGCGCTTTTCAGCAACATGAATACGGGAATCCTTGCGGCTTCCTCCCTTCTGCTTGTCTCGGTTCTGGTGAGCGGAAGCGGAGTGGAGGGCTTTGTGCTCTATTTCGTCTGCGGCACTTTTACCATAACGCTTTTCAGGCAGCTCGGGACAGATTTCAGGATTGGGGTGCCGGTGACGCTTTCCGTGAGCTGTCTCCTTGTCTGCGAGACGGCAAATGTCGTGCTGACGGCGAACGCAAGGCCGGATTTTGAACTGTTTGTCATTCCGGTGTCCAACATGGTGATCAGCAGCATACTGCTGATCGGGGCGCTCAAGCTCTTTTTTACCGCGGTGGTCTACCGGTACCGGAGCGTGTATCTTGACATCAATGACACGGAGACGGCGGTTCTGGCTGCGTTTAAGGAGAAGGACAGAAAGGCGTACATGCAATGCGTACATACGACCTATTTCTGTGAGAGAATCGCGGCGCGGCTCGGAATGGATGTCGAGGCGATGAAATGCGCCGGATATTATTACCGGCTGGAGGAGGAACAGCTGCTGCAGGTCATGGACGAGAAGGCATTTCCGCCCGCTGCACGCGAGATTCTTCTGGATTATCAGAACAGGAAGCAGGAAATCCGGAAGAAGGAGACGGCTGTTTTGTTCTGCGCGGACACGATCGTTTCCTCCGTGACCTATATGCTGGAGCGAGGCACCCAGAAGCAGCTTGACTACGATAAGCTGATCGATGCGGTCTTCCATAAGCTGATGGAGGAGGGCAGCTTTGACAGGTGTGACATTTCCATGCGTGAGCTTAAGACGATGATAAGAATATTCAAGGAGGAAAAGCTCTATTATGACTTTTTACGTTGAAAATGAGACGGCTGTGGAATTTCCCTTTTCGGTGGAGGAGACGGTGAGGACGGTCTGTGAGGCAGTCCTTGAGTCGGAGAACTGTCCCTATGAGACTCAGGTGAATGTGGTTCTGACGGACAACAGTGGGATCAGGGAGATGAACAGAGAGTGCCGCGGTATCGACAGGGAGACGGATGTGCTGTCCTTTCCGAATGTCGATTTTGAGCAGGAGGGTGTGTTCGACATCGACGAGGACAGGGAGGCGGATTATTTTGACCCGGATACCGGGGAACTGATGCTGGGTGATATTCTGATCTCTGTGGACAAGGTCATGGAACAGGCGCAGAATTACGGACACAGCGTCCGCAGGGAGTTTGCGTTTCTGGTAGCGCACAGTATGCTGCATCTGTGCGGCTACGATCACATGGAAGAGGCGGAAGCGAAGGTGATGGAGAGAAAGCAGGATGAGATTCTTGCGGGACTGGGGATCACGAGAGATTAGTCGGTCGCTGGGAACAGTGACAGCAGATGAGGTATAAGGGATGAATCAGGCAGAGATAAAGAGGCGGCAGGCACAGGCAATAGCAGCGATCCTTGGGCTGGCTGCACTGGCGGTCACAGCCCGTCTGACGGGATATAACGGGGTGACCTATGTGTTGGCGGCGCTGGAGGTATACGCGCTCTTCGATACGGTCGTGAGCGGCGGCATCTTTGATGCGCTGGGAAGAATACTGCGGCTCAGAAATGCAAAAGGACAATATAAAAACGTGGTGGTGATGCGGAGGAATGCCATTCTGTTTCAGGGAATACTCGGACTGATCGGGGCGGCGGCTGTCCTGATGACTGCGGAGGAGATCACGGCGAAGGTATTCAGGATACATTACAGCAGTTCCATTCTGATGATCCTTGCCCCGGCGGTCTTTCTGCGCGCCGTTTCGTCGGTGCTGCAGGGCTATTCGCGCGGTGAGGGAGCAGAGCTTCCGGCGGCAGCGGCATCGATCCTAAGGCAGCTGTTTATCATCGGTTTCAGCGTGATATTCTGCAATATGCTCGGCAATTACGGAAGCAAGGTGAGCAGGCTGCTTGTGCAGACAAATTTTACCGCCATGTACGGCGGTGTCGGCGTGGCGGTTGCCGTGACATTGTCGGAGGTTTTTGTGGTGCTCTTTCTTGCACTGACCTACAGAGGAAATAAAAAGAATATGGCGGCAACGGCGAAGGAGGGAATGCGCACGACGGATTCCCTTGTCGACAGCATCCGCATCCTTTGTGCTGGGAGAGGCATGTCTATGCTGACAAGACTGCTCGTAATACTTCCGTTGCCGCTGGGACTGATCTTTTTCAGCAAGGCATCGGAGGGCAGTGACAGTGCAATGACGGAATACGGAGTCTTTGCGGCCGGTTTTGGGCTCTGCTGCGGTGTGATCGCGGCGGTCGTGATGATATTGCTCCTGCCGGTCTGCGGAAAGATGATGAACCTTTTCCGCAAGGAGGAGGGCAGATATGCCAGACAGGTGTTCCAGTGCGGCGTCCATCTCGGCATTGTGCATGCTGCCTTCTGGACGGTGTTTATTGCGGTGATGGCGGAACCGGTGGCGGCGGTCTTCTGCGGTGAACAGGCGCCGACGGCAACAAAGCTGTTCCGCGGCGGTTCAGGGCTGATCCTGCTGTTTATCCTGAGCTATTATTTTGCTAAGATATTGATTCTCATGGGAAAGAAGCTGCTCGTACTCGGCGCAGTGGCATCAGCGGATGTCTTTTTCATCATCTTTGTGACGGTGTCGCTCAACACGGGAAAGGCAGGAATCCTTTCTCTGATTTATGGAGCACTGGTAGGAATGGGCGTGCTCTCTGTTGTGCTGGGCACACTGGCTTACAGACAGCTGAAGCAGAAGATGGACTGGCTTCATACGCTGATCGTTCCGGCAGGAGTCGCCAGCGTGGCAGGACTTGCGGGAATGCTTCTCGAGAAGCTGTTCACACCGCATCTCGGCAATCTGGTCAGCCTGATTGTATGTCTGGCTGTCACGGGGGCATTTTATTGGGCAGCATTGATTTTATTGCGCAATTTCAGGGAGCAGGAGCTGGAAAGTATTCCGGGCGGTAAGCTGATCGGCGCAATAGGACAGCTTTTGCGGGTGTATTAATTTTTAAAAGGAAAAGTATAAATATTGAAAAAAAGCTGATACTGAATGCAAAAGGATGGTTATCGCTGTGAAATTTGTAAAAGGTATCAGTTTATTTTTTGTTTATCCGGTGGTGATGCTTGGCATCGGGTTTTATGCCGGAGTAAGAACAACACATTTCTTTTATCCCGGGGAGCAGACAGAGAGGCTGTATTATGTCCCGTCTGAAAGTGAGAGCCCGGCATCGGAGGATGGGAGAGAACCGGAGCTGCCGGAAAATACGCTGCAATCGATGGAGGAGTGTCTGGATTACGAGAAAGCGGAGGACACGGATCTGTCGGCATACACGGCAGTGGCAAACAACGGTGAAACGCTCTGTGTGGAGACGGAATATATTATTGAAGAAAAGGATCTGGATGACGATACGGTTGTCGAGACGAGCTGGAGGCTTCCGATGAAGTATGTCGGAATGAACAGGGAACAGTTTCTGGAAGCTATGGAGGAGTATGAGGCGTTTCCTCCGCTTTCCGAGATGGAGAGGGGCTTTGTCAGCCTCGAGGTGCTTTCCTTTTCCAGAGAGAGAGTCGTTGTGCAGATGAATTACAGGTTTCTTGTCCCGACAAGCAGCTTTTATCTTGCGGTATATGACAACGAGGTCGTCGTGTATCTCGAGGACAAGGAAACAATCTATATTGAGACGGAAATTCTGCTGGAACAGCTTCCGGAGGAGCTGCAGCAGGAAATCATTGACATGATGTGGATGCCGGATGAGGAAGCCCTGTATGACTTCCTGGAGACCTATTCAAGCTAAGGACAAGGGCGTGGCTGTCATGTCGGACAGAGAGGAATGAGAAGAATATGGCGATCAGAATCGGAATCGTCGGCGGAGGCGCTGCCGGAATGGCGGCGGCAATCTGGGCGGCGCGGAACGGTGCAGAGGTCGAGCTCTTTGAGGGAAACGACCGCGTCGGGAAAAAAATTCTTTCGACGGGCAACGGAAAATGCAATCTCGGAAATGTTGAGCTCGGGCCGGAGAAATACTTTTCCTCCCAGCCGGAGAGACTGGAGCAATTCCTCGGGAAATTCAATGCGGACGATACGATTGCGTTCTTTCATTCGCTCGGACTGCTGGTAAAACAGAAAAACGGCGGATTATATCCGGTCAGCGAACAGGCGGCTTCCGTGCTGGATGTGCTCCGCTATGCGATAGAGCGGGAACCCGCGATACAGGTCAGGACACAGTGCCGGATAGACCGGATTGAGAGACAGACCAGGCGGAATAAGCTGCTCCTGTTCAGCGGAAGGGAGCAGTTTCCCTTTGACCGGGTCATCCTCGCGTGCGGCGGCAAGGCGGCGCCGAAGACCGGCTCGGATGGCGGCGGTTACCTTCTGGCGAAGCAGCTTGGACATGAGATCGTGCCGACCGTTCCGGCACTGGTTCAGATGAAATGCAGTGAGGACTGGTTCAGATCGGTCGCGGGTGTCAGGACAGATGCGGAAATATCCTTTGAGGACGGAAAGGAAAGCGTTGCAGAGCGCGGAGAGCTTCAGCTTGTCGATTACGGCATTTCGGGTATACCGGTATTCCAGCTGAGCAGACGCATGAATTACATATTACAGAGAAAGAAAGAGATTGTCGTGAAGATAGACTTTCTGCCGGATTATCCGGGAGAACATTTCGCGGACAAGCTGTTTCGGGAGAGAAGGGCTTTGATGAAGAACGCTACGGTGGAGACCTATTTTACCGGGCTGCTGAATAAGAAGCTGATGCTTCTCTTTATCCGTATGGCGGGGCTGAAACTGACGGAGGCGGCGGAACACGCGGACAGGGAGAGACTAAAGAAGGTGTATGAGCTATGCAGGAATTTGCAGGTGCATGTGACCGGAAGCAACTCCTTCGACAATGCGCAGGTGACGGCGGGCGGTGTCCCGTTAGGGGAGGCTACGGAACGTCTCGAATCGACGAAGGCGCCGGGGGTCTTTTTCGCGGGAGAGATACTGGATGTGGACGGAAGATGTGGCGGGTATAATCTCCACTGGGCATGGTGCAGCGCATATCTGGCGGGTATGGGCGCTGCGGATGGAAATTGAAAAACTTAGGAGCAGAAGAAAAAATGTTGCGAGTTAATCAGGTCAAGATCAGGACGGAACACACCGGGGAACAGTTAAAAAGAAAGACGGCGGAGACGCTTGGCATTCAGACGGCGGATATTCTCGGAATGAGGATTATCCGCCAGTCCATTGATGCCAGAAAGAAGCCGGAGATCTTTTACAGCTATTCGCTCGAGGTTCAGGTAAAGAATGAGGATAAGGTCTTAAAGAAATTCAAGGGCAGGGAAAATCAGGTGTGCCGTGCAGAAAGTGTTGTCTATCGTTTCCCGGCACCGGGGACGAGGAGCCAGAAGCATCCGACGGTCATTGCCGGCATGGGGCCCGCCGGGCTGTTCTGCGCGTACTATCTGGCATTACACGGCTACCGACCGATCCTGCTGGAACGCGGAAGGTGCGTCGAGGAGAGGCAGAAGGATGTCGAGCGGTTCTGGGAGACGGGACGGCTCGACCCGATGTCCAATGTACAGTTCGGAGAGGGCGGCGCGGGGACATTCTCGGACGGCAAGCTGAACACACTTGTCAAGGATCGCGACGGCAGAAACAGGGAGGTGCTGGAAGCCTTTGTGCGTTTTGGAGCGAAGGAGAGCATCTGCTACGAGGCAAAGCCGCATATCGGGACGGATGTTCTGTGCAATGTCGTGCGGAATATGAGGAATGAGATCGTCAGGCTTGGCGGAGAGGTACATTTTCAGAGCTGTGTGACGGATGTGGAGATTTCCGGGGGAGCCATCAGCGCCGTCACGGTCAACGGAGAGCAGAGAATCCCCTGCGAGCAGCTTGTGCTCGCAATCGGACACAGCGCGCGTGACACCATGGAAATGCTCTTCGGAAAAAGGATTCCCATGGAGGCGAAGGCATTTGCCGTCGGACTCAGAGTGGAGCATCCCCAGTCGATGATCAATGAGAGCCAGTATGGATGTGAGAATCCGGGCAGTCTCGGTGCGGCAGCCTACAAGGTGACGGCGAAGGCGGAAAACGGCAGAGGAGTCTATTCGTTCTGCATGTGTCCCGGCGGCTATGTTGTCAACGCATCCTCTGAAGACGGGCGCACGGCGGTCAACGGCATGAGCTACAGCGGGCGGAATGGGCAGAACGCCAACAGCGCGGTTATCGTCGCGGTCACGCCGGAGGATTACGGATCGGATCACCCGCTCGCGGGAATCGCGTTCCAGAGAAGGCTTGAGGAGCGGGCTTATGAGCTTGGGCAGGGGAAAATTCCCGCGCAGCGCTACGGAGATTTCCGAAGCAGAGTGACGGGGGAGGATAACAGATGGCAGGAGCCGGAAGCCATGATTCAGCCGCAGTGCAAGGGCGGCTATGTCTGGGCGGATGTCAGTAAGATTCTTCCGGAGGAATGTAACCGGGCGTTTGTGGACGGAATGGAATGCTTCGGACGGCAGATTAAGGGCTTTGACAGGCCGGATGCTGTTCTGCTCGGTGTGGAGAGCAGAACCTCCTCGCCGGTGAGGATCGGGCGCGACGAGACCCTGCAGTCTGAGATCCGGGGGTTGTACCCCTGCGGCGAGGGCGCAGGATATGCGGGAGGAATTACCTCGGCGGCGATGGACGGTCTCAGGGTGGCAGAGCAGATTGCTTCGGAATTTGCACCCGGACAGCAAGGGTATTGACGGTATACCCAAAATCAAGTAAAATAAGATTTATCGCAATTTAGCGTACTAAAGTATAGAAGATGGATGGAAAGATTGAAAAATGAACAGTCTGAGAGAGCTGATTAAGGACAAGAGAAGGATCGTCGTGAAGATCGGATCGTCCTCCCTGACCCACAAGGAGACGGGGGACATGGATTATATCCGCATGGAAAAGCTGGTGCGTGAGCTGAGTGACATTAGAAATCAGGGCAAGGAGGTCGTGCTGGTCTCCTCGGGAGCCATCGCGGCAGGAAAGAATGCGGTGAATTTAAAGGATGTCCGCGTGAACAGCTCAGCGGAGTCGCTGGCTGTGAAGCAGGCGTGCTCGGCGGTGGGACAGGCGAGGCTGATGATGACCTATCAGAGACTGTTTGCCGAATATAATCAGGTCGCGGCGCAGATCCTGATGACGAAGAACACGATTGTGGATGACCTGAACAGATATAATGCACACAATACTTTTACGGAGCTTTTAAAGCTCGGTGCGATCCCGGTTGTCAATGAGAACGACACGATCACGACCTACGAGATTGAATTCGGTGATAATGACACGCTTTCCGCCATTGTGGCGTCGCTTGTGGACGCGGATCTGCTGATCCTGCTCTCAGATATTGACGGACTGTACACGGACGACCCCCGGAAGAACCCGGATGCAAAATTTATCAGTCAGGTGGACGAACTGACCGATGAACTGATGGGGATGGGAAAGGCGACGACAGGCAGCAATGTCGGCACCGGCGGCATGAACACAAAGCTGCTTGCGGCGAGAATTGCCACCAAGGCGGGCGCGGACATGATTATTGCCAACAGTAAGGACATCGGTGTGCTGCACCGGCTGTTAGCGGGTGAGGACGAGGGCACGCTGTTTGTGGCGAAGAAGGATGAGAATTTTGATCTTTCGGGCTTCGTTGCGAATCTACATAAATAAGGATAGAAGGCGAAAGGCAGGATAGCAGCCATGAACATGGATGAAAGAATTGCCAGAATAAATGAATTATACCATAAATCCCAGAAGAAGGGACTGACGGAGGCAGAGAAGGAGGAGCAGGCGAGACTGCGGAAGGAATATGTCGCCAGCGTCAGGAATAATTTAAAGAGTCAGCTGGATAACATTGTGATCGAGAAGCCGGACGGCACGAAGATCGATCTGGGCGAAAAATATGGAAAGAAAGACTGAGATCCGAAGCCGCGTGCTGGCAATCAGGGGCGGATTGGATGAGGAGACGAGAAAGCGCGCCGACATCCTGCTGACAGAGCGCATTCTGGGACATCAGTGGTTTTACCGTTCCGAAATCCTGCTCAGTTTTGCAAGCTATGGCAGCGAGATCAATACCTATGAGATTATAGGGGAAGCGTTAAAAACTGGAAAGCGGGTATATCTGCCGAAGGTTCTCACAAAGGCGCACGGAGAACCGGAAATGGTTTTCTTAAGGATTCATTCGCTGCAGGAGCTTTGTCCCGGTTACAAGGGGATCCCGGAGCCGCCCGAACAGGCGCCGGAATACCGTTACGCTGCGGAAGAAGCAGAGAGGACGCTGATGCTGATGCCGGGCGTGGCATTCGATGGGTACAGGAACCGCATCGGCTATGGGAAGGGCTTTTATGACCGGTATCTTGCGGATAAGCCCGCGCTATGGGTTCGGACGATCGCGGTTGGCTTCCGGTGTCAGATGCTGGAGGGCGAGCTGCCGCATGAGGAGGAAGACATCAGACCATATCAGGTCATATGCATATAGCAGCTTTGTGTCTGCGGGCTCAAGGCTTGCAGGTTACGGAAAGGCGGGGATATTATGACAGATCTACAGTTGATGGGAAAAAATGCTGTCAGGGCGAAGGCACTGCTGCAAAAGCTTAACACGGAGGAGAAAAATGCGGGACTTCTCGCTGCCGCGGACGCTCTGATCTCACGCACACAGGAGATTCTGGACGCCAATGCGAAGGACATGGAAAATGCAGTGAAAAACGGCATGAATTCGGGGCTGCAGGACAGACTGCGCCTGACGCCGGAGCGCATTGCCGGCATGGCGGAGGGGTTGCGCGAGGTGGCTGCGCTGCCCGACTGCATCGGCGAGGTCATGGAGGAGACAGAGCGCCCGAACGGCTTAAAGATTAAAAAGGTAAGAGTGCCCATGGGCGTTATCGGCATCATCTATGAGGCGAGACCCAACGTGACGGCGGATGCCTTCGGACTGTGCTTCAAGACGGGAAATGCTGTCATTCTCAAGGGAGGAAGCGACGCGCTTTATTCCAACATAGCGATTGTCAAGGTGCTGAGAGAGGCACTGGAGAGCTGTGGGCTGCCGGCGGATGCGGTCGGGTTGATCGCTGATACGGACAGGGCAGTGACAGTGGAATTCATGAAGCTGAAGGAATATGTCGATCTGCTGATTCCGAGGGGCAGCGCCGGACTGATCAGGAGCGTTGTCGAGAACAGCACCATTCCGGTCATCGAGACGGGAACGGGAAACTGTCATGTGTATATTGACAGTGAGGCAGACCTTGACATGGCGGCTAACATTGTCTATAATGCAAAGACCCAGAGAATCGGCGTCTGCAATGCCTGTGAATCGCTTGTCGTACATAGTGCTGTCAGGGAGGCGTTTCTCCCGAAGCTGGCGGCAATCCTCGCGCCGAAGAACGTAGAGCTTCGCGGCGATGAGAGGATCAGGGAGGTGCTGACCGACTGCGTTCCTGCGACGGAGGAGGATTACGGCACGGAGTATCTGGATTATATTCTTTCCCTGAAGACCGTGGATTCCGTGGAGGAGGCAATCGAGCACATCAACCGATACAGCACGAAGCATTCGGAGTGCATCGTCACAGAGAACCGTCAGACCGCCGAAAAGTTCCTGAATGAGATCGACGCGGCATGTGTTTACTGGAATGCCTCGACGCGGTTTACGGACGGCTTCGAGTTCGGCTTCGGTGCAGAGATCGGAATCAGCACGCAGAAGCTTCACGCGCGCGGGCCTATGGGCTTAAAGGAACTGACTTCCTATAAGTATACGATCTATGGGGATGGGCAGACCAGAAAATAAGTCTGGCAGAAATGACACAGAAAGGTATGGTGATTCCAATGAAAGAAATCAACGGCAGTATCTGGCACAGCATGAGCACGCAGAGGGTGACACCCACGGACTTTATCTGCGTGATCGAAATATCCAAGGGCAGCAAGAATAAGTATGAGCTTGACAAGGAGACAGGTTTTCTGATCCTTGACCGCATCCTTCATACCTCCACGCATTATCCGGCAAACTACGGCTTTATTCCCAGAACCTACGGAGATGACGGCGATCCGCTGGACGTATTGCTCCTGTGCTCGGAGCCTGTTCAGCCGCTGACACTGGTGCGGGCTTATCCGATCGGTGTGATTTCCATGCTGGACAACGGCAAGAACGATGAGAAGATCATTGCCGTACCATTCAACGACCCGTATTACAACGGCTACCATGACATTTCGGAGCTTCCACCACATGTGGTGGAGGAGATGGAGCATTTCTTCACGGTCTACAAGGCACTGGAAAACAAGACCACCGCAGTCAACGAGAAGGGAAACCGCGAGGAAGCGATCGAGGTCATCAAGAAGTGTCTGGATAACTACATAGATACCTTTATAAAAAGCTGGTAGGGAGCCTTTACAGGCTCCCCTTTTTATTATATAATATCGCCGATTAGTTGATAATTATTATCAAAAGAGAAAGGCTGGAGCAATGACACTGTATGAGGCAGAAAAAGGATGCAGCTACCGGATAGGCGGACTGTTCGTGGAACCGGGGATAACAAGAAGGCTGCAGGCGCTGGGATTAAACGATGGAACGACGGTCAGGGTGCTGAACAGAAAGAGACGGGGAGCGCTGATTATTCAGGTCAGGGGAACGAGACTTGCTCTTGGAAGGCATATTTCCTCCAATATAGAAATTGAACAGATACAGGAGGAATTGAAAAAATGAGCGGTACGAAAGAGAAAAAGCATATTAACGTTGCCTGCATCGGCAACCCAAATTGCGGAAAGACTACTTTATTCAACGCACTGACAGGCTCGAAGCTCAAGGTTGCAAACTGGCCGGGAGTGACTGTGGAGCGCTTCGAGGGTCAGACCAGCTTTGAGGATGTTGACATTACCCTCATTGATACTCCTGGCATTTATTCTCTGACCTGTTACACCATTGAAGAGAAGGTGACAAGGCAATGCGCTATGGATGACAGCATTGATGTGATCATCAATGTTGTGGATGCCTCATCTCTGGAGAGAAATCTTTATCTTACGCTTCAACTGCTGGAGCTTGGCAAGCCGATTGTGCTGGCACTGAACATGATGGATATTGTCAAGGAGCGTGGTATGGAGATTGATATGCATCGTCTGCCAGAAATGCTTGGGGATATTCCTGTTGTGCCGGTTTCGGCGGCGAAGCGTACAGGACTTGATATTCTGCTGCATGCAGTCGTTCACCATTATGAGGAGGGTAACGGCAGAAAGGGAGCACCCGGGGACGAGACGGAGTATGTTCTGAAATATCCTCCGGAAATTGAAGATAAGATTGCAAAGCTGGAGGTGATGATGGGAGCACATTATCCGACCCATTCGTCTGTGCGCTGGCATGCAATCAAGCTGCTTGAGGATGATGAGGAGGTAAAGAAGGAGCATCCCATCTCGGTCACTAATGTTGTGGACAGAAGCTATGAGAAGGATATTATCCAGTGCAAATATGCCTACATAGAGAAGGTGGTTAATGAGACCCTGTTTCATAAGAATCAGAAGGCGGCCTCGACGGATAAAGTTGACAAAGTACTCACACATCCTTTCTGGGGGATTCCGATGTTCCTGCTGATTATGTGTGCTGTCTTTTTCCTGACTTTTACCGTTGGAGATCTCCTGAAGGGTGTCTTTGAGCAGGGGCTTGCATGGCTGTCTGCTGCGGCTTCGGCAGGACTTGACGCGATCGGTGTGACAGCATGGCTGAAATCGCTGATTGTTGACGGTATTATTGCGGGTGTCGGAGGTATCCTGACTTTTATCCCGAATATCTTTATCCTGTTTCTTGCGCTTGCAATGCTGGAGGACAGCGGCTATATGTCGAGAGTGGCTTATGTCATGGATTCTGTCATGGGAAGGGTCGGGCTCTCAGGAAAAGCGTTTCTGCCTATGATACTCGGGTTTGGCTGCACGGTTCCTGCAATCATGGCGACGAGGGCATTGGAGACGGAGCATGACAGGCGTAAGACCATGCTTGTGACGCCGTTCATGTCATGCTCAGCCAGATTACCGATTTACGTTCTGTTTTCGGAGATGTTTTTCCCTGAACATCCGGCGCTGGTTGCTTTTTCCATGTATGTGATCGGAATGGTGATTGCTATTCTGGCGGCGCTGGTAATAAACAGAATGGAGAAGGGGCATATCAATGATTCGCTGCTCATTGAATTGCCGGAATACAAGCGGCCGAATGCGAGAACAATACGCATCTATGTCTGGAACAAGCTGAAAGATTACCTTTCCAAGGCGGGAACCACGATTTTTATTGCCTCGATTGTCATCTGGTTTTTGCTGAACTTCGGCATTGGAGGTATGGTAGACAATCCGGCTGAAAGCTTCGGAGCAGTCATTGGTCATCTCCTCGTGCCTGTGCTGAAGCCGGCAGGTCTGGGAATGTGGCAGATCGGTGTGGCATTGCTGTCAGGACTGTCGGCAAAGGAAGTTGTTGTATCCAGCTTTGCTGTCCTATTTGGTGTTGCAAATGCAAATTCCGATGCGGGAATGGCGGCCATTGTCTCAAATATCCAGAGCATTAATCCCGGCTTTGGGGCATTGAATGCTTATTGCCTGATGCTTTTCTGTCTGCTTTATGTGCCCTGCGTTGCAACCGTCGCAACAGTGAAGAAGGAGAGCGGCTCATGGAAATTCACGGGAAAGATGATTGCTTTCCAGCTGGTTCTTGCCTGGATGGTGACGACGATCGTATATCAGATTGGCAACTTTTTCAGATAGGACGCTAAAACCTAGACTTTCGTTTAGTTGACATGATTTTCCATGAAAGCTATAATTAGGCTGTCAGACAAGGCAAAGTACCTTGGCTGACAGCTTTTTATGTTCTGAAATACCAGAAAAAGGAGTAAAACGCATGAAAAAAGTATTTATGGGTCTGGCGGTCGTCTGTCTTGTGCTCGGACTGATTGCCACTATACAGGACGCTGATGGTACGTTCCTGTTTGTCGGAATCCTGTTTGCTGCGCTCTTCGGTTTCCTTGCATGGCTGTGGAGAGGAAAATCCCCGATTAAGAGGACAGGGGAGCAGATTGCTAACGTCGTGGAACTCGAGAAGCGGAAGCGGGAGGATTATAAGGGGCTCGCAAAGCCTATGAAGGTGCGGTACTGGAAGTTTCGCATTGCGGGAGCCGTTGTGTTCCTGCTGGGAGTGTTCATTCTGTGCAAGGGTTATGGAATGACCGTGACGATCTGCATAGCGACGGTAGTGATGATTGCCGGAATCGCAATCTGGGGCTCGGCATCGCCGGAGAACTATAATTCCCTGACGGACATGGGCGTTATGATATCGATGGACAGACCGCGGACCATCGAGGAATTTTATGAGGCATACAAGAATGTGAAGACGCCGCTCGGCTCGGGTTATCTGGTCAAATTCCGCACGATGAAGCAGAAGGCGTTGATGTTCGGACCGGACGACAAGGGGCAGTACCTGTATTTCTGGCTGACAAAGGACGGCTACATCGGCTATATCGGTTATTCCTTCCTCAATATGATCAAGGAGAAGTATAACGAGCCGCTGATCCCGATCAGGGAGGACTTCGGGGACAATGTGTCCGAGTATCTCTGCTATACTGCGGATGTGCTCCTGATGGAGCGGAGGCTGAAGGAGAGCTTTGAATATTACATAAAGAACGGACAGGCGCTTCCCATTGAGGAGTCGCTGCCTTCCGAGGTTTATACCTTTAATGAGGACTTTAAGCTGACCGGACAGCATTTTGAACTCCATGATAAGGACGACAATCTCGTCTATGAGATCGACGGAACCATGCCGCTGCTCAGCCTGCGCATCTTTGACAGCTATCATAACGAGATCTTCAAGATGACGAAGGAGGTCGGTCATGCACTGGCGACCTACCGTTTTTATTACAAGGGCGACCTGTACGGAACATTTGAAAAGCAGTTTACACTGGTTAGGGATAAGTTTGCAATGCAGATTAACGATGGGCGACTGGAGCTGACGGAAATTGCCGGTTCGATCGGACATAATTTCAGCGTGACCTTAAACGGAAGGCTCATCGGTATGATTATGGACAATCTGGACATTACGCTTGAAAACATATTCTTTGACAATGCAGTCATCGTTGTGTATGACGAGAAATATCTGCCGCTGATCACGGCAATGGCGGTCATGGTTGCGAGAGAGCTTGCGCGTGACGAGGACGGCGCACTGCCGAACAGAATTTAAAAAAGGAGAAATGAGGTAAAAATGAAAAAAACTTTGGCTGGAGTTTTAGTTGCTTGTGGCATGGTTATGCTCACCGGGTGTGCGGTTGCGAAGAGCCTGGATTTTGACAGCGAGGAGGCGGCACAGAACGCGTTGGATACCGCGTCAGTCGTGAGATTCGATGGCGACGACATCAAGGAGGTGCACCAGACGGGAAATATTTATGCGGATGGCAAGGTAGCCGGTTTCCTGCAGGAGGAGGGCTTCCTGAACAGCCAGATAATTATTTCGATGAATGACAACACATGGATGTATCAGAAAATTGTGGAGGATGAACCGAGCAGCGAGGAACTGCCGGGTGAGGCTATGGGCTCTGCCTACGGCATGTTTGATGCCAATGATAATGCCGTTGCCTATGTGCAGGAGCGGCTGATGGAAACGGATGTCTTTCCCAGAGCTTTCTACCTTGTTTTTCTGGATGTCGACGGCAACCCGACAGGGTATCTGGCGGATGAGGAAGGAAAGAATGTCTATGATTTTGACGGCAATCTGGTCTGCACCGGCAGTGCACAGATGAACGGTGTTTTAGGGACTGACTACAACATTGAGATCACGATGGAGCCCGGAACGGATGCACAGATTGACTTCGCATATAAGCTGGGATTGTATGCAAAGCTGTATTACGATCTGAGAAGCTGGTACAGCTTAACATATAGCGACTGATAGGGCTTGATTTTGTGAAATAAATATGCTTTAATGTTAATGACTATTTGTTAAAAAAATATCATTCGACATTGAGTGTACTGATGAGGTGCGCACGGGAAAGGCGGCAAAGACAGATGAGCAGTATGAGAGGGATAGACACCCCGGTAAGGCAGCGGAGACGAAGAGTGTTCAAGGAGGTAGCAAACCTTGCCTACCACTCGACCAACCTGAAGGATGACATGGAGGCGCTTCCCTACAAGATCGTAGATTACGAAGAATCCCAGTATTGGGAGAGTGTGTACCGCGACCGTGCAATTATCCGTGAGAGAATCCGGCTTGCCATGGGAATGAGCCTGCGTCCGGAGAACAGAGAGCATCCGGGACACCTGACACAGGGGCTGGAGGAGAGTAATATTGATGAAAAGTATTACGAGCCGCCGCTGATGCAGGTCATTCCGTCGGCGTGCAATGCCTGTCCCGAGAACCGCTATGAGGTGACAAGCTCCTGCATGGGCTGCCTTGCGCATCCCTGCCAGAGTGTGTGCCCGCGGGGCGCGATTTCCATGAAGGACGGGAAATCCGTCATTGATCAGGCGAAATGTGTCAAGTGCGGAAAGTGTAAGGAGGTATGTCCTTACGATGCCATCTGTCACAAGGAACGCCCCTGTAAGGCGGCGTGCGGTGTAAATGCCATCAAATCGGACAAGGTCGGCAGGGCGTTTATTGATGAGGAAATGTGCGTCTCCTGCGGTATGTGTATGGTGAGCTGTCCGTTCGGCGCGATTGCGGATAAATCGCAGATTTTCCAGCTGATCCGTGCCATGCAGTCCGGCAGAACCATTATTGCACAGGTAGCTCCTGCGTTTGCGGGACAGTTCGGGCCGAAGGTAACGCCGGACATGTTCAAGACGGCATTGAAGGAGCTTGGCTTTGCAGATGTCTATGAGACAGCGCTCGGCGCGGACATGGGCTGCATGAATGAGGCAGAGCATTATGTGAACGAGGTGGCGACCGGGAAGCAGGACTTTGCATTGACTTCCTGCTGTCCCTCATGGTCAGTCATGGCGAAAAATCTCTTCCCGGAGACGATCGACAAGATCAGCAATGAGCTGACACCCATGGTTGCGACGGCAAGGATTATCAAGCAGGAGCATCCCGAGGCGTCGGTGGTGTTCATCGGACCCTGTGCTTCAAAGAAGCTGGAGGCGAGCCGGAGAACGGTGCGTTCGGATGTCGATTTCGTCATTACCTTCGAGGAACTGACGGGAATGTTCGAGGCGAAGGGGATTCTGCTGGATGAAATCAAGGCGATGGACGAGATGCAGGATGCAACCGGTGCGGGACGTGGCTACGGCGTTGCGGGCGGCGTTGCAAACGCGATTGAGAAGTGCATCGAGACCTATTATCCCGGAACTGAGGTAAAGATTGAGCACGCAGAGGGACTTGCGGAATGCCGGAAGATGCTGCTGCTCGCAAAGGCGGGAAAGAAGAACGGTTATCTGATCGAGGGAATGGCATGCCCGGGCGGCTGCGTCGCCGGAGCGGGAACGAATATTGCGGTCTGCCAGGCGGCGAAGGAGGTCGCAAAGTTCAAGGCGGCAGCGAAGGATGCGCTCCCGAAGGAAGCGGAGGAGTAATGGCGGCTTTCCGAAAGTCGATATTGCGTTTTGGCGGAAAAGAGACTACAATAGTTCTACATGTCTATGAAAGAGAAATGAGGAATTGACCATGAAAATCAGAACCAGATATGCGCCCAGCCCGACAGGCAGGATGCATGTGGGAAATTTGCGTTCCGCGCTGTATGAATTTCTGATCGCAAAGCATGCGGGCGGAGACTTTATGCTCCGTATCGAGGACACGGATCAGGAACGTTTCGTCGAGGGCGCAACGGAGATCATCTACCGCACGCTTGCAAAGACGGGGCTTGTCCATGACGAAGGTCCGGACAAGGACGGCGGCTATGGTCCGTATGTCCAGAGCGAAAGAATGAAGACCGGCATTTATATGAAATATGCGAAGGAGCTTATTGATAAGGGTGAGGCCTATTATTGCTTCTGTGACAAGGAGCGTCTTGCGTCCCTGAAGACGGAGGTGGTCGAGGGCAAGGAGATCACCATGTACGATAAGCACTGCCTGCATCTCTCCAAGGAGGAGGTTGAGGCGAATCTGGCGGCGGGAAAGCCTTTTGTCATCAGACAGAACAACCCGACCGAGGGTACGACAACCTTCCATGACGAGCTGTACGGAGACATTACGGTCGAGAACAAAGAGCTGGACGATATGATCCTGATTAAGTCCGACGGTTATCCGACCTACAATTTTGCAAACGTTGTCGATGACCATACAATGAATATCACGCATGTGGTAAGAGGAAATGAATACCTTTCCTCCTCGCCGAAGTATGTCCGTCTCTATGACGCGTTCGGCTGGGAGGTTCCGGTCTATGTACACCTTCCGCTGATCACGGATGAGAACCATAAGAAGCTCTCCAAGCGAAGCGGACATTCCTCCTTTGAGGATCTGCTGGAGCAGGGCTTTGTCACGGAGGCGATTGTGAACTATATCGCACTGCTCGGATGGAGTCCGGAGGACAACCGCGAGATGTTCACGCTGGACGAGCTTATAAAGGAGTTTGACTATCACAGGATCAGCAAATCGCCCGCCGTGTTTGACATTGTGAAGCTGCGCTGGATGAACGGCGAATATATCAAGGCGATGGACTTCGATAAGTTTTATGAGATGGCGGAGCCTTATCTGAAGAAGGTGCTGACAAAGGATCTTGACTTAAAGAAGATTGCGGGCATGGTAAAGACCCGTATCGAAGTGTTCCCCGACATTGAGGGGCAGGTGGATTTCTTCGAGGAGCTGCCTGAATATGATGTGGCGATGTATACGCACAAGAAGATGAAGACCGACAGTGCATCTTCGCTGCAGGTATTAAAGGATGTACTTCCGATGCTGGAGGCGCAGGAGGATTACAGTAATGACGGTCTGTATCAGATGCTGCTTCAGTATGTGGAGGAGAAAGGTGTGAAGAACGGCTATGTGATGTGGCCGATCCGAACGGCTGTATCCGGTAAGCAGATGACTCCCGCCGGTGCCACAGAGATCATGGAGCTTCTGGGCAAGGAGGAGACATTAAAGAGAATCAGGAAGGGCATAGAGAAACTCGAAAATGCCTGATCTGAGTAAGATGAATGAGGCACAGCGATGTGCCGTCACCTGGGGAGAGGGGCCGCTGCTCTTGCTGGCGGGCCCCGGCTCCGGGAAAACCTATACCGTCACAAACCGTATTCTTTATCTGATCGAACAGGGTGTTCCACCCGAAGAAATCCTCGTTATCACCTTTACAAAAGAAGCCGCGGAGGCAATGCAGCAGCGTTTCCGGAAAATGTCGGGCGGAAATTATCCGGTTATTTTCGGTACCTTCCATTCTGTCTTTTACCATATCCTGTTGGAATCTGAGAGAGCAAAACATCTGAAACTCCTCACCGATCGTGAAAAGAAAAAGATCCTGTATTCCATAGTAAAACAATTACAAACCGGTGCGGGCGGAGCCATCCCGAATGCGGACTATTCGGAGGATATTCCACGCATCCTGGCAGCAATCAGCCTGTACAAAAATACTGTTGACCTCGGTCGTGCGACAGCGGAAATGCCTTCCGAGTGGCGGGCGCATTTTGATAAAATCATGGAGAGCTATTCCTTGGAGATGCGGAAAAACAGAGGCATTGATTTTGACGATATGCTCTTTGCGTGTAAGAGACTTCTCGAGACGGATCAGTCGTTCCGAAGCAGCTGGCAGAGGCGGTTCCGGCACATATTGATCGATGAATTTCAGGATTGCAATCCGGTCCAGTATGAGGTGATAAAGCTGCTGTCCGAGGCTCCGCATAACATTTTTGCTGTCGGGGACGACGACCAGTCCATCTATGGCTTCCGTGGGGCAGACCCGGATATTATGAGGCGTTTTGCAGACGAATTTGCAGCGAGGCGGCTTCTGTTAAATCTCAATTACCGCTGTAGGAGAGAGATTGTCACGGCGTCACTGGCGGTCATCGGAGAAAACAGGAACCGTTTCCCGAAGGAATTACAGGCAGCGGAAAACAGTGGCGACAGGGCGCTGGCACTCCGACATTTCACCGACAGAAAGGAACAGGATGCCTGGCTTTTGAGGGAGGCGGAGCAATGGAAGTCCCGGGCTGTCGGCCGCTTAAGCTGTGCGATTCTTTTCAGAACAAATTCTGCCATGCAGCGTGTGGCGGCGCTCCTGCATGGGAATGGTATTCCGTTTGGCATGAGGGATGAGGGAAAAAGTATTTATGAGCATTTTATTGTGAAGGACATCATGGCATATTTCGTATTGGCATCCGGGGATTGGCGCAGGGAGCTTCTGCTCCGGGTCATCAACCGTCCTTCCCGCTATATCAGCAGGGAGGCGGTGGGAGAGGGAAGGACGCTTGCTGAGATACGAACATATTACAAAGAGTGCGACATCGATGAGAGAGTGCGTGATAATTGTCTGGACAGGCTGGAACGGCTGGAACAGCAGCTGCGTTCCCTCGGGAAGATGTCGCCGGGGCTTGCCGTTTCCTATCTTTTAAAGGCGGTAGGTTACGAGGAATATCTTAGGAGTATTTCCGGGGGAAACAAGGAGCGGCTGACAAAGTGGCTGGAGCTTACCGAATGGTTCCGAAATGATGCGGCACGCTATGGGGATTTTAAAGAGTGGAAGGCGGCGCAGGAGGCTTATACGGAGACGGCGCTGCAAAGGAAGAAGGCTGTGCCGGAGGAAGCCTTGCAGCTGATGACGGTTCACAGCGCAAAGGGACTTGAATTTGACAGGGTGATTATCCCGGACTGCAACGAAAGGAACTTTCCGTTGGGGGAAATGCAGAGCAGGGAGACGATAGAGGAGGAGCGTAGGATCTTCTATGTCGCCCTGACAAGGGCAAAGAAAAATCTGGAGCTGCTGTATCTCACAGGAGATCAGACGCGCCCCAGACTTCCGTCCAGATTTTTAAATCCGCTATTGAAATGAAAAACAATGAGTTATTCTTCCTCGTCGTCCGCATCGATCAGCTCGTCAAATTCGCAGCTGTCGAGGTACTCGTCAAAGGCATCCGTCACCTTCTCGTACTCGGCATCGTCGTCGATGTAGAGAAGTTCAGGCTCCTCATTCGGGTCGTCCGGGTTTTCACGGTAGCCGTAAAACCATACCTCACCGTCTTCATTTTCGCCATCCTCATTCAAAGGAAGGAGCACAATATAATCCTTTTCCTCTACCGTGAGGATCGTAATCACCGCACAGTTGACATTGGTGCCGTCGTCCAGCTCAAGCTCTACGGTCATTTCTTCATCATCATAATCTTTATTCTTTCCCATGGCAGCCTCCTGACTTTTTTTATTAGTATACCCTTTTTCAATTCAATTTGCAATATTTCTGTAATATGTTACAATGTAACCTGTAACAGTTCAGCCATGAACATGCGTGTTCGCAAAATCATGCTCGCATGATTTTGTGAATCGACATGTTCATGAGATGAGCGCCCGCCTATGAGCAAAGCTAGTCGCGGCAGCGACGGGAAGCGCGTGAGCGCGGCTTTGCGAATGGGAGCGGCTGAACTGTTAGGAAGAGTGACGTTGCGCAAGTTTATGAGGGTTCGCAATTATTTGAACTCTGTATACGGAGGATAAAGTCATGAAATACAAGCTGATAAGTGTTTTTATCGTGGGGCTGCTCGCTGCCGGACTCTATTCGGAGGCGGCATCTACCGCGGGTGAGGACGTAGGGCAGCCGTCGGCGGATGGACAGATACAGGCGCAGTCAGACGATGCCGTGCAGGATGCGGCTGAGCCGCAGGCATCCCTCGACATGTACGGAGGAATCCGGGCAAGCCTTGATTGGAACAGCATACCGTATCTGGATGTTCCGGATCAGGTGACACCACTGACGGGCAGCTTTGGCTCGGAGGCGGTGCCTATGACGCAGGCAGGAGTCGAAGCGCGGGAGGAAATCGCAGTGCAGGGTGGGAATGCAGCACAGGAAGATGTAGCTGCACAGGAAGGCCCTGTGGCGCAGGAATTTGTACCGGGGGAGACGGACGAAGAGGAAGCTGAGAGCGAGTATGCCGATCTTGCACTCGCAAATGTGACACATTATGTCAACGTCAGAACTGAGCCGAACACGTCGAGCACCATCGTGGGAAAGATTTATCATGGCGCGGTGGCGCAGATTTTAGAGACGATGGATGGAGAGGACGGAGAATGGTTCCGCATTGTCTCCGGCAATGTGGAGGGATATATAAAGTCGGAATTTTTTCTGTACGGAGCGGCGGCAGAGGATGCGATCGAGGATTATGTCACGAGATATGCCGTTGTGGAGGTAGACAGACTGAATGTGCGCAAGGAGGCGGACGTAGAGTCCGGCAGGATCGGCTATGTTGACAGAGGGGAAAAGGTAGAGATTCTCGAAAACCTCGGTGACTGGATGAAGGTTCAGTACACGGAGTCAAAGACGGGATATGTCGCCGCCCAGTATGTCACGGTGAAGGAAGAGTTTGTCTATGCAAAGACACTGGAGGAGGAAGCGGCAGAGCTTGCGGCTAAGAGGGCGCTTGAGGAGAGACAGAGTGTGCCTGAGACGGCTGCGGCTGAGAATACGACAGTGGTTGCGACACCGCCGTCCGGCGATTATAGCACCAGCTCCGAGCTGCGGGCGGAGATTGTCGACTATGCGATGCAGTTCCTCGGAAACCGTTATGTGCATGGCGGAAGCTCTTTGGAGAGCGGTACGGACTGTTCCGGCTTTACCAGCCTGATCTATGCAGTGTTCGGCTATTCGGTCAGCAGGACACCAAGCGGTCAGCTGTCCAGCTCAGGAAGAAGCATTGACTACAGCGAGGCGCAGCCGGGAGACATTATCTGTTACGGCTCTAAGAAATGTACGCATGTCGGACTGTATATCGGCGGTGGTCAGATCATACACTCCGCTAATTCCAGAAAAGGTGTCATTATCAGTGACGCAACCTATGATAACATTCTGGGTGTCAAGAATGTGATCGATTAGTTGCTGCCAAGAATATCGGAGCGGGTCAGTACCCAGTCGCCGAAAATTTCCGCGCAGCGCGTCTGAAGATCGGACAGCCGGAGGGTCACGCCGCCGTAACTGCGGATGCCGTGCTGTGCCGCCAGTTCTTCGGTGTAGTCCTCCAGAAGATAGACATTTTCCAGACGGACAGGGCCGCTCACATAATGACAGACAAGGGGAAGGACACCGGAGGCTTCCCGATTGAGTGATACACCGTCCTCCGTCACATGGAAGGTGACCCACGCCATGCCCTCCAGCATGGAGAGTGTCTGCTTCTGCGTGGAGACATAGTTGCCGAGGGAATAATAGCAGAGGGAAGTGTTGGCGTTCTCCGAGACGATCTCCTCGATCGGCTGCGGAACATGGGGATGGGTGCCGATGATGAGATCGGCTCCCGCCTGCGTCATTTCCTCTGCAAATTTTTTCTGGTAGCTGGAGGGTTTGGACTGGTATTCCGTTCCCCAGTGGGGGAAGACAATGACGATGTCGGCGAGCTCGTCAGCCTTCTGGATGTCTTCCAGAACCTTTGGATTCAGCGTGGTAAAATCAATCAGCCCGTTCTTTTCGTTGTAGGCGCAAAGCATACTCAGATGCTCACGCAGATCGGACGGGATTGTCTGTGCGTTCGGCCCGTAGGTATAGTTCAGCACGGCAAAAGTGACATCGCCGACGGTCAGGAGAGGAATGTCCTCAGCGGGAACATTTTCTCTGTCATAGATACCTGTCATCAGAATTTCGGGATGCTTTTCATTCCAATAGGCAACGCAGCTGCGGATGCCCTTTACACCCTGATCGGCGGCGTGATTTGTCGCGTGTAGGACAACGTTAAAGCCAGCCGCAGCGATGGCATCTCCCACCTCGGTAGGAGAGTTGAAGCGCGGGTAGCCGGAAAAACCGAGTTCATTTCCGCCTAAGATCGTCTCCTGATTGATGACCCGGATGTCGGCGGTATCCAGAAAATCAGTGATATTCTGAAAGAGGAAGGAATAATCATAGGTGCCGTCCGAGAGCTTGCCGGTGTTGACGATACCCATGTGCATGAGGTTATCGCCGAGCGCCATGAGGGAAATGTCGTACTCCTCAAAGGGCGGTTCGGTTGGCTCAGGGGTCGGTGTCGGCTCCGGAGTGGCAGTCGGTTCCGGCGTGGAGACTTCCGGCGAAACGGCAGCCTGTTCGCTGGAAGAGACGGTGAACAGTGTTGGAAGACCCTGACTGTCCGGCAGGAAGGAATATACGATCAGCCCAGCAAGAACCAGTACCGGAATTATAATGGCTAAGAAATATTTCTTTTTCGGTTGAAAATTTTTCACTGGAAAAATCCTCCTGTTTTCTACTCCTTGTATCATATCGTATTTTGGATATTTGTCAATTCAATGATGAAAAAGTCGTCTTGTGATTTTCCGGCACATACTTTATAATGGAACAGACAGCATACGGAGAAAGGACTTGTGACGATATATGATGAAAAAAATGAATCCATACCCTCTGGGGGCGCGCCGCGAAGCCGGCGGAATCTGTTTTTCCTTTGTCTCCGTAACCGCGGACTGCGGAATCATACTGTATGACGCCCTGACGGGGGAGGAGAGACAGCGGATTCCGTTTGCCGAGGAGGATCGCGTGGGTGAGATTTACTGTAAGCTCGTGGAGAATATCCGGCCGGAACAGGTGGTCTATCAGTTTTATCAGGCGGACAGGCTTGTGCCGGACGAACACGGCAGGGTTTTTCCGGGAAGACTTCCGTATGGAAAGGCGCGTTCCGGTGAGGAACTGCGCGCGGGCTTTCTTACTGAAAACTACGACTGGGAGAACGATAAATGTCCGGCGCTTCCCTATGACCGGACAGTAATGTATTGTATGCATGTCAGGGGCTTTACCAGGCATACATCGTCAAAGGTGATGAACAGGGGAACCTTCGCCGGAATTTGCGAGAAGCTTCCCTATCTGAAGGAGATCGGTATTTCAACGCTCGAGCTTCAGCCGGCATATGAATTTCTGGAACTGGAAAAAACAGAGGTTCCGCCGCAGGGCGCTCCCTGCATCCAGTCGGTGAACAGAGTGAATTACTGGGGCTATAAGCAGGGCTTTTATTATGCGCCGAAGCAGGCTTATGCGGCATCGGAGGATGCGGCAACGGAATTCCGCGATCTGGTGAAGGAACTGCACAGAAACGGAATGGAGCTTGTCATGCAGTTTTATTTCCCGGAGCAGGTGGATAGAAATGATATTTCGGATATTCTGCGCTTCTGGGCTTTAGAATATCATGTGGATGGGTTTCATCTTCTGGGAACAGACCTTCCGATTGAACTGCTTGCGTCAGACCCGCTCCTCGCGGATAAGAAGTTCATGTACTATGGCATAAACGCTGATGTGGTCTACGGCAGAGACAGAATGCCTCAGTACCCGCATCTGGCAGAGTATAATGACAGCTTTCTGTACGATATGCGCCGCTTCTTAAAGGGCGATGAAAACATGATGAACAGCGTGCTTAAGGATATGCGCTACATTCCCGCAAAAGCAGGAGTGGTGCATTATCTGAC
The DNA here is from genome assembly GCA_900554205.1 of uncultured Lachnospiraceae bacterium. Classification (GTDB taxonomy): domain Bacteria; phylum Bacillota; class Clostridia; order Lachnospirales; family Lachnospiraceae; genus Acetatifactor. Next base: position 78,247 of record USGM01000001.1, read on the forward strand.
GAATTATTACGGCTTCACGCTGGCTGACCTTGTCTCCTACGACAGGAAGCACAATGAGGGAAACGGCGAGGAGAACCGGGACGGAAACGACTATAATTGCAGCTGGAACTGTGGCGAAGAGGGAACGGCGAAGAGCCGTAAGGTCAGACAGCTGCGGATCAGGCAGATGAAAAACGCGATCTGTCTGATCATGCTGTCGCAGGGCACGCCGCTGATCTTTATGGGGGACGAGTTCGGCAATTCCCAGAAGGGAAACAACAATCCATGGTGTCAGGACAATGCGGTCGGCTGGCTTGACTGGGGAAAGCAGGAGAAGAACCGGGAGCTTCTGGAGTTCTGGAAGCAGCTGGCGGCGTTCCGCCGGGCACATCCCATTCTGCACCCGGCGAGGGAACTTCGGCTGATGGATTACCTTTCCTGCGATTATCCTGACCTTTCCTATCACGGGGAGAGTGCGTGGAGACCGCAGACGGAGCATCACAGCAGAAGCATCGGCATGATGCTGTGCGGCAAATATGCGCGGAATGATGAGGGACAGGAAGACGCATTCCTGTACATTGCGATCAATATGCATTGGGAGAGACATTCGCTCGCCCTGCCGAGACTTCCGAAAAATATGCACTGGGAGCTTGTGCTGACGACCGCTGAGGACAATTCGCTTCTTCCACAGGAGGAGTCGGAGGAATCCGGCAACAGCTGCCAGGTCGCACCGCGAAGCATTGCGCTGTATATCAGTGTTGCCGAACCGGAAAGGGCAGGTAAGCGGAAGGACAGAAAAGTAAGACGGCAGGAGCCGAAGCAGGAGACAGAAAGGAAAGATAAAGCAGCAGAAGGCAATGGGAAAGGCTTGGAGTCATTTTAAGACGATCACACACCATAAGATCCTTGTGGCAAAGGGATGCTTCCGAATCGGATTATACAGGCAGGGGCTCCTTCACGACCTGTCGAAGTACAGCCCGACGGAGTTTCGCGTCGGCGCGAAATACTATCAGGGAACGCGCAGTCCGAATAATGCGGAGCGGGAGGAGATCGGGTATTCTACCGCGTGGATGCATCACAAGGGAAGAAATAAGCATCATTATGAATACTGGCAGGACTATTCGGATGAGCCGGGAAAGAAGGGCTGGATGGTTCCGGTTCCGATGCCTGACCGGTACCTTGCGGAAATGATTATGGACAGGATTGCGGCGAGCAAGGTCTATAAAGGAAAGGATTACACGGACGCGGCGCCACTGGAATATTATCTGCAGGGAACCAGACACGATCTGATCCATCCGAAGACTGCCGGCGAGCTGGAGCGCTTCCTGCGTATGCTGGCTGACGAGGGGGAAGAGAAGACCTTTGCATGTATTCGCAGAGAACTTGTGAAAAAGAAGAAATAAGAGGCTTGCACGGAGAGCCTGTATGAAGCATATGATACCATAAAAACAGGAAATTATGGTGAGCATATGAATTGGATTATCTTATTGTTACTCTTCGGCTGTGGCTGTGGTAACGGATGCGGAGGCTGCGGCAATGGTTGTGGAAGCTGCGGCAACAGCTGCGGTAACGGTCGTGGAGGCTGCGGCAACAGCTGTGGCAACAACAATAACGGCGGCTGCAACAACCGTCCGTCATGCAGATGTGAGCGTGCAAGAGAAGCGACGAGAGAGGCGAGAGAGGATGCCAGAGAGGCATTGAGAGATGTCCGTGAGGCAAGAGAGAGAGAGCAGGCAGTCTGCGACGGCCCTGGAATGGTTCCCCCTCCGTGGCAGGATTATCCGCCCATGCCCAGACGCGGGGAAGACAGACGAGGGGAAGAAAGACGCGACAGCGATTGTGGCTGCGGACGCAATTAATGAAATAGAAATCCGTCACAGGGCAAATCTTAAAGATTTGCCCTGTGGTGTGAATAGACAGGATAGTGCAGGAAAACTGCGGAAATGAGGATAAAATGAATCAGGAAAGTACAAAAACATCAATTACAGAAAACAAGATGGGAACCATGCCGGTAGGAAAGCTGTTGTTTAATATGTCTCTGCCGATGATGGTCTCCATGCTGGTACAAGCTTTATACAATATTGTAGACAGTATCTTTGTGGCGAAATTGTCTGAGAACGCGCTGACTGCCGTTTCACTGGCATTCCCGCTGCAGACCTTGCTGATTGCAGTGGGAAGTGGTACGGGCGTGGGTATGAATGCCCTGCTGTCCAAGTCGCTCGGAGAGAAAAATACGGACAAGGCAAACCAGACGGCAGCGAATGCCGCGGTATTGTATCTGCTCAGCTATATTGTGTTTCTGATTCTGGGATTTACCGTCGTAAAGCCGTTCTATCTCAGCCAGATCGGAGGAGCCGACAGGGAGATTATGCGGATGGGAATTGACTACCTGAGCACGGTCATGATCTTTTCCTTTGGGCTTTTCGCCCAGTTCTTCTTTGAAAGACTGCTCACCTCGACCGGAAAGACGATCTTCAGCATGATTTCCCAGCTGAGCGGGGCGCTGACGAATATCATTCTGGACCCGATTCTGATCTTCGGATTGTTCGGAGCGCCGAGGATGGGTGTCACCGGTGCGGCTGTTGCAACCGTTATCGGACAGTGCGTATCCGGTGTGGTAGCTGCTGTATGCAATTTCAAATACAATCATGAAGTGGAGCTTACCTTCAGCGATTACAGACCGGACGGAAAAATCATCGGGACGATTTACGCGGTCGGGGTACCGTCCATTATTATGCAGTCTATCGGCTCAATCATGACCTACAGCATGAACCGGATACTGATTACTTTCTCCTCCACAGCGACAGCGGTATTTGGCGTGTATTTCAAGCTGCAGAGCTTTTTCTTTATGCCGCTGTTCGGATTGAATAACGGTATTACACCGATCATCGCCTACAACTACGGTGCAAGAAAGCGGAAGCGTATGATGCAGACGATCAAGCTGAGCATGACTGTTGCATTCTGTCTGACCTTTATCGGCTTTGTCTGCTTTGAGGCAATTCCGCAGGTGCTTCTCGGATTGTTTGCAGCGTCGGGGGATATGCTGACAATCGGCATACCTGCGCTGCGCATCATCGGTGTGCACTATCTGATCGCATGGTTCTGTATTGTCTCGGGAACGGTATTTCAGGCGCTGGGGAAAGCAATATTCAGTATGGTGGTATCCATCATGCGCCAGCTCTTTGCACTGATCCCAGCCGCCTATATTCTTTCAAAGCTGGGTGGGCTTCATGCGGTATGGTGGGCATTTCCGATTGCAGAGCTGATGTCCCTTGCGGTGTCACTGATATTCCTGATCCATATCTATAAAACCATCATTAAGAAGCTGCCGGAAGACTGATTCATAGAGGAACAAAATGCAATAAGAGGGGATAAGAAAGGGCGGATGAACTTAGGTTTGAGTTCATCCGCCCTTATCAGTGTGCCTTGCGGCACGCGTCAGTTTGACATGATTTCTTTCCAGATGTTGTTGTAGAGCTCGTCGCCGTCCTCACCAAGATAGAGGTAGGTTTCAAGATCATACTTGGAGAGGTCGGGGAAGGCAATTTCGGAATTGCGGATATCTTCGTCCTCGATCTGCTCCTGTGCAATAACGTTCGGAGTAGAGTAGGTGATGTATTCAAAGTTCAGCAGGGCGATGTCGCCGCGACACATGAAATCAATGAACTTTTCAGCATTTTCCTTGTTGGGAGCGTTCTTCGGGATGACCCAGCCGTCGATCCATACGTTTGTGCCTTCCTCGGGGATGACGTATTCGAGATCGGGGTTCTCACGCTTGGTATAGATGGCCTCGCCGGAGTAGATAACGCCGAGTGCCGCTTCGCCGCCGATCATCTTGTCACGAACCTGATCGATGACATATGCCTGTACAAGGGGCTTCTGTGCGATCAGCGCGTCCTTTGCCTCCTGAAGCTCGGACTCGTCTAAGGTGTTCATGGAATAGCCCTTTAATTTCAGCGCTACCATAAACAGATCGCGCACGGAATCCTGCATCAGGATATTGTCGGCATATTTCTCGTTCCAGAGGATAGACCAGCTGGTGACAGGTTCGTCAACCATGGTCTTGTTGTAGAGAATGCCGACCGTTCCCCAACAGTAGGGGACGCAGTATTTGTTGCCGGGATCAAATTCCTCAGCCTGCTCGTAATACTGGGCGCCGATATTTGCCTTGGCATTCGGCATATTGTCGTAGTTCAGTTCCTGCAGCAATCCGTTTTCGATCATCTTATTAATCATGTAATCGGAAGGGCAGATGACATCATAGGCGGAAGACCCGGCCTCCACCTTGGGATACATGGCCTCGTTTGTCTCGAACTCGTCATAGATGACCTTGATTCCGGTCTCCTCCTCGAACATATCGAGCGTCTGGGGATCAATGTATTCGCCCCAGTTGTAGACATAGACGACACCGTTTTCGCCGCCTTTCTCGGAACCGCAGCCGGTCAGAGAGCCGACGGCAAGAGCCGTGCAGAGCAGCAGTGCAATACCTTTTTTCATAAGTTTTTTCCTCCTCGTATATGACTATTTTGCCTTTTTCTTAGGTGTGTAATTGACAAGCAGAAGCAGGATCAGAACCGAGACGAAGATGATCGCCGACAGGGCGTACATCTCGGGCTTGATTCCCTTCTTTACTTCGGTATAAATCTTTGTGGACAATGTATCGATTCCGGGCCCCTTTGTAAAGTGCGTGATAATGAAATCATCCAGCGACATGGTGAATGCCATCAGGAAGCCGGAGAGGATTCCGGGGAGCAGGTCGGGAAAAACGACCTTGAAAAAAGCGCGCAGCTGGGATGCACCGAGGTCGAGAGCCGCCTCATAGGTATGCGGGTTCAGCTGCTTCATCCTAGGCATGACACTGAGAATCACATAAGGGATGTTGAAGGTGATATGTGCCATCAGGATCGTGAGAAAACCGAATTTTATGCCGAGGCTGATAAAGAGCAGCATCAGTGAAATACCCGTGACGATGTCGGCGTTCAGCATCGGGATGTTGGCGATTCCGAGACTGATGGTTCGTGCCTTCCTCTTCATTGCCTGCAAGGAGATACAGGCGATTGTGCCGATGACAGTCGAAATGACTGCCGAGAGTAGGGCAATCGCCAGCGTGTTCCAGAGCGCCTGCATGATGACATCGTTCTGAAAGAGACTCTGATACCATTTCAGCGTAAAGCCGCCCCATTTTGCCCTGGTCTTGCTCGCGTTGAAGGAGAGTACGATCAGCGTGGCGATAGGTGCATAGAGGAAGATAAAGATCAGAGCAATATAGATTCTTCTTGCTGCATTTCTCATAGTGCGTTCGCCTCCCCTTCTTTATCTGTGACGGCACTGATTACCATATTAAGGATAATGAACATCATGAGCACGATGGAAAGTCCGCTTCCGAGGTGCCAGTTGCCGGTCTGGGTAAATTCCTGTTCGATGACGTTTCCGATCAGCAGGATCTTGCTGCCGCCGAGAATCTTTGAGATGACAAAGGTCGTCAGGGCAGGAACGAAAACCATTGTGACTCCGCTGATGATGCCCGGAATGCTCAAAGGGAAAATGATCTTGAAAAAAGTCTGGACACTGTTGGCACCCAGATCCCTGGCGGCATTTATCATGTTGACATCTATCTTCACGAGCACATTATAGATCGGCAGAACCATAAAGGGCAGGAAGTTGTAAACCATGCCCAGCACAATTGCCGACGGTGTGTTGATGATATTCAGGGAGGGCAGATGCAGCAGCTCAAGGATGCTGTTGATCACACCGGTCTTCTCCAGAAGCGTCTGCCATGCCAGAGTGCGCAGCAGAAAGTTCATCCACATCGGCAGAATAAAAATCAGGACAATAAAGGAATCCCTGCTGGTGCCTGCCCGGCTCAGGATCATTGCGAGCGGGTAGGCGAGCAGGAAGCAGATCACGGTGCTCACCACGGACAGCTTGACAGATTCCCAGAGAGCCTTGGAATGCTCCGGTGTGGCGATCGCCGTTATATTACTTAAGGTAAAGACTCCGTTCTTGTCAGTCAGCCCATAGTAGAACACCATGCACAGCGGCACGATGATGAACAGTGCCGACCAGAAGAGAAAAGGAATCGACAGCATCTTTTTATTCATTGACTCCAACAGCCTCCTCGTCCTCGGATTCCGGTTTGTTCATGATCTGGATGTTAAACGGATCGATCTGGATGCCGACAGCAGTGCCCACAGGGAACATTTTTGTCGAATGGACGAGCCATTCATAGCCGTTGGCAGTGACCTCCATCTCGTAGTGTACACCCTTGAAGATGATGTGTGTGACAACACCCTGAATGGTTCCCTGAGAGGGTTCCACCAGCTCGATGTCCTCGGGGCGGATGACGGCATCCACCGGCTTGTTGACGCCGAAGCCCTCATCGACACAGGCAAATTTTGCACCGAGAATTTCTACCAGTCTGTCCTGCAGCATGGTAGCGCCGAGAATGTTGCTGTCGCCGATAAAGTCAGCGACAAAAGCGTTTTCCGGCTCGTTGTAAATCTTTTCCGGTGTGCCGATCTGCTGGATATAGCCCTGGTTCATGACAACGATCGTATCGGACATCGTGAGGGCTTCCTCCTGATCGTGGGTGACATAGATAAAGGTAATGCCAAGCTCGTTCTTCAGACGGATCAGCTCGTACTGCATGTCCTGACGCAGCTTCAGATCGAGCGCGCCGAGAGGTTCGTCGAGGAGAAGGAGCTTCGGTTCATTTACGATAGCGCGGGCGATGGCAATACGCTGCTGCTGACCGCCGCTGAGAGAGTCCGGCATACGGTGCTCATAGCCGTCAAGGTTTACCAGCTTCAAGGCATACTTGATCTTGTCGTCGATATAGGATTTGCTCTTGCCCTTGATCTTTAAGCCGAAGGCAATGTTTTCCGCAACATCCATATGCGTGAAGAGGGCATACTTCTGGAAGACGGTATTCAGATTCCGCTTGTTCGGGGGCAGCTGTGTGATGTCCTGACCCTCAAAGATGACCTGTCCTTTATCGGGTTTTTCAAAACCACCGAGGATGCGGAGAGTCGTGGTCTTGCCACAGCCGCTGGGACCCAGAAGGGTCAGAAACTCATTCTGGCGGATATAGAGATTCAGGTCGTCCAGAATCAGCTGTCCGTCGTAGGATTTTGAAATATTGACCAGATCAACAAGAGCGTCTTTCATGCTGCAACTCTCCTTTAAAAATCAAAATTTTTCATGCATCTGTATCGGATGCATACTGCCATAAATTTTATACACTTCCACCTAGAAAGTCAACGAATATTTGACAGGATTTGCCCCTGAAAGTCGAAACCATCGAGAAAAAGAAAAAAAGGTTTTACATTGCTTCGTTTTGTGCTATATTTAGGGAAAGCAGAAGGAGGTATTCCGCATGGAAAAGGAAAAATATGTGGCATATGTCTCCACCTATACACAGGGAGATAACCACGGAATAAAAATATATGACGTCGATATGAAGAACGGCCGTTTCATAGAGAAGGATCAGGTGGAGATCACCAACTCCTCCTATGTGACGATCTCGCATAACGGAAAATATCTGTATTCCATCACGGACTTCGGCGTGGAATCCTATACAATCAAGAAGGACGGAGGGCTGGAGCTCTTAAATTTTGCACCGATCAACGGTATGAGAGGCTGTTATGTGTCCACAGACTATACGGACAGCTATCTGTTCGTAGCGGGATACCATGACGGAAAGCTCACGGTTCTGAAGCTGAAGGAGGACGGCTCCATCGGCGAGATCACAGATGAGATTTTCCACAAGGGTCTCGGAAGTCTGGCAGACAGGAATTTCAGACCGCATATCAACTGTGCAAGAATGACACATGACAATAAATATCTGCTGGTTGCCGATCAGGGCATGGATCATGTCAATGTCTACCGCTTTGACGTGGAGAACGGCAAGGTTTCTCTCGCGGATGTCATCCGGAGCGAGATAGAGTCAGCGCCCAGACATATCAAGATTTCCAAGGACGGACGCTTTATCTACATCGTGCATGAGTGGAAATGTTATATCGATGTTTATTCCTATGAGGATAAGGACGGACAGCCGGTATTTGAGAAGATTCAGACAGTCGAGACTGCGAAGCTTGAGAGAGGAAGCTCCAACGCTACCAGCGCATTGACTTTCTCAGAGGATCACAAATATCTCCTGAGCACCGTGGCTGGAGATAATTCCGCTGTGCTTTTCAGCGTGGATGAGCAGACCGGAATGCTGACAAAGGTATTCAGTCTTCCGATCAGCGGAGAATATCCGAAGGATGCGGCGCTGTTCCCGAATAACAAGTTCCTTGTGTCACTGAACCATGAGTCGAATGACATGACCTTCTTCCATGTTGACATCAAGAGGGGAACGCTGATCATGAACGGCGCGCCGATCAAGGTCAATGTGCCGAATTGTATTATTTTCCATAAAATATAAGCATAACGATAACGGCAAACGCAGGCAGCCGGTCAGAAGAAAATTTCTGACCGGCTGCTTTTTCGGTGGGGGTTATTTCTTTCGGTAGAAGTCCTTGACGCGATCCACTCTTGCGGACATGTTTACCAGCATGGCATCGAGGAGCGTGAGGGCAGTCATGCACTCCATGACGACGACAGCCCGGGGCACAATGATGGGATCGTGGCGGCCCTTGATATTGATGTCGACCTCTTCGCCGGCTTTATTGACGGTCTGCTGTGTCCGGAAGATGGAGGGTGTCGGCTTTACATGCGCACGGATCAGGATACGGCTGCCGTCGCTGATGCCGCCGAGAATGCCGCCCGCGTGGTTTGTCCTCTTGGAGACCTCCCCGTCCTTCAGACAGAAGAAATCATTGTTCTCGCTGCCTGTCCGGTTGGAAACCTGGCAGCCGTCGCCGATTTCCACAGCCTTGACTGCGCCGATGGACATGATGGCCTTTGCGAGGTTTGCGTCCAGCTTCTCAAACACCGGATCGCCGATTCCGGCGGGAAGACCGTCCACGATACACTCCATACAGCCGCCGACGGAGTCGCCGTTTCTCTTTGCCTCTTCGAGAAAGGCGACAGCCGCTTCACTCGCCGTCCGGTCAGGCATTGCGGTCGGTGTGGAGAGGATGGCGGAGCGGTCAAAGCGCTCGGGATCGATCTCTACCGGACCGATGGAGCGCGTGTAGGCACAGACGGTGATGTCCAGCTCCTTTAACAGCTTGGCAGCGACAGCTCCGGCTGCGACACGTCCCACGGTCTCACGCCCGGAGGAGCGCCCGCCGCCTCGGTAGTCGCGGAAGCCGTATTTTTCATCGAAGGTATAGTCTGCATGACCGGGGCGGTAGTAGGAGGCAATTTCGTCATAGTCGGCGGAATGCTGGGAGGTATTCCTTACCATCAGGGAGATCGGCGTGCCGGTCGTCAGACCGTTGAAGACACCGGAGAGAATCTCGACGCAGTCCGCCTCCTTCCGCGGTGTTGTGAGACTGCTTGTGCCCGGCTTCCTGCGATCCAGATATTCCTGAATGTCAGCTTCCGTGAGTGCAAGACCTGCGGGGCAGCCGTCGATCACAACGCCGAGCGCCTTCCCGTGCGATTCCCCCCATGTAGTAATCCTGAATATTGTGCCTATTGTTGACCCTGCCATCTTTTCCCTCCGTATTTTATTTTTTTGCTATATTGTACTTTAATCCTGCAAAAATGGCAACTTTTTTGAAAAACAGGTGTACATTTGGGAAAAATGTGCTATGCTTGAAATAGTTGTATACAAATGCCGGTTCAGGCGGCACAGAAGATCAAAGGCTGAACACAAATGAAAATGTCACCCGAGGAGCGCTTTCGCAAGAAACTGCTGAAAATAGGAAAAAAGAATATTGTCTGTCGTTTCTGTATCATTCCCGTGATGGCAGTGGGAATGTTTTTTTTCCATGTGGCGGCATATCTGAAAGGAAATGGGAAACGACTTGCGACGCTCGGAATTGTGCTCCTGTTTTCCGTTGTCTATAGCAGCTTTTCTTTCCCGGCGTTTGTGAGCGGCAGTAAGAACACGGACGAGTGGAACCCGATCTCCGATGAGGCGCAGGACATTGTGCTGGCGGAAGAGCAGGAGATTAATCTGGAAGACATTCAGCTTCTCGACGATGATGACGTTCTGATGGAAGGGGATGAACTGCTGGATACGGCGCACGGCATGGACATTGTCACGCGGTACAGCACCTCGGACATCCTCGATTATAATCAGGACAGACTTTCGGCGGGAGAGACTGCCGGAGAACAGGAAAGGCAGGAAGCGCCGGATGAGGACAAGGTCTATGAGTTCTCCGAGGATGACTGGCGGCTGATACTGATTAACAAGCAGCACTCCATCCCCGACGGCTATGAGGAGGAAGTGCCGCTCGGAAATATCAGCACGATGAAGGGAATCATGCACTGTGACGAGCGGATCATCGATGACCTTCTGGATATGATACAGGCGGCGAAGGATGACGGTGTGACGCTTGCAATCTGTTCACCCTACCGGGATCTGCAATATCAGGAAATGCTGTTTGGACGGAAGATTACAAAATATATGAAGCGTGGACTGTCCTATATGGAGGCGTATCAGCTGGCGAGTCAGGCTGTGACAGTGCCGAATGCCAGTGAGCACCAGATCGGTCTAGCGTTGGATATTGTCACGGATACCTATGTCGCCCTGAACGAGGGATTCGCAAAGACGGCTGCCGGAAAATGGCTTGCGGAGAACAGCTGCAAATACGGCTTCATTCTGCGTTATCCGCAGGGCAAGGAGGATATTACCGGGATCGAATACGAGCCATGGCATTTCCGCTATGTCGGCGTGGAAGCC
>USGM01000002.1 GCA_900554205.1 uncultured Lachnospiraceae bacterium
CACTGGTATCTGATGATGGCGGACAGTTATTACAGCAAGCCACAAAGGGAAGAATATTTTGTAGATTCCGGATTCTACAAATACCATGAAGCTTACCATTTATTGAAATTTGCGAATGAAAAGCAGATACTGGAAAAAGCGTTTGATGAATATCTGGAATTGAAAAGAAACAATCTATGGGGCAGCCGGAAATACTTTTAGGGTATTCCGGCTGTCACTTTGTTATTTGAAAGAAATTACAGATTTTTGACGATCTCAAGCTGCGGGTTCTCCTCAAGATCAAGGAACTCATTTTTCTCGTTCTTCAATACCGGTCTGGAGAGACGTCCGGGATGAATGAGGAAAATATTCCAGACTGTATCGTCCGAGAGCTGTACGGTCGTACCGATCTGTGCATCAGCGATTCTCTGCATCAATGGCAACAGAAGCTCCGTGTCATACTGCGGCATATTTGCCTCGAAATGTCCGATGATCTGAAGCGGGGTCAACGCAAGCCGGTAGGCACGCGGCGATGCCATTGCCGTATAGGTGTCAATGATCGCAACATATCTGGCAAAAAGGTCAATGCGGGTTCCCTTCATGTGATAGGGATAGCCGCTGCCGTCCATGCGCTCGTGGTGCATGATGACAACATTCTTGATGTGCTGGTCGATGGAAACACTGTTGAGCAGCGCATAGCCGATGACGGGATGCTTCTTGACCTCGTTATATTCTTCGTCGCTTAGCTTGCCCGGCTTCCAGAGCAGCTCATAGGGCAGCTTAAGCTTGCCGATATCATAATAGAAGCAGGAGAGAATCAGGGTCTTTTTATCCTCCGGTGTCATATTGCTCCAGTCGGCAAAGGTTCCTCCGAGCAATGCGGAATTCAGACAGTGGTTAAAGGTGAGTTCATCCTCGTTCGGCATCAAATTGTATAAAAAGCTCAACAGTTCAATACCGTTGCCGTAGGTGGTGGAAATATCATTGTAGATCGCCATCAGCGCTTCATCGGGGATGGCAGTTCCCGATTTGACAAGAGAAGTGCACAGCTTTTTATAGATCTGCAGATTGTCTGCATGCTTCTGTGCAAAGCTTTTGAATCCGTCGCTCAGGCGGATCATTTCGTTGTGCGTTTTCGCAAGATCAGCGTCTTCCTTTACTGTCACACACATGATGGAATAACGTTTTAAGAGCTCAATCAACCCCTCATTTAATACAGTGTCAGCCGGAATCAATACGTTTCCGTTGTCAACTACGTCCTCGCCGAGAGTCATTCCCGGTGTCAACGCCATTTGTGCCAAAGCTTTCATTAACCCCTTCCTCCTTATGTAAAGCACTATAGTTAAGTATAAATTATATTGAAAAAAAGTCAACTATTTGTTATCGTACATGTTTTTTGATTACAAACTTTATAAGATGTGTTATACTGTTTTCATCCGACAAAAAGGAAACCATATTATGGGAAAAAAGCTCATTTATCACCCTGATTTGTATCTGGGTGAAAGTATCAGAACAGAGAAACTGGATAAAATAAAGAAAAAGCTGGAAAGAAAGCCTTTGCTCTCCGGCGTTTTTCTGATTGCCATTTCCAGAAATCCTTCCGACCAGCTGGAAATTTTCAGTGCAAAACAGCTTGCACAGAAATATTATGAATCCAATCCTGTCTATGTCGCGGGGATTGCGGGAGATTATGACGAGGCTGTCCGGATCGTAGAGCTTATCACGGTAAATTGTCTGGCGCAAAGAGGGGACTGTGCGTTGAAGGAGTATCTTTTATGCCAAACATAATTATAATGATCTTATCTCTGATAGGGCGAATACTTCTCGGACTGCTGGCGCTCGTCTTTCTGCTTCTGCTTTTGGTTCTTTTCTTTCCGGTTACCTACCGGCTAAGAGGAGAACGCAGCGAGGACAAGCTAACCGCCTCCGCAAGGGCGGACTGGCTGTTCGGCGTATTCCGCGTCAGGTACGCCTACCCGGAGCCGGGGAACGTTACAGTGAAGCTGCTGTGGAAGAAGCTGGTTGACACGTCAGCTGCTTCTGGAAAAGGAAAAGATGCCGATCAGGAAAAGAAGGGCAGCGACAAAGAACAGAAGGCAGGCGGTGACAGCGAGGCAGAGGCTGTACCGGAGAACGGGGGCAGTACAGAAGCTGCCGAAGCAGAAACCAACACCACCGACGGAGCGGAAGCCCCCGGTGTGGAGACAGACGACAGTAAAGCGGAGGCTGCCGGAACGGAGACCGGCGACAGTGGCAATGAGACGCATGATGCAGATGATGAAGGCGCGGATACGCCTGCGGACGGTTTCCTTGGAAAAATCAGTAAGATAAAGTACACAATTTTGAAAATATATGGTAAAATAAAGGACATCTGGGAACATTTGTCTTATTATGCGGGAGTTCTGCGGGAAGACAACACCGTGGCTCTTTGGAAGCATGTACGGCAGAGATTGGGAAAGATGCTGCGGGCGATCCGACCGAGAAGAATCAACGGCTCTCTGATCTTCGGAACAGGCGCGCCGGACACGACGGGCTATCTCTTCGGTGTCTACGGTATGCTTTCGCCGTTGCTGCATTATGGCTTATGTGTGACACCGGATTTTACCCAGCAGATACTGGAGGGAAGCATTGACATCTCCGGGCACATCACACTCTGGGCATTGACATGGAATGGATTAAAGCTGCTTCTGGATAAAAAGCTCCGCCTGTTTATCCAGAAGATGAAGGCAGGGCGAAGAGGAGCGGAGAGCAAAGCATAAAAATGGAGGACAATATGGCTGATAAAGAGAATTTTCAGGGAGTTGTAGAAGCATTATTGAAGGGAATGGACACGGTACTGTCCACAAAGACTGTGGTCGGAGAGGCAACGACTGTCGGTGATACGATCATTCTTCCGCTCGTGGATGTCTCCTTCGGCGTTGCGGCGGGTGCAGGCAGCAATGGGCAGAAAAATTCCGCATCGGGAGCCGGCGGGCTCGGCGGAAAGATGACGCCCAGTGCAGTTCTTGTCATCAAGGACGGCAATACAAAGCTGGTAAACATCAAGAATCAGGATGCGGTCACCAAGGTTCTGGATATGGTTCCCGATCTTGTGGAGAAATTTACCAAGCCGAAGCAGAAAGAGGAAATGTCGGACAAGGATGTTGTGGACATCGCTTTTCCCGAGGAGAAAACAGAATCCTAAAGAGGGTTTCCGCATATATTAGAGCGAGATAATAAAAACAGGGTGTCATGAAAAAACTGATTGGACTTGTCGCTTTTTTAATAGCAATCGGAATGCTGCTGATGCTGATCACCCACAATCGCCTGGCGGGGCTTATTATGATCGCGCTCTTATTGTTTGTAGGCTACAGCTGTTTCTGCGGTGATTAGCGGATCAGCTCCGGAGGTTTGTCATAAAATGATTGATTGGGATGAGGTTGCCGCTGCTACCGACGCGGACGAGCTCAGGGAAGCGAAGCTCTGGCTTTTTCAGGAAAATATACGGTTGGAAAACGAACGCCGGGATCTGGAGGCTTCCCGTGATAAATATATAAAGGAACGGATCTGCCTCCAGCGGGAGCTGGACGAGCTGAACCGCCGCACGGTCATGGAGCGGAAGCGGCTGAAGGAGGAGAACCTCTTTTTCGAGAAGAAGCTGGCAATCCTGCAGGATGGTTTCCGGCAGCTGGACGAGGACAGACGGTCGTTAGAGCGGCAGAAGCGCCAGCTGGCAGAGCAGCAGAGAACCGTTTCCACCGAGAGCCGCCTGACGGTCTCCGCTGAAGCGGTCAAAAGGATGTTCGACGGAACCGGCAATCCGCTTGCGTTAAGGAAGAGGTACCGCGATCTTGTCAAGATTTTTCATCCGGACAACCTGTTTGGGGACGCTGAGCTGATCCAGCTGATTAATAAAGAATATGCCCGCAGAAGAGAAGAAGGGTAGAAAAAAAGCAGGTCGCAATGACCTGCTTTTCAAAATCCACTTTGTCAGCTGACACGATTAAGCTCTCTCAACCTTGCCGGAACGCAGACAGCTTGTGCATACATGCATTCTCTTAGCGCCGCCGTTGATCTTGCACTTTACACTCTTTACGTTAGAGTTCCATATTGCATTGCTTCTTCTATGAGAATGGCTTACATTGTTACCAAAATGAACGCCTTTTCCACAAACATCACACTTAGCCATATTGACACCTCCTCGACATTAAGTAAGTTCACAACATTGATATCTTAACAGAAATGTAACTGAAAAGCAAGCAAAAAAAATACTTTTTTAAATTTTTTGTTTTTCATGTTTTCTTTTTCGGGGAAAGCTGTTAGAATATAGTATATATGTCTGCATCATTATCGGGCGGACGGTATCCTGAAAGACTCAGAAAGGAAAGGTTATTGTATATGAAGGGTTCTCTTTTGAATACTCATATGGGAAATATTGTCATTGACAATGAAGTAATTGCCCAGTATGCGGGCAGCGTTGCCGTGGAATGCTTCGGCATTGTCGGCATGGCAGGTGTCAGCATGAAGGACGGTCTGGTAAAGCTCCTGAAGATGGACAGCCTGACAAGAGGAATCAGCGTGACGCGGAACAAGAACAAGCTGATTCTTGATTTTCATGTTATTGTTTCTTACGGTGTCAGCATTCTGGCGGTAGCCGACAACCTGATTGACAGCGTAAAGTACAAAGTAGAAGAATTTACCGGCATTGAAATTGAAAAGATCAACATCTACGTTGACGGTGTCAGAGTGATTGATTAAGGAGGACTTTTATTGTGAGCTTACAGCAAATCGACGCTAAGATGCTGTCCAAGATGTTCTTAGCCGGTGCGAAAAATCTTGAAACGAAGAAAGAATGGATCAACGAACTGAATGTTTTCCCGGTTCCCGACGGAGATACCGGCACAAATATGACAATGACGATCATGTCCGCGGCGAAGGAGGTTTTCGCGCTCGGCGATGCCGCTAGCATGGAGACGATCTGCAAGGCAATCTCCAGCGGATCGCTTCGCGGTGCGAGAGGAAATTCCGGCGTTATCCTGTCCCAGCTGTTCCGCGGCTTTACCAAGCGGATCAAGACGGAGGAGGTTCTGACGATACCGGTTCTTGTCGATTCCTTTGACAAGGCTGTCGAAACCGCATACAAGGCGGTCATGAAGCCAAAGGAGGGAACAATCCTTACCGTTGCGCGCGGTGCGGCAGACAAGGCAAAGGAGCTCCATGAGGCGGGAACGGAGGATCTTGAGACCTTCTTCCATGAAATTATCGAGCATGCAAAATATGTTTTAAGCCAGACACCTGAGATGCTTCCCGTGCTGAAACAGGCAGGCGTTGTCGATTCCGGCGGACAGGGACTTGTCGAGGTCTTAAGCGGCGCTTTTGACGCCTTTATGGGAAAAGAGATTGATCTCAGCTTTACAGCGCCCGCTGCGGAAAGCAAGGCGCAGGGCGAGGCAAAGGAAGCGGAGACGGAGATTAAATTCGGCTACTGCACAGAGTTTATCATTCTGCTCAACAAGACCTTCAATGTAAAGACGGAGATGGATTTCAAGGCTTATCTGGAATCTATCGGTGATTCCATCGTATGTGTTGCAGACGGAGACGTGGTAAAGGTACATGTACATACCAACGATCCCGGTCTGGCAATCCAGAAGGCATTAAAATACGGCGCACTGTCCAACATGAAGATTGACAATATGCGCCTTGAACATCAGGAAAAGCTTGCAAAGGAAGAGGCGAAGGAGACGGCTGCCGCCGAACCGGCGAAGAGTGCGGAGCCTCCCAAGGATTACGGTTTCATCGCTGTTTCCGTGGGCGACGGTGTAAATGAGATCTTCAAGAGTCTCGGCGTTGACCATATCATCGAGGGCGGTCAGACCATGAACCCCAGCACGGCGGACATTCTGGATGCTGTGGAAAAGGTGAACGCGAAGACGATATTCATTCTTCCGAACAACAAAAATATTATTCTTGCGGCAAACCAGGCGGCGGAGCTGACGACCGAGAAAGAGCTTCTCGTCATCCCGACCAAGACGATACCGCAGGGAATCACGGCAGTCATCAACTTCGTTCCCGAGCTTTCCGCGGATGAGAACGAGGAGAATATGATCCGCGAGATCGCTAACGTAAGCACCGGTCAGGTCACTTATGCCGTGCGCGATACCATGATCGATGACAAGGAGATCAAAAAGGGCGACTTCATGGGTATCGGCGATAAGGGAATCCTTTCCGTCGGAACCTCTGTAAATGAGGTGGCGAAGGCGACCATTGCGGAGATGATCAAGGAGGATTCCGAGCTGATCAGTATCTATTACGGAAACGATGTGACGAAGGAAGACGCTGAGGCGTTCCGCGCCGCTGTGGCAGCGGAGCACGCAGACTGCGATGTAGAATTGCAGTACGGCGGACAGCCTATTTACTATTATGTTATGTCTGTTGAATAAGCAACATGCTGATGCAGGAGGGGGCAGTCGCTGACTGCTCCCTTTTTTACTCTATGTATAGATATAAGAGGGGGAGCCGCATGAATCGTGAATCACCTGTCATTGAAATAAAGGGAATCGGCGAAAAGACGGAAAAACTCTTCCGGAAGCTCAGCATCGAGACCGTCGGAGAACTGCTTGCGGCATATCCCCGCGACTACGAGGAGTTTGAAGCCCCTGTCCGGATCAATGCGCTTACGCCCGGTGCGGTCTGCGCGGTCTATGCCTGTGTCGCCGGAATCCCGAATGAAAAGCGCGTGAGAAAGCTCTCCATTCTGAATGTGAACATTTCGGACGGAAGCGGCAGCCTGCAGCTCACTTTCTTCAATATGCCTTTTTTGAAAAAGACCTTGAAGCAGGGCGGCTTCTATGTCTTCCGCGGAACCGTACAGAGCCGGGGTAGCACCTATATCATGGAACAGCCGCGAATCTATTCACTGGAGGACTACCGGAAGCAGACAGACCGGCTGCTTCCACGATATTCACTGACCAAAGGACTTTCCAACCATGCTTTCAGCAAAGCGGTGCAGTACGCCCTGCAGAATTGCAGCTTTGAGGACGAATATTACCCGCAGAATATGCTGCAGGAATATGGACTGTCTGATCTTCGGACGGCCATGCAGAGCATCCATTTCCCAGAAGACAGGGAGACGCTTGCCGCCGCGAGAAAACGTCTTGTGTTCGACGAATTTTTTGATTTCCTGTTCCTGCTCAGGCAGAATAAGCGTTTCAGCGAAGGCCTGCCGAACCATTACCGGATGTTTGAGACGGCGGACACCGTGCGCTTTCTGGAACAGCTTCCGTTCCCGCTGACAAAGGCACAGAAAAAGGTATGGCAGGAGATCAGGGACGATCTCGGGAGCAGCTCCTGCATGAACCGGCTCATACAGGGAGATGTCGGTTCCGGCAAGACGATCCTTGCCGTGCTCGCGCTCCTGATGACTGCTGCAAACGGCTACCAGGGGGCGCTCATGGCACCGACGGAGGTTCTTGCCATGCAGCACTATGAGACCATAAGCGGCTATGTGGAAAATTACGGTATTCCGTTCCGGCCGGTGCTGCTGGTCGGCTCCATGACCGCGAAGGAGAAGAGGGAGGCTTACGGCAGGATTGCCTCGGGAGAGGCGAATCTCGTGATCGGCACACATGCGCTGATTCAGGAAAAGGTGGTCTACCAGTCGCTCGCCCTGGTTGTGACGGATGAGCAGCACCGCTTCGGTGTTCACCAGCGCGAGGCGCTCTCGGAGAAGGGGGAGCAGCCGCATATCCTCGTGATGAGCGCGACGCCGATTCCACGCACCCTCGCCATCATCCTGTACGGTGATCTCCACATTTCCGTGATAGACGAGCTTCCGGCGAACCGGCTGCCGATCAAGAACTGTGTTGTCAACACCTCCTACCGCCCGAAGGCATACAAATTCATTGCAGGACAGGTCGCCGAGGGAAGACAGGTGTATGTCATCTGTCCGCAGGTCGAGGAAGGCGAGATGGATGACCTCGAGAATGTTGTCGATTACACGGAAAAGCTGAAGGCGGCGCTCCCGTCCGACATTCAGGTCGCCTATCTGCACGGCAGGATGCGTCCCGCGGACAAAAACCGCATCATGGAGGAATTTGCGGCGCATTCCATCGACGTTCTGGTATCGACGACGGTCATCGAAGTCGGAATCAACGTCCCGAACGCAACCGTTATGATGGTCGAAAATGCGGAGCGCTTCGGTCTGGCGCAGCTCCACCAGCTCAGGGGACGTGTCGGCAGAGGAGAGTATCAGAGCTATTGTATTTTCGTCAGCACTCAGGAGAAACAGGAGACGATGGAGCGACTGCAGATCCTGAATAAGTCCAATGACGGCTTCTTTATCGCCTCGGAGGATTTAAAGCTGAGAGGGCCGGGGGATCTGTTCGGTATCCGGCAGAGCGGGGAATTTGCATTCCGCGTCGGCGATATTTACACGGATGCGTCCGTGCTGAAACAGGTCTCGGAAGCACTTGACGGACTGCTTGGGACAGACCCGGAGCTTGTGCTTCCCGAACATGCGCCATTGCGCCTTCATATGACCGCCATCTCTGCAAGGAATGTTGACTTTCGGAGCATCTGACGGTAAAATAGAGAACATAAGTTTTAAACGTTTAAAAAGAGAGGAAAACTGATTATGTCCAGCATCGCAATCGTCACTGACAGCAACAGTGGTATTACCCAGAACGCGTCAAAAGAACTGGGTATCTATGTCCTTCCGATGCCCTTTATGATTAATGAAGAAACCTATTATGAAGATATTAACCTGACACAGGAGCAGTTCTATGAAAAACTCTCCTCGGGAGCGGATATCTGCACCAGCCAGCCTTCTCCCGAATCGGTGATGAAGCTGTGGGACGAGCTTTTAAAGGAATATGACGAAATCGTACACATTCCCATGAGCAGCGGTCTTTCCGGCTCCTGCCAGAGCGCGATGATGCTTGCACAGGAGTACGACGGGCGTGTTCAGGTCGTCAACAACCAGCGTATCTCCGTCACGCAGCGCCAGTCCTGTCTGGACGCGAAGCTGCTTGCCGAAAAGGGTAAAACCGCTGCGGAGATCAAGGATATTCTGGAAAAAGACAAATTGAACAGTAGTATCTATATCATGCTGGATACACTGTATTATTTAAAGAAGGGCGGCAGAATTACACCGGCTGCGGCTGCAATCGGCACAATGCTGAAGCTGAAGCCCGTCCTTCAGATTCAGGGGGAGAAGCTGGACGCGTTTGCCAAGGCGAGAACCTCGAATCAGGGAAAAAATATCATGGTGAATGCTGTGAAAAGCGATCTGGAGAACCGTTTCGGCGGTGCACCCGACCCTGCGAAGCACTGGATTGCCATGGCTTACACACAGGATCTGGAGTCGGGAGAGGCCTTCCGGCGCGAGGTTTCCGAGCTCTTCCCCGGATTTGAGATCCATATGGATCCGCTGTCCTTAAGTGTTGCGTGCCACATCGGGCCCGGCGCACTGGCAGTGACCTGTTCTAAAAAACTGGAAATATAAAGCTGTAAAGAGAGGTTTACCGATGGCAAAGTCAAATAACTACGACGCATCCAGCATCACCGTTTTAGAGGGGCTGGAGGCCGTCAGAAAACGTCCCGGCATGTATATCGGCAGCGTGTCGACCAAGGGGCTGAATCATCTGATCTACGAGATTGTCGACAACTCTGTGGACGAGCATCTGGCAGGGTACTGTGACACAATCACTGTGACGCTGGAAAAGGACGGCTCGGCGACAGTCGCCGACAACGGAAGAGGAATACCCGTGGGAATGCACGAGAAAGGTATCAGTGCGGAGCGTCTGGTCTTCACAACCCTGCATGCCGGCGGAAAATTTGACAACTCTGCCTATAAAACCAGCGGAGGTCTGCACGGTGTAGGCTCCTCCGTTGTAAATGCACTTTCGACAAGGCTGACTGTCACGGTAAAGACAGGCGGCTTTATCTATGAGGACAAATACGAGCGTGGCACACCGGTTATTCCGCTGGAAAACGGTCTTCTTCCCGTCAGGGGAAAGACGAGGGAGACCGGCACGACGATCAACTTCCTGCCCGACGATACAATCTTTGACAAGACGCGTTTTAAGGAAGATGAAGTAAAGAGCAGACTGCATGAGACGGCGTATCTGAACCCGAAGCTGACGATCGTTTTCCACGATCTGAGAGGGGCTGTTCCCGAACATATTACATACCATGAGCCGGAGGGAATTATCGGCTTCATCAAGGACATGAATAAAAATCAGGAGACCGTGCACGATGTCGTGTATTTCAGCGGCGAGAGCGACGGCATTTCCGTCGAGGTCGCTTTTCAGTACGTCAACGAGTTCCATGAGAATGTGCTCGGCTTCTGTAATAATATTTACAACTCCGAAGGCGGTACACATCTGACCGGCTTTAAAACCATGTTCACAAACGTGATCAACAATTATGCCCGGGAACTCGGCATTCTGAAGGAAAAGGACGTGAATTTCACCGGGGCGGATGTCAGAAACGGTATGACGGCCGTTGTCTCCATCAAGCATCCCGACCCGCGCTTTGAAGGACAGACGAAGACCAAGCTGGACAATCAGGATGCGGCGAAGGTCGTCAGCAAGGTGACGGGAGATGAGATTGTCCGTTTCTTCGACCGGAATCTTGAGACACTGAAAAATATCATCGGATGCGCGGAGAAGGCGGCAAAGATCCGCAAGACGGAGGAGCGCGCCAAGACAAACATGCTGACGAAGCAGAGGTTTTCCTTTGACTCCAACGGAAAGCTTGCAAACTGCGAGTCGAGAGATGCCTCGAAATGTGAAATCTTCATCGTCGAGGGAGATTCCGCCGGTGGCAGCGCAAAGACGGCGAGAAACCGTATGTTTCAGGCAATCCTTCCCATCAGGGGCAAGATATTGAACGTGGAAAAGGCAAGCATCGACAAGGTGCTGGCAAACGCCGAGATCAAGACGATGATCAATGCGTTCGGCTGCGGCTTCTCTGAGGGCTACGGAAATGACTTCGACATCACAAAGCTGCGCTACGATAAAATCATCATCATGGCGGATGCGGACGTGGACGGCGCACATATTTCCAACCTGCTGCTGACGCTTTTTTACCGCTTTATGCCTGAGCTGATTTTCGAGGGGCATGTCTATATTGCAATGCCTCCCCTGTACAAGGCAATGCCTTCCAAGGGACAGGAGGAATATCTGTACGACGATAAGGCTCTGGAAAAATACAGAAAGACACACAAAGGCCCCTTCACCCTGCAGCGCTACAAGGGTCTCGGCGAGATGGATGCCGACCAGCTCTGGGAGACGACACTGAACCCCGACACCCGCCGCATGAAGCTCGTGGAGATCGAGGACGCGCGCATGGCATCCGAAATTACAAGCCTGCTCATGGGCACCGAGGTTCCGCCCAGAAAAGCATTCATCTACGACCACGCAACCGATGCGGAGCTGGATTACAACGCATAACCCCCGCATACATAGAAAGGCATGAACAACAGAATGGAAGACAGCAGAATCATAAAAACAGAATACTCTGAGGAGATGCAGAAATCCTTTATCGACTATGCCATGAGCGTTATTATTGCCAGAGCGCTTCCCGATGTCAGGGACGGCCTGAAGCCAGTTCAGCGCCGGACGCTCTACGATATGTATGAGCTGGGAATCCGTTATGACAGACCCTACCGAAAGAGCGCCAGAATCGTCGGCGATACCATGGGTAAATACCATCCTCACGGCGACAGCTCCATCTACGACTCACTGGTCGTGATGACGCAGGATTTCAAGAAGGGCATGCCGTTGATCGACGGTCACGGCAACTTCGGCAATATCGAGGGAGACGGTGCCGCTGCAATGCGTTATACCGAGGCAAGGCTCCAGAAGGTGACGCAGGAGGCGTTCCTAGCGGATCTGGACAAGGATGTCGTTGATTTCATGCCGAATTTCGATGAGACGGAGAAGGAACCGACCGTTCTGCCGGTGAAGCTTCCGAACTTCCTCATCAACGGTTCCGAGGGAATCGCTGTCGGCATGACGACAAGCACACCGCCTCACAATCTCTGTGAGGTCGTTGACGCGACAAAGGCTTATATGCTCGACGAAAACATCAGCACAAGAGAGCTGATGCGTTATATCAAAGGTCCTGATTTCCCGACAGGCGGCATTGTCACCAACAAGGACGAGCTGCTCTCCATCTACGAGACGGGAATCGGAAAGATCAAGATCCGCGGCAAGGTGGAATTTGAGAAGACCAAGGGCGGGAAAACGAATGTAGTCATCACAGAGATTCCCTATCCTATGATCGGCATGAATATTGCAAAGTTCCTGCAGGATGTCGCCGCACTGTCCGAGACGAAGAAGACGCAGGATATTGTGGACATTTCCAACCAGTCCTCCAAGGAGGGCATAAGGATCGTCATTGAGCTGCGGAAGGATGCCGACCCGGAGAATTTCGTCAACCTCTTATATAAGAAGACAAGGCTTGAGGATACCTTTGGTGTCAATATGCTCGCGATCTGCGACGGCAGACCGGAGACGATGGGCTTGAAGAGCATTCTGAAAGCAAACGTCGATTTCCAGTTTCAGGTTGCCACCAGAAAGTACACGAACCTCCTCGCGCACGAGATGGAACGGAAGGAAGTGCAGGAGGGGCTGATCAAGGCATGTAATGTCATTGATCTGATTATCGAGATTCTCAGAGGCTCCAAGGACCGGGCCATGGCGAAGGCATGTCTGACCGAGGGAAAGACGGATGGCATC
Organism: uncultured Lachnospiraceae bacterium; assembly: GCA_900554205.1. Taxonomy (GTDB): domain Bacteria; phylum Bacillota; class Clostridia; order Lachnospirales; family Lachnospiraceae; genus Acetatifactor. The sequence continues at coordinate 12,702 of USGM01000002.1, forward strand.
AAATTTAAGTCTAAGGAATCAAAGATCATGGCAGCACAGCTCATGTTCACGGAGAAGCAGGCGAACGCCATTCTGGACATGCGTCTGTATAAGCTGATCGGACTCGAGATCGAGGCGCTGATCAATGAGCACGAAGAGACCATGGCTAATATCTACCGCTATGAGGACATCCTTGAGCGCCGGGATTCCATGGCACAGGTTATCATGAACGAGCTTGACGGCTTCAAAAAGGAATACGGGCGCAAGCGCCGGACAGCAATTGAAAACGCCGAGGAAGCGGTCTACAAGGAGAAGGAGATCGAGGAGACGAACGTCATCTTCCTCATGGATCGATTCGGCTATGCGAAGACCGTCGATGTTGCGACCTACGAGAGAAACAAAGAGGCAGCGGACACGGAGAACCGCTTCGTCTTTGTCTGCAAGAATACCGGAAAGGTGTGCCTGTTCACGGATGCAGGACAGCTCCACACGATCAAGGTCATGGATCTTCCTTTCGGCAAGTTCCGGGACAAGGGCATCCCCATCGACAATGTGAGCAACTATAATTCCGAGAAGGAGAACATTGTCTACATCACCAGCCAGAGCGAGCTGAACTTAAGACAGGTTGTCTTTGTCACGGAGCAGTCGATGATGAAGCTGGTGGACGGCGGCGAATTTGATGTCTCCAAGCGGACGGTAGCGGCGACAAAGCTGGGCGAAGGAGATAAGGTCGTCAGTGTGATGTCTGTCCTCGAGCAGCGCAACATCATTCTCCAGACAAAGGAGGGCTTTTTCCTTCGTTTCCCGATCGAGGAGATTCCCGAGAAGAAAAAGGGAGCCGTCGGTGTCCGCGGAATGAAGCTGGGCGCAAAGGATAAGGTCGAGCGGGTATACTATACACAGAACGGTGTAGAGGTCTCCATCGAATACAAGGAAAAGAAAATTCTTCTGAACAATCTGAAGGCGGCAAAGAGAGATACCAAGGGAACAAAAATCAGAATCTGATGCCGCGGAAAGGATCATTTATGCGTGTCATTGCAGGAACAGCGAGGAGTCTTCCGCTGAAGGCTCCGGAGGGCTTGGATACAAGGCCTACGACAGACCGAATCAAGGAAACACTCTTTAATATGCTGCAGGCTGAGATTCCCGGCTCTGTCTTCGTGGATTTGTTCAGCGGCAGCGGTGCGATCGGCATTGAAGCGCTGAGCAGAGGCGCCAGAAAGGCTTATTTTGTCGATAATGCACCCAAGGCATTGAACTGTATTCAGCAAAATCTTACATTTACGAAAATGACGGATCGTGCTATAGTAATAAAACAGGATGCGTGCAGCGCATTGAACAGCATCTATGAAAAGGAGATTGATCTCATTTTCATGGATCCGCCCTACAATCTCGGCTATGAGAGGGAGGTGCTTGCGCTTCTTGCGGGAATGCGTTATGTGACGCAGGATACGCTGATCGTTGTCGAGGCATCACTGGAAACCGATTTTTCCTATCTGCCGGAGCTTGGCTTCTGTCTGGAGAAGGATAAGCGTTACAAGACAAACAGACATGTGTTTATCAGACGCAGCTGCTAGAAGAGGGTTATGACGATGAAGAGAGCTGTTTATCCCGGAAGTTTTGATCCCATGACTTACGGACATCTTGATATTATCAAAAGGGCGTCGAAAATTTTCGATGTCCTGATCGTCAGTGTTTTGAACAATAAAGAGAAGACACCGTTGTTTTCTGTGGAAGAACGTGTTAAGATATTAAAAGAAGCGACCAAGGATCTGCCGAATGTACAGGTGGACAGCTTCAGCGGACTGCTGATCGATTATGCGGCTGAGAACGATCTTCATGTCGCGGTCAGAGGGCTGCGCGCAATCACGGACTTCGAGTATGAATTGCAGATTGCACAGACAAACCGCAAATTTTCCGAGGGGAAGCTGGACACCATGTTCCTTACGACCAGTCTGGAATATGCCTATCTGAGTTCTTCGACTGTAAAGGAAATCGCAAGCTTCGGCGGCAACATCAGCCGGTGTGTCCCTGGGTTTGTAGCTGATCTGATCTATGAGAAGTACCGGATAAAACAAGAAAGCAAGGAGTGACGCCCATGAGCAGTAGAATTGAGCAGGTTATAGATGAACTGGAAGAATACATTGAAAGCTGTAAGCCGAAATTCATGTCCAATTCGGAGATCATTGTCAATAAGGACGAGATCGACGAACTGATCCGCGAGCTCCGCCTGAAGACTCCCGATGAGATCAAGCAGTACCAGAAGGTAATCAGCAACCGGGAAGCAATCCTGAACGACGCGAGGAAGAAGGCGGAAAAGCTGATTAACGAGGCAACGATCCAGACCAACGAGCTGATCAGCGAGCATGAGATCATGCAGCAGGCATACGCTCAGGCAAACGAGGTTGTCACCATGGCATCCAAGCAGGCGCAGGACATTCTGGACAAGGCTACGCTTGAGGCGAATGAATTTCGTATGCAGGCAGCCCAGTACACGGAGGAAAGACTGGCAGAGCTTGAAAACATCATTCTCTCCGCAATCCAATCCTCCAGTGCAAACTACCAGAGTCTGCTCGGCTCCCTGAACCAGTACAAGGATCTCATCCAGTCCAACCGTCAGGCGCTGCATCCCACCGAGGAGGAATTTGAGGAGCTGCCTCTCGAGGGCACAAATAATAACGATGACAATCTGAAGGTCATCCAGTAACAGAGCAACAAAAAAGGAACCGGTTTTCTCGGGGACAGTTCTTCCCCCTTTGAAGACCGGTTTATTTGATATTGAGAATGTTTATAATTGAAAGGTTTTATTGATGAAGCAGATCATTCGCAGAATTTTCATTACATTTACGGCACTTGCAGCCGCTATCCTGTCCTTGCAGCCGGCGAAGGTGTCGGCTGCAGAGCGGCTCCAGCATACGAAAACAGAAACAACAGTCATCGTGATCGATCCGGGACACGGCGGCGAAAATGAAGGGACAATTGCCGGAACCGAAAAGGAAAAGTACATGACAATGACAACCGCCCGCGCCATGTACGAGGAGCTTTCCCTCTATGACAACGTCGAGGTCTATCTGACCCATACAGAGGATGTGGACATGAAGCTCGAGGAGCGGGCAGAGTTTGCGAAGAACGTCAATGCCGACTTCCTGTTCAGCATCCATTACAATGCCTCCGAGTACCATGAACTGTTCGGGTCGGAGATATGGGTTCCGCTGAATGCCCCCTTCAATAATTACGGCTACCAGTTCGGCTATGAATTTCTCTCCATTCTGAAGGAACGCGGATTGTTCCTCCGGGGAATCAAGACGAGAGTGGGGGATAAGGGACTGGACTACTACGGCATTATCCGCTTTGCCAACGCGCGCGATATTCCGGCGGTCATTCTGGAACACTGTCATGTGGATGAGGAGAGAGATACCGGCTTCTGCGACAGCGAGGATGACCTGATCCGGTTCGGAAAGGATGATGCTACCGCAGTTGCGAAGTACTTCGGACTCAAAAGCAGTATCTTAAATGTCGATTATTCCGATTATCAGCTTCAGGAGGTCAGCGGAACACAGCCTGTTTCTTCAACGTTGCGGGACGACACGGCTCCGGACGTCTGTCAGGTCGCCCTCGTGAATGCCGATTACAGCACAGGACAGCTCTCTGTTCAGGTAAATGCTGCCGATTATGATTCTCCGCTGATCTATTATGACTACAGCCTCGACGGCGGACTGACCTTCAGCCCCAGAAATGCCTGGCCGGACAGCGATGCCTTAAGCGGCACTTACGCAGATACCTTCACGCTGAATCTGTCCGTGCCCTCCGGCGTAAAGCCGACCGTGATCGTCCGTGCCTATAATCTCTTTGATCTCTTTACCGCAAGCAATGCGGTCGAGGTATCGGAGGCTTTCCACTACGGTCAGGATGAGAAAACAGATGAGACGGAGAGCACGGAACCGGTTTCTGTTCCCGGCTCTGTGGAAGCGGAGACCTCCGATACAGCTGAACCAGCCAGTGCTCCTGCGGCTGACAACGCTTCCCCGGTCAGCTTTGCCACTTTTCTGATCATCTGCTTTATTGCTGTCGGGCTGTTTTTCGTGCTGTTGGGCTTTTCACAGCTTCTCGCGTACCGCAGAAGGAAGAGACGAAGAGCTCAGCGGAGGAAAGACGAGGGACAAAGAAGGAACCATAACAGATAAAACAGGGCGTTTCCTACCGTGAGCACGACCTTGTGCCTGATGTAGTCTGAGACAGAGAGATCGGTATGACCGATACAGCTGTAGGTCTGGGCGATGCAGGAGAGACCGCCGAAGCTCAATACAAGGAGACTGTAGAGCGGAAGCGAGGAATCCAGCATCGACAGGCCCCCCGTGATCTCCAGAAGCGGAGCCAGAAGAACAGGTGCCCTGCCGAGAAGCATATGTGGCAGAAGGTTCAGAAGATTAAAGAGTATCATGTAACCGCCGAGCGACAGTATGCTTTGCAGGGAGGTTTTGACGGAGTCGTCGATCGCCCTTAACAGTCTGCCGACAGACACCCTTTCCTGTGGCTGGGCAGCCTTTCTATCTCCGGGGTTATTTCTGCTTTCCGCTGCAAGGTCGCGGAAGCAGGTAAAGCGGAGTAACAGCCCGTAGAGAAGCGGAAGCCCGTACATGCCGAACAGATAGGGAAACAGCTTTGTCCTTCCGAGAAGAGGAAGTGCAAAGCTGCAAAAGTAGACAGGGCCGATGTTGTTACAGAAAGCCAGCAGATATTCTGCCTCCCGCTTTGTAATCATCTGCCGGTCATAGAGATCCGCCGTCACCTTCGCACCCATCGGGAAGCCGCAGAGGAAGCCGAGCATCATCGCATAGACGACATTTTTCCGTATCCGGTAGATCGGGCCGACGACGGGATAGAGCAGCATTGCAACCTTTTCCGTCAGCCCCAGACGGATCATGATGCCGGACAGAATCATAAACGGCAGGAGGGCGGGAATCATTTTCTGAAACCAGAGTTCCAGACCGATACAGGCGTAATGCATACTCAGAGCCGCATTACCGAGAATGCATGCCGCCAGCGCAAGAAAAAGGAAGGTCAGAACAATCATCAGCGGTATTCCTTTGCAGACAGGTCAGGCTTTGTATAATATATGAAGAGGGAAATTGAGTATATGCGTCTGGATAAATTCTTATGTGAACTGAATATCGGAAGCCGCAGTCAGGTAAAGGAACTGATAAGGCACGGAAAGGTAAGTGTCAATAACACCGTCGTAAAGACTGCGGATCTGAAAATTGATGAAAGCAAAGACATTGTCTGCGTGCAGGGGCAGACGCTTTCCTACCGGAAATTCTATTATTATATGCTGAATAAACCTGCAGGGGTTGTCTCGGCTACGCAGGACAATCTCTCCGATACCGTGATCGGTCTGCTACGGCCGGAGGACAGACGCACCGATCTGTTTCCTGTCGGACGGCTGGACAAGGATACGGAAGGGCTGCTGCTTCTGACGAACGACGGAGCGCTGGCACACCGGCTGCTGTCCCCCGGAAGGCATGTCGACAAGACCTATCATGTCACAATTGAACATGCGCTGACAGCGCAGGAAATTCAACAGTTAGAGCAGGGTGTAGACATCGGGGAGGACAAGCTGACGCTGCCCGCGAGGGTGGAGGTTCTCTCGCCGGAGACGGAGCTTCTGCTGACGATACACGAGGGAAAATTCCATCAGGTCAAGCGGATGCTGTTTGCGGTCAACAATCTTGTCACCGCCCTGCGGCGCACAGCCTTCGGCGGTCTTAAGCTCGATGGGGCACTTGCACCCGGCGAATACAGACCCTTAAGCGAAGAGGAGGTAGAAGTTCTTCATGAGGCATGAAATGTTACAGAATATAAAGGCGGTCATCTTTGACCTTGATGGCTCGCTGGTCGATTCCATGTGGATGTGGCGCGCGATTGATATTGAATATCTGGGGAGATTCGGCATCCCATTGCCGGAGGATCTGCAATCCCGCATCGAGGGTATGAGCTTCAGCGAGACTGCCGTGTACTTCAAGGAGCATTTTCCGATTCCCGACAGCATCGACCAGATCAAGGAAGACTGGAATCGTATGGCGTGGGACAAATACGCGAACGAGGTGCCGCTAAAGCCCGGCATTCCCGAATTTTTAGAGCGTTGCCGGGAGGAGGGCATAAAGCTCGGAATCGCCACCAGCAACTCCAGACAGCTTGTGGAAAACATAACCAAGGTGCATAATCTCCGAAATTATTTTTCCTGCATCATGACCGGCTGTGACGTTGCACATGGGAAGCCCTCGCCGGACATTTATCTGGCAGTTGCCAAGGGGCTGGACTGTCCGCCCTCACAATGCCTTGTCTTTGAGGACATTATTCCGGGGATTCAGGCAGGGAAAGCTGCCGGGATGCGGGTATGCGCCGTCGAGGATGCCTATTCGGTCAATGACCGCGAACGAAAAAAAGCGCTCGCAGACTACTACATCAGCGATTACTATGCTATACTGTAGGTATAGCCCCATAAGGAGGATATTTTATGAATATTGTCATCATCACCGGCGCTTCGTCCGGGATCGGAAAAGAATTTGCATTGAAGATGGACTCTCATTTTGATAGCATCGACGAGTTCTGGCTGGTAGCGAGAGACCGGGCAAAGCTCGGGGAGCTTGCAAAAGCCCTGCGCCACAAAACCCGTATTTTCGCTATTGACATTACCTCCGCGCCGAATCTGGATGTGCTTGAGGACACTGTGATCGCCAGAAATGCGACTGTCCGTATGCTTGTAAACTGCGCGGGTTATGGGCTGATGGGTGCTTTCTGCGAGCAGGAGGCGGAGGGAGAGCTGGGCATGATCCGGTTGAATTGCCTCGCCCTGACCGACCTCACGCACCGTATGATTCCTTTTATGCGCAAAAACAGCCGCATTATCCAGCTTGCCTCCAGTGCCGCCTTCCTTCCGCAGCCGGACTTCGCAGTCTATGCGGCAACCAAGGCTTATGTGCAGAGCTTTTCCAGAGCCCTCGGACGGGAGCTTCGTCCGCTCGGCATATGGGTGACGGCGGTCTGCCCGGGGCCTGTAGACACACCGTTCTTCGATATTGCGGAGCAGGGCGGGACAACACTCGCCATCAAGAAATATGTGATGGAAAGCCCCGAGAGAGTCGTGGAACAGGCGCTCCGTGACTCCTACTTCAAGCGTGAGGTGTCTGTCTGCGGTCTGCCGATCAAGGGGCTGCATGTGTTATCCAAGACGCTTCCCCACCGACTGATTCTGGATGTCATGGGACTGATGAAAAAGAGAGGATTGTAAAAGATGTACTACCTGAAACGTTTATTTACCACAGCGGATGTCAAGGGAACGGAAAAATACCTCGACACCCAGAAAAAATACGAGCTGATCCGAACCCTTCTCTATTTCGGAATCTCGGCATCCTTGTTCATCGGTGGCTACTTACAGACAAAGAGCAAGGTCAACCTGCTGACCATCGTTGCCGTTCTCGGCTGTCTGCCGGCGAGCAAAAGCGCCGTGAGCGCTATCATGTTTTTCCGCTTTAAGAGCTGCAAGCCGGAGAACGCGGCGGAGATCAAAGCGCACAGTGAGGGGCTGCTCACCCTGTTTGACTGTATTTTTACCTCCTACAGCAAGACCTACCGCGTCAGCCACCTCGCCGTCCGCGGCAAAACGGTCTGCGGCTTTACGGAGGATCCGAATTTTGACGAGGCAGAATTTAACAAGCACATTACCGATATTTTAAAGCTGGACGGACATAAGGATGTAACGGTCAAAATTTTCACCAGTCTTTCCCGCTACACGGAGCGGCTGGAGCAGATGAAGGCGCTGGAGGAAAACGAGACCGCTTCCACCGCAATCATCGAGACTTTAAAGAGCGTGATACTTTGACAGAAGGAAATGCAACATGCAGACAGTGACAATCGGAAAGAACCAGTCCGGGCAGCGGCTGGACAAATTTTTACATAAATTTATGCCGAATGCCGGAAACGGTTTCCTCTATAAGATGCTGCGCAAGAAGAACATCACCTTGAACGGCCACCGGGCGGAGGGCCCGGAGATCCTCGCACAGGGCGACACGCTTTCCTTTTTCTTCTCGGAGGAGACCTATCGGAAATTTACCGGTCTCTGCCCTGCGGAGGATACAGGCAGCCATGCAAAATCCGGGACCGCGCCGGAGGGGCAGGTCTCTGTCAAGGAGCCTCCCGTTCAGGAATACCTTCGGGCATTCCAAACCCTGAAAGGCATCCGTGTGCTGTACGAGGATGAGGATATTCTGATCGCCGACAAGCCCGCAGGCGTCCTGTCTCAGAAGGCAGCGCCCTCCGATCTGAGTCTGAATGAGTGGCTGATCGGCTATCTGCTGGAGGCCTCGCATTTTCCGCGAGAGGAACTCCGCACCTTCAAGCCGTCGGTCTGTAACCGCCTCGACCGCAATACCAGCGGACTCGTCCTCTGTGGGAAATCCCTGCGCGGATCCCAGTACTTAAGCCAGTGCATCCGCGAGAGAAGCGTCCATAAGTTCTACCGCACAATCTGCGTCGGAAGCATAAATACGGAAATGACGGTGCGCGGCTACCTGAACAAGGACACCGCCCGGAACAAGGTGACTGTCAGCGGTGATGCCGCCCCCGGCTCGGAAAGTGATTATATTGAGACACGTTTCCAGTCTTTGAAATCGGCAGACGGTTACACCCTGCTTGAAGTAGAGCTGATCACCGGAAAGACGCATCAGATCCGTGCGCATCTGGCGAGCATCGGCCATCCGCTGATCGGGGATCACAAATATGGCAATGCGAAGACTAACCGCTATATGAAGGAGCATTTCGGGCTTTCCTGCCAGCTGCTGCACGCATACAGACTTGTCTTTCCCAAGGCAGGAGAAGCGGGAGCTTTCCTCCCGGCAACCGCCGGAAATACCTATATTTCCGATTATCCTGAACAGTTCCGGCGCATACAGTGCGAGCTGTTCGGAGAGGAGATTTTGAATTAAGATGGCAACATGGAATTCCAGAGGCCTGCGAGGATCGACGTTGGAGGATATGATCAACCGGACAAACGAGAAATACGCCGATGCCGGACTGGCATTGATCCAGAAGGTTCCCACACCAATCACACCGATCAAAATGGACAAGGAGCATCGTCAGATCACTCTTGCCTATTTTGAACAGAAGAGCACTGTCGATTACATTGGTGCAGTGCAGGGGCTTCCGGTCTGCTTTGACGCCAAGGAATGCTCGGTAGATACCTTTTCCCTGCAAAATATCCATCCGCATCAGGTCGAATTTATGAAGCGGTTTGAGAAGCAGGGCGGCATCGCCTTTTTCCTGATCTATTACACACATAAGGACATCCTTTACTATCTCCCTCTGGAGATGCTGCTCTTTTTCTGGAACCGGGCGCAGGAGGGCGGAAGAAAGAGCTTTCGCTACGAGGAGCTGAATCCCGCGTACATTCTGCCCAGGAGACACGGCATTCTTGTGCCGTATCTCGACATTCTCCAGCAGGATCTGGATGACCGGGACAGCGTATAAAATAATTCTTGACACTATAAATATCCTTCGGTATACTACATTTAGTTTCTTTCTCTACCATGGTGCTATGGTAGCACGTTAAAGTGTTAAAGAGGTAGCTATGAGCAAACAACTATTACATACCCCGGAAGGTGTCCGGGACATCTACGGAAAAGAATACCACAGAAAGCTGGAGGTGGAAAACCGGCTTCACGAGCGCATCCGCCTGTACGGCTATCAGGAGATACAGACACCGACCTTTGAGTTTTTCGATGTGTTTTCCAAGGAGATCGGAACGACCCCCAGCCGGGAGCTCTACAAGTTCTTTGACAAGGAAGGGAATACGCTGGTGCTCCGCCCGGATTTCACACCATCGATTGCAAGATGTGCGGCAAAATATTTCAGCGAGAAAAAGGTGCCGCTCCGGCTCAGCTATGTCGGAAACACCTTTACGAACACCTCAAATCTACAGGGCAAGCTGAAGGAATCGACACAGATGGGTGCTGAGCTGATCGGTGATCCTTCCGTCGAGGCGGATGCTGAGATCATCAGCCTTGTCATCAAGGCATTACTGGACACCGGACTGCAGCGCTTTCAGGTATCTATCGGCGAGGTGGAATATTTCAAGGGTCTGTGCGAGGAAGCGGGGCTGGATGAGGAGACGGAGATGGATCTCCGCGCCTGCATTTCCGGGAAGAACTATTTTGCGGCGCAGGAGCTGCTTCAGGAGCGGAAGGTGGTCGAACCCTACCACAGCCGTCTGCTCAAGGTTGCCGATATGTTCGGGGACATGTGTTCCCTGACTGACGCGCGCGACATGGTCAGCAATGAGCGTTCCCTTGCCGCTATCGAGCGTCTTGAGAAATTACATAAGGTGCTTCAGGTTTATGGGGTTGCCGATTACATTTCCTTTGATCTCGGCATGCTCAGCAAATACAAATATTACACCGGTGTCATTTTCAAAGCATACACCTACGGTGTGGGCGATGCCATTGTCAAGGGTGGAAGATATGACCACCTGCTCCATCAATTTGGCAAGGAAGCACCGGCAATCGGCTTCTGCATGGTGATCGACAGCATCCTCGAAGCGCTGTCCAGACAGAAGGTTGTACTGCCGGAGCCGGAGTCCGTCCGCGTGATTACTTATCTGCCGGACAATTTTGAGGAGAAGCTGGCTGAGGCACAGGCGCTAAGGGCAGCCGGTCATGCTGCTGTTCTCATTGCGAAAGAGATGCAGGATGGAGAGGATTATGAGTGAAGATAGATACCTGACCTTTGCGCTTGGCAAGGGCCGACTGGCAAACAAGACACTGGAATTATTTGAGCAGCTGGGCATTACCTGTGATGAGATGAAGGACAAAAGCTCGCGCAAGCTGATCTTTGTCAATGAGGAGCTGAAGCTCCGGTTCTTTCTGGCGAAGGGGCCGGATGTGCCGACCTACGTTGAGTACGGAGCGGCGGACATCGGGGTTGTCGGGAGGGACACAATCCTTGAGGAGAACCGCAATGTCTACGAGGTACTTGACCTCGGCTTCGGGAAATGCCGGATGTGCGTCTGCGGACCGGCTTCCGCGAGGGAGCTTTTACAGCATCACGAGCGCATCCGCGTGGCAAGCAAATATCCCTGCATTGCGAAGGATTATTTCTATAATAAGAAGCACCAGACCGTAGACATCATAAAGCTGAACGGCTCGGTGGAGCTCGGGCCGCTGGTGGAGCTCTCCGATGTCATCGTCGATATTGTCGAGACCGGTTCCACACTGCGTGAAAACGGACTGGAGGTTCTGGAGGAGGTCTGCCCGCTCTCTGCGAGAATGATCGTCAATCCGGTCAGTATGCAGATGGAGACAGAGAGAATCAAGACCTTAGTCAACAGGATAAGAGAAAAGCTTGAAAAATAGAATTTTTCAAGCACGGAATTTGTGTCTGCGCGCACTTGACACAAACCCGCTATGTGCAAAGGACGTGCGCGGAAAGGGAAAAAAGCATGAGAATCGTAGCGCTGACAAAAGAAAGTAAAAAGGGGATTCTGAATGATCTCTTAAAGAGAAGCCCCAACAATTATTCGGAATATGAGAGCACGGTCAACGAGATTATTTCCAACGTCAAGGCGAACGGGGATAAGGCGCTCTTTGACTATACCTTAAGATTTGACAAATTTGCCCTGTCTGCCGATAACATCAGGGTTACCCGCGCGGAGATCGACGAGGCATATCAGAAGCTGGATGCCGGTCTGGTCGAGGTTATCCGGAAATCCGCCGAAAATATCCGGGCATTCCATGCGAAGCAGCTCCGCAACAGCTGGTTCGACGCCAAGGAGGACGGAACGATTCTCGGTATGAAGATCACGCCGATCGCCAGAGCAGGTGTCTATGTTCCCGGCGGCAAGGCAGCGTATCCTTCCAGTGTGCTGATGAATGTCATTCCCGCGAAGACCGCCGGAGTGTCCGAGATCATCATGACGACACCTCCCGGAGCGGACGGCAGCGTCAACCCCGGAACACTGGTTGCGGCGGACATTGCGGGTGTCGATACGATATACAAGGTCGGCGGCGCACAGGCGATCGCAGCGATGGCATTCGGCACGGAATCCGTTCCCAAGGTCGATAAGATTACCGGCCCCGGCAATATCTTTGTCGCGCTGGCAAAGAAGGCTGTTTACGGCTATGTTAGCATTGACTCAATTGCAGGCCCCAGCGAGATACTGGTTCTGGCAGACGAGACGGCAAACCCGAGATATGTCGCAGCCGATCTGCTTTCCCAGGCAGAGCACGACGAGCTGGCAAGCGCCATTCTGATTACGACCTCGAAAGCTCTGGCAGAACAGGTTTCCGCACAGGTTGATGTCTTTGTCACCGAGCTTGAGAGAAAAGCCATCATCCAGAAGTCTCTGGATAATTACGGCTATATCCTGCTGGCAGAAAGCATGGCGGATGCCATTGATGCCGTAAACGAGATTGCCTCGGAGCATCTGGAGATCCTGACGGCAAATCCGTTCGAGATCATGACAAAGATCCGCAATGCGGGCGCGATCTTCCTCGGAGAATATGCATCCGAACCGCTCGGAGACTATTTTGCCGGTCCGAATCACATTCTGCCGACAAACGGAACCGCAAAATTCTTTTCGCCGGTGAACGTGGATGATTTCATTAAGAAGACCAGTATTATTTCCTATTCCCGTGAGGCACTTGAGAAGATACATCAGGACATCGAAACCTTTGCCGAGAGCGAAGGACTTACGGCACACGCCAACAGTATTCGGGTTCGTTTTGAGTAAGCATGACAAGGAGCAGAGAAGCAGATGAATCGGACAGCAGAAATCACACGCACAACAAAAGAGACGGATATTACCCTGAAATTAAATCTGGACGGCAGCGGCGCCGCCGACATCTCCACGGGAATCGGATTCTTCGATCACATGTTGGAAGGCTTTTCCCGGCACGGGTTCTTTGACTTAAACTGCAAGGTACAGGGTGATCTGCATGTGGACGGACATCATACGGTCGAGGATACCGGCATTGTTCTCGGAAAGGCGATCGCACAGGCTGTCGGCGACAAGAAGGGCATCCGCCGCTATGGTTCGTTCATTCTCCCGATGGATGACGCGCTTGCTCTCTGCGCCGTCGATCTCTGCGGTCGTCCCTATCTCAACTTTGACTGCACCTTCCCCGTGGAGAGGGTCGGCACACTGGACACCGAGCTTGTCCGGGAATTCTTTTATGCAGTCTCCTACAGTGCCGGAATGAATCTGCACATCAAGATGCTGGACGGATTGAACGCACATCATATGATCGAGGCGGGCTTCAAGGCGTTTGCAAAGGCATTGGATCAGGCGGTCAGCTTTGACCCGAGGATCACGGATGTCCTGAGCACCAAGGGAAGCCTATAGCATAATCCATTTAGAAATAATACATATAGATAAGAAAGGATGCACCTTATGTTAATAAAAAAATTTGTGCCCTGTATCTATTTATTTCATGAGCACGCCGTAAAATCCCTTACAGATACCTCCGTTGTGGAAACCGATCCCTTGCGTCTGGTGCGTCTGTACAATGAAAATAACGCGGATGAACTGATCGTCTTTGATATGTCGTCGGAGGATGCTGAGCATGAAGCCGCTCTGGACATCATCAAGGAAATCTGTGCTGTCGCGGAGACGGATGTCATCGGCGCCGGAAACATCAAGCGCATGGAGGATGTGAAGAAGCTGCTCTATGCCGGATGTAAAAGGGCAATTCTGGATTATGAAAAGGAAGAAAACATCCAGATTACGGAAGAGGTCTCTTTGAAGTTCGGACGGGATAAGATTCTCGCCTCCTACAACGATCCACAGGTGATCGCCGCCAACAGGGAGCTTGTCGAGAAATACATTTCAACACTGGTGCTCATGAATCCCCACCAGATCCGTGAGACAGAGGGGATCACGGAGCTTCCCTTTTATGTGCAGATCAATCAGATTGCACTGAATAAGCTGATGGAAATTTTCGCGTACAAGCAGGTCTGCGGCGTTACCGGAAATACCATCAATGATAATTACCGGGAGATTCTTTCCCTGAAGCAGCTCTGCCGTGAAAACGGTATGTCCGTGGAAACGCTGGACGCGGCATTTGCATGGGCTGATTTCAAGAAGAACAATGACGGCATGGTACCGGTCGTCGTGCAGGATTACCGGACGCTGGAGGTGCTGATGGTCGCCTATATGAATGAGGAGGCGTACAATAAGACGCTTGTAACCGGAAAGATGACCTATTTCAGCAGAAGCAGAAATGAACTGTGGCTGAAGGGGGAGACCAGCGGACATTACCAGTATGTGAAAAGCCTGACTGCAGATTGTGACATGGATACGATTCTCGCCAAGGTATCCCAGGTCGGAGCTGCCTGTCACACCGGTTCCCACAGCTGCTTCTTTAATGAGATCGCAAAGAAGGAGTATGAGGAGGCGGAGAACCCGTTGCAGGTCTTCGAGGATGTGCTGAATGTGATCAAGGACAGAAAGCTGCATCCCAAGGAGGGCTCCTACACCAACTATCTGTTCGACAAAGGTATCGATAAGATCCTGAAAAAGCTGGGCGAGGAGGCGACCGAAATCGTCATTGCCGCAAAGAACCCCAACGCTAACGAGGTCAAGTACGAGATCAGCGATTTCCTCTATCATATGATGGTGCTCATGGTCGAAAAAGGGGTAAGCTGGGAGGAGATTACAACAGAGCTTGCAAACCGATAGGTTCCCTCAGATGAATATCAATATAAAGTTTAAAAGCTGCCGGTTTACGGCAGCTTTTTTTAGGCACGACTCTATATAACACTTTACCAAAAAAAGAAAGAAAAGTCTAGCATTATTTTTCTTTTCCTGTATACTTTTAACTACAGCTCAGCCAAAACCAGTCATTTATAAAGAGGGAGGTACTCATGAAGAACACAGACCGGGCATCGGAAGAACAGTATTTGCAGGAGACAATGGAGGTCATTGAGACAAATCTGGAGAATTATGGCAGTGAAGTCGCCAGAATGCAGCAGGATATTGATGAAATGCTGGAGCATTACCACGACAACGATGTCGAGGTCTGGACAATACTCAACAACACCATCACTCTGAACGAGCACATGAAGCGCGCGCTGGAGCGAAATGAAAGGGCGCTGCACAAGCCGTATTTCGGCAGGATTATCTTCTATGATGAGACATTGAGAATCGAAGAATCCCTGTACATCGGCAAGGGCGGAATTTCCAAAGACAACACACACTGGATGGTGATCGACTGGCGCGCCCCCGTTGCCAACGCCTACTATGAAAACGGGCTGGGAAAATGCAGCTACAGCGCACCGGAAGGAATGGAGCTCCCCATTGACCTCAAGCTGAAACGGACTTATGAGATCGACGAGGGAAAGCTGCTGGATTACTTTGACACCGAGGTTGTTGCAAACGATGATCTGCTGATGAAATACCTGTCAAAGAACAAGGAAGCCGTGCTCGGTGAGATCGTTGCGACAATCCAGAAGGAACAGAACGAGATCATCCGGAAATCTCCCTTCCACAACGTGATCGTCCAGGGTGTTGCTGGCTCCGGGAAAACAACCGTTGCCATGCATCGGATATCCTATATCCTGTACAACTATCAGGAGCGCTTCCGCCCGGAGGATTTCTACATTGTCGGCAGTAACCGCATCCTGTTGAACTATATCACGGGTGTTCTGCCGGATCTGGATGTCTATGGTGTAAAGCAGATGACGATGGAACAGCTCTTTATCCGGCTTCTCTATGAGGCATGGGATGCAAGGAAGAGCAAGATCAAACCGGTATCCGGCAGTGCAGACATCGTAAAAGGAACCGAGCAGTGGTACAATGATCTCGAAGCCTTCATCCGCAAACTGGAGTGGGACACCATACGCCGCGAGACGGTCTATCTGAATCCGAGGCAGTTCGTCGAGGGACTGCAGGACGGCAAAAACGGCGTATACGACCGGACGGCAGAGGACAGAAAAGCCGGGTTGCAGCCGATTCTTGTCCGGCTGGTGGAACGCGACAGCGTGGAGCGCTATATCACACAGAATCCGGCTGTCTCCATCCAGAGCAAGATCAATATGTTGAACGAACGTCTCCTGATCAAGGTCAAGGATGAATTTCTCGGAAAGGGCATCAAATATACCGCCGAGGAACGAAAGGCGATCCTCAAGGCATACAGAGGCTTTTACGGGGGAACGCAGTGGAAGACCTCCATCTATGACTTATATACACAGTTTCTCGCCGAACAGCTCCGGAAGGGGTATGAGGTCACAGCACCGGCAGATGACAGCTATGATGTGTATGATCTTGCGGCGCTGGCGCTGCTCTATAAGCGGGTGTGCGAGACCGAGGTAATCAGCGAGGCACACCATATCGTCGTCGACGAAGCGCAGGATTTCGGCATGATGGCATATGAGGTTTTACATGCCTGTATCAAGGACTGTACCTATACCGTGATGGGGGACATTTCCCAGAATATCCACTTCGGCTTTGGTCTCAGCGACTGGGAAGCCCTGCGGAAGCTGTTGCTGCCGGATGCCGCTGATTCCTTTGGCGTGCTGCGCAAGAGCTACCGGAACACCGTGGAGATTTCAGATTTTGCCACAAACATTCTCCGCCACGGCAGCTTTTCCATCTATCCGGTCGAACCCATCATCCGCCATGGAAAGCAGGTCGAAGTAGAGCAGCTTTCCGGTGCACCGGAGCTGATCGCCGCCCGCGCCGCCGAGATCTGTCGCGGCTGGCAGTCGGAGGGGCTCGACACAATTGCGGTTGTCTGCAGAGATACCGCCTCCGCAAGACGAACCGCCGTCCAGCTTTCAAGACATATTACCATTCTGGAGAGTGATCTGGAGAAGGCGGACTTCGGAAGCGGAATCCTGGTACTGCCGGTAGAATACACAAAGGGACTGGAGTTTGACGCTGTCCTGATTATGAACCCGAGCCGTAAGGATTACCCGGTCGATGACGGCCATGCGAAGCTCCTTTATGTCGCTGCGACCAGAGCACTCCATGAGCTGCATGTGCTGCACACCGGAGACCTGACCGGACTGATCGCCGATCCCCTGCCGGAAAAGCCTATGCCGGACGCATCCGACACACAGGAAAAAAAGAGCTCTGATGCTGCCGGAAAAACAGTGCAAACCCAGCCGCTCCCGCGCGTGGGTCAGGAGAAATGTCCCCGCGTAAAGCCGAGAATTGTCATTGCCTCCGCCAACGCAGAAAGCCAGACACCGCGCAGAAAGCCGGACAGAAACGATTACACGGCGGCACAGACCGTTTCCCGCCCATCCATGGAAAAGCCAGCTTCCAATGTTCCGGCGGTTTCCTTCGGAGATATGCCGGTGACGGAGAGTCTGCGTCCTGCCGGACATGCAAAGATCAATCTCGGTGTGAAATGGGCTTCCAGGCAGGCGGACGGTTTATATCTCCAGTCCCAGTACGGAACACTGCGGATCAGCCCGATCGGCAGCGCGATTCTGAGGATTACTTTCTCCCGGGGACAGAAGCTGACAGACGGCGTGCATCCGCTGATTGCCGTCAACAGGACAGACAAAAACTGGAAATTCCGTGACACCGGAAAGATGATTGAACTGACGACCGGCGAGCTCACCCTGCAAATTGACAAGCTGACCGGAAGCGGACGCTACCTTGACAGAACGGGAAGTCTGCTGTTGGCAGAGCGCAGACAGGAATGCAGGCAGCTTGACGCGGACAGATCATGGATCTTTTTTGACTGGCAGAAGAAGGAGCAGATCTATGCCATGGGGCCTGCAGGCCAGGGCGGTCTGAAGCTTCGCGGCGGCGCAAGGATTATCTCAACAGAGGGACAGCTGCCGTTTGTCCTTTCGGATAAAGGCTATGCGATTCTTCCGGCTTCCTCCGGCACTGCTATCAGCTGCGATATTCCCGCCTACGGCTCCTATCTCTGCATGGAAGGGCAGGAACAGCAGGATTATTACTTTATCGCCGGGAAACAGCAGAATATCCTGAATGCCTATGCTTATCTCACCGGAACCTTATAAAAAAACTATTTATCTGGCGGTGCTCTCTATTTTGCGGAGAACGCCGCCAGCCATTCTGTAATTCTATATTCATAATCAGCGGAAAGCAGTCCGAACAGCCTTTCCGATGTAAACTCACCGATAGAAAGACCGTTGGCATCCAGTATCACAACCGCTGCAAAGAGAAGGATTGCCAGCACTGTCCGCAGGCCGAGTGACGATGCCGGCGGCGCTTCCTGATCGAGGTTCTCATCCTCCATGGCATAGTTATCACTTGTGCTTCCGTATAAAATCTGTTCCCGGCTGCTCATGTCATATCTGTTCCGGCGATACTGCTGTCTGATCTGCTGTACAAGCTGCAGCTTTTGTTCTGCTGTCACTCCGCTCATTGATTTCCTCCGGCGATTGCCTGACCGTTACTAAAAGATATGACGGAATTTGCATTGTATTCGTAGGTATGATAAAATGAAGCGCATAAGTATATGGAGGGCTGTCAAATATGAACCCAAACGAAAAGCTGGCTCTTTCGGATGACATTCTGATGAAGGTGGAAAAGCCTGAGCGCTATATCGGTCATGAAGTAAATTCCGTCATCAAGGACAAGGGACAGATCGCGGTGCGCTTTGCGATGTGTTTCCCCGACGTTTACGAAATCGGAATGTCCCATCTGGGCATTCAGATATTATATGATATGTTTAATTCCTGGGAGGATGTCTGGTGTGAGAGAGTTTACTCTCCGTGGATCGACCTGGACGCTATCATGCGCCGGGAAAATATCCCCCTTTTTGCTCTGGAATCGCAGGACCCGGTGAAGGAATTTGATTTTCTCGGCATCACCATCCAGTACGAGATGTGTTACACAAACATTCTTCAGATACTCGATCTCGCACAAATTCCGCTGAATGCGGCAGACAGGGGCGAGGACTGCCCGATCGTGATCGGTGGCGGTCCCTGTACCTACAATCCTGAGCCAATCGCCGATTTCTTCGACATCTTCTATATCGGAGAGGGTGAGACCCAGTATAGGAATCTTCTGAATCTCTATAAGGAATGCCGGGAACAGAAGGTTGGCAGGAAGGAATTTCTGCGCCGTGCCGCCAAAGTGCCGGGGATGTATGTGCCGGCATTCTATGAGGTAAGCTACCATGAGGACGGAACGATCAGGAGCTTTCTGCCAACCGAGGACGGTATCCCGGAAAAGATCACAAAGGAAATCCAGATGGATGTGACAGATACCTATTATCCGATGAAGCCCGTCGTTCCGTTTATCAAGGTGACGCAGGACAGAGTGGTGCTCGAGATCCAGCGCGGATGCATCAGAGGCTGCCGGTTCTGTCAGGCGGGACAGCTCTATCGCCCGGTCCGGGAGCGCGATGTCGAAACCCTGAAGAAATGGGCGCTGGAAATGTTGAAGAATACCGGACATGAAGAGATTTCTTTGAGCTCTCTGAGCTCCAGTGATTACAGCAAGCTCCCTGAGCTGATTAACTTCCTGATCGACGAATGCAATGAGCGGCATATCAATATCTCCCTTCCGTCGCTCAGAATCGATGCCTTTTCACTGGATGTCATGAGCAAGGTGCAGGATGTCAAGAAATCCAGCCTCACCTTCGCCCCCGAGGCGGGAAGTCAGCGCCTGAGAAATGTCATCAACAAAGGACTCTCGGAGGAGGTCATCCTGAAAGGTGCTGCGCTCGCGTTTGAGGGCGGCTGGACGAGAGTAAAGCTGTACTTCATGCTCGGACAGCCGACGGAAACGGAAGACGATATCCGGGGAATTGCCGAGCTCTGCAACAAGATTGCCGCTACCTTCTTCGACACGGTTCCGAAGGAAAAGCGTGTCAACGGAAGAGTGCAGATTGTAGCGAGCACCTCCTTCTTTGTGCCGAAGCCGTTTACACCGTTCCAGTGGGCTTCCCAGTGTACAAAGGACGAGTTTATCGAGAAGGCTTATCTGACGAGGAAGGCGATCTCAGAGCAGCTGAACCAGAAAAGCATCAAGTATAACTGGCACGAGGCGGATGCGAGCGTGTTGGAAGGAGTTCTTGCCAGAGGCGACCGGAGGCTTTGCGAGGTGATCCGCAGGGTATACGCAAAGGGCAGCTTCTATGATGCGTGGAGTGAATTTTACGATAATGACCGCTGGCTGGACACCATAGAGGAATGCGGCTTATCGGTTGACTTTTATACCCACCGTGAGCGTTCTTTGGACGAGATCCTGCCGTGGGATTTCATTGACTGCGGTGTGACAAAGGAATTTCTGAAACGCGAATGGGAAAAGGCACAGCGGGAGGAGGTTTCCGCCAACTGCAAGCTGAAATGTCAGGGCTGCGGCGCAGCAAAATTCGGTGGCGGAATCTGCTTTGAATCCAAACCGGCACAAGGACTTGTCACCGGCGGATGCTAGTTACAGAGACAAAGAGCCGTACAACGGCAGAATGTGAGAACCTATGAAGATCAGAATCAAATTCAGAAAATACGGTCCCGTCCGTTTTATCGGACATCTGGACGTCATGCGCTTCTTTCAGAAAGCGATCCGCCGCGCGGAGCTGGATGTCGTCTACACCGGCGGCTACAGTCCGCACCAGGTCATGACGTTTGCGGCACCGCTCGGTGTCGGCTTGGAGAGCAACGGCGAATATATGGATATTGAAGTCAATTCCCTTCTATCCTGTCAGGATATTACCGACCGTCTCAATGCGGTCAGTGTTTACGGCATCGAGGTTGTCGGCACGAAAATCCTTCCGGACAGCGTCGGAAATGCGATGGCAAGCGTAGCGGCAGCCTCTTACACCGTGCGATTCCGTGAGGGACGGGAACCTAATATTGATATCGAAAAAGTTCTGCCAGCTTTTCTTGCCAAGGACAGCATCCTGATTACAAAAGCGACAAAGAAGGGGAGCAGAGAGCTTGATCTCCGTCCCGGCATCTACGAGATGAACTGGGATGGGAATGCCTTTTCCATGCTTGTCAACGCCTCCAGCGCCGGAAATATCAAACCGATACAAATTATTGAGGCATTGCTCGCAGAACACGGTGAGACTCCGAAGGAAAATGCCCTGCTTGTCACCAGAGAGGACATGTATACCGATATAAGCCCGGAGGAGGAAGTGCATCAGTTTGTCTCCCTTGGCGACATCGGCGACGACAAGGAATACGGAGGGACAGATGAGCCGTAAGATAGAAACCAAATTGTCCCTGACACTTTCCAATGATGAGACAGCCCTCCGCAGCACCGCGGACGGGAAACTGATTTTTAC
The DNA here is from genome assembly GCA_900554205.1 of uncultured Lachnospiraceae bacterium. Lineage (GTDB taxonomy): Bacteria > Bacillota > Clostridia > Lachnospirales > Lachnospiraceae > Acetatifactor. The sequence continues at coordinate 33,947 of USGM01000002.1, forward strand.
CACTTATCACAAGAAGCCCTGTGCCGCGCTGCTCGTAAATTCCAGACTCACGATGCTGAATTTCCCGGAGAGCAGCAAGGTCGGCGCGATTTACCTTTGCCGCGTGAAAAATGTTGTCCCGAATATTCAGGCATGTTTCGTGGAGATTACAAACGGAGAACTATGCTTTCTTCCAATGAAGGATGCAAGGCAGGTGCTTCTGCTGAACCGCAAGCCGGACGGCAGAATTCTGGAAGGAGACGAGTTCCCCGTACAGATTGTCCGAGACGTCCAGAAAACGAAACAGGCATCTGTCACCGCTCATATTTCATTTTCCGATGACTTTTTTGCCTTTTACTTTGGCGAGCCCACGCTCGGAATTTCATCCAAGCTGGAAAAGGCTCAGAAACAGGCATTGACCGGGCTGCTGACTGAAGCCGGAATCATAGCTGACGGCTGCTTCGTTCAGGGTCTGGTTGCCGGCCGATTCCCCGGAACAATCATTCCCTCTGTCGGGCTGGTAGTCAGAACAAGAGCGACGGAGTTCTGTTCTGAATCGAACCGCGAGAGACTGAAGGAACAGTTTTCCTCCATTCTGGAACGTTTTGTCAGCTTCCTCGGCTCCTGCATGCACCGCACCGGCCGTGTCTGCGTCCTTGAACCGGAGTGCATGGCAGACAGAATTTTGCCCCAGCTTGTATCGCCCGACGAATTTTCGGAAATCATAACGGATGATCCGGCTGTGTATACTGAACTAAAGAAATATGCGGAAATCCATCTGCCGTCAACACCATGCAGACTTTATGACGATTCTATGCTTTCCCTGTCAAAGCTCTATAATCTCGACAGCAAGATTGATGAGGCATTCGGTGAGCGGGTATGGCTGAAATCCGGTGCATATCTCATTATCCAGCCAACGGAAGCCTTAACCGTGATCGACGTCAATTCCGGCAAATTTGAAGCACGGAAGGGCAATGACGACCAGACGGCATGGAAGGTCAATACGGAAGCGGCAGTCGAAATAGCAAGACAGCTCCGGCTGAGAAATCTTTCCGGTATAATTGTCGTTGATTTTATCAATATGAGAGCAGAAGAGAGCAGGGCAGGACTTCTCCGGCAGATGAAGGGGCTGGTACAGGACGACAGAATCCGTACCAACGTCGTTGATATGACCCCTCTGGGGCTCGTGGAGATTACAAGGAAAAAAATCATGAAACCGCTGTGGGAGCAATACAATGAAATTCGTTCAATTTGAAAAGGTAAGAGACGGTTGTTATCTTAAAAGTTATGAGCTTACCTATCTGAATAAGTCAGGTCAACAAAAGAAATATGAAATCGTAAGCCACAAGGAGCTTCAGAAGGTGGAGGACATTGGTGCCAGACCAAGCGGCGTGTCCATTATTGCCACCTGCGGCGGAAAGCTGCTTTTGCTGCGTGAGTTCCGCATGGGTGTCAACAGAGAAATCTATAACCTTTGCGCCGGTATGCTGGAAGCCGGTGAAACGATTGAGGAATGTATCGCGCGTGAGCTCTATGAGGAAACCGGGCTGCAGGTGAAAAGCATTCGCAAAATCCTTCCGCCGTCGTTTGCCGCAGTTGCCATTTCAGATATGACTACCTATATAGCGTTTGTCGAAGCAACCGGAACCATCGCGGATCACACGTCCGACAACGAACAGATCACGGCCGCCTTTTATACAAGGGATGAGGTAAAGGCTTTACTTGAAGCTGAGTCCTTCAGTTCAAGGGCTCAGCTCGCCTCTTATTTCTTCTCAGAAGGGCTTATGGAATAGTCTGAAATGCCGCCAACCCTAAAAAAGAAGAGTTCCAAAAAGAAATTCAACTATGCGCAAAAGACAGCTTTAACGAATAGTTGGATTAACATTTAGACCCAGGTCTTATTCTGTAAATGTTGTATGATCTACATCAACTTTCTTGTCACCTGACGCGACTTTTCCAGCTAAGAATCCGGAAAGGACTGCCTGCAGATCAACCCCCGTTGATTCCTTTAAGCCGTCCGTAACCTGTACAACGGTTCCCATAATGTCTTTCATGAGCTTCGTGGAGTTGCCGTCACCGTACATCGTAATCTTATCGACACTGTTAAGGGGTTCAGCTGCATTTTTGACCACCTCGGGCAATGCCTTAAAGTACATCTCAAGTACGGCAGCCTCACCCATTTTAGCCATAGCTTCCGCCTTTTTCTCAATACCTTCCGCCTCAGCAACTGCCTTGGCACGGATGGCTTCCGCTTCGGCAAGTCCTCTGGTTCTGATACCTTCCGCCTCTTGTTCCATGGTGTATTTCTTGGCTTCCGCCTGTGCCTTCATTGCCTCGGCTTCTTTTTCCGTCTCGAATTTCTTTGCCTCCGCCTCACGCTGACGCTCGTACAACTGTGCATCCGCCTGTTGCTGTTTGGCAAATTTGTCAGCTTCAGCCTTTTTCTTAACCTGCGCATCCAGTGCCTGTTCCATAACCTCAGCTTCACGTTGTTTCAGAAGGATTTCCTTTTCCTGCTTTGCGATATTTGCATTTGCGGTCGTAATCTCGACTGTTTTACGTTGTTCCTCTTCCTGAATCTTATAAGCTGCATCTGCCTCAGCCTGCTTGACATCCGCTTCACGCTTCAGTTCAGCCTTCTGGATAGCGAGCTCGTTTTGCTTCTTAGCAATCTCGGAAGCCGCGTTTACCTCAGCCTCGTTCGCCTCACGCTTTGCATTTGCCTGTGCCTTTGCAATTTCCTTCTCGCTCTCTGCGCGGGAAATCGCAGCATTCTTCTGTATCTTTACAATATTATCAACACCGAGGTTCTCGATAACACCGTTTCCGTCAACAAAATTCTGGACGTTGAAGCTGATAATATCCAGCCCCATAGCCGCCAGATCCGGCTCTGCGTTCTCCTTTACAAGAAGAGCGAACTTCTGACGGTCGGAAACCATTTCTTCCAACGCCATTTTACCGACAATCTCACGGACGTTACCTTCGAGCACTTCTCTGGCAACCCGTCCTATGTATTCCGCATTTTTGTTCAGGAAATTCTGCGCCGCGAGTTTCAGACGCTCTTCATTGTCACTGATTTTTACATTGACCGTTGCATCTACATTGATATTGATATAATCAGCGGTCGGAACGGCATTGGACGTCTTGACATCAATGGGAATCAGTTGCAGGTTCAATTCATCCTTGCGCTCCAGAAAAGGGATTTTGATTCCGGCCTTACCGATCAGAACCTTCGGATTCTTCCGCAGACCCGAGATAATAATGGCGGTATCCGGAGAAGCCTTCACATAACCTGTGACAAAAAGAATGATCAATACAAACAGAATTGCCGCTAAAACAATCGCAATAATTTCCATACCTTTCCTCCTTGGTACTATTATTTTATTCTATTTATTTATAAATTTTTTATCTGTAAATTTTTATCTGCAAATATCACTGGAATCCAGATAAACCGTAAAAGGACCGTCATTTTCAAGAGAAACCTTCATGTCTGCGCCAAAGCTTCCCTCCTCCACTACTGCTATTTCCTGCTTGCATTTATCGATAATGTAGCGGTACAGGGATTCTGCCATGTCCGGTGCACCGGCATTTACGAAGGATGGACGGTTGCCCTTTCTGCAATCGGCATAGAGTGTAAACTGCGAGATCAGCAGCAGCTGCCCGTCCACGGATTTCAGATTCAGATTGACCTTGTCGTTTTCATCCTTAAAGATACGAAGACCTAAGAGCTTTTTAACCATTTTGTCCGCGATGGCAGTCGTGTCCTCGTTGCTGATACCTATAAAAACCAGAAAGCCCATGTCAATCTTTCCAATGCATTCTCCCTCGACAGCGACACTTGCTCTGTTCACCCTTTGTATTAAAAATCTCATTTTTTCTCCATTCCTAAACGCATATACTATTTTTCAGTCTTTTCCTGCCCGGACTCGGACTGCCCATCCTTCACGCCGGCTTTTTTACTCTGCCTTCTTGATGCCTTTTTTTCACCCGGCTGTTCCTCCGGCATATCATGCATGCCTTCTTCGTCCACATAGTCCAGATTCCGATATTTTTCCAGTTCCGTTGGCATCTCCTTTTTGCTTAACAGAATATTTAAGCCCGAACGGATTCCCGCATAAATCACGGCAAAGATCGGTACGCCGATAATCATGCCGAAGACACCGAAGAGTCCGCCGAAGAGTGTGATCGCAAAAATAACCCAGAAGCCGGCAAGACCGGTCGAGCTTCCAAGGATCTTCGGGCCGATAATATTGCCGTCGACCTGCTGTAAAACAATGATAAAGATTACAAAGTACAGACAGTTCAGCGGGTGGAGCGGATCGACAACGAAGATCAATAATGCGCTGGGCACCGCACCCAGAAACGGTCCGAAGAAGGGAATAATATTTGTCACACCGACAATTACGCTGACCAGTGCCGCATAGGGCGTTTTTAAAATCGAAGTTCCGATAAAGCATAGGATTCCGATAATAATGGAATCGACGATTTTCCCGCCAAGGAAACCGATAAAGGTCTTATGGGTAAAGCGGAAGTTCCTGATCACAGTGTTGGCGGTGTCCTTCTCAAAAAGCGCATAGGACACCTTCTTTGCCTGTGCCGCAAATTTCTCCTTGCTCGCCAGAACATAGATCGAGATAATGAAGCCGATCACAAAGTCCCAGAGCACACCAACGACGCCGAGAATGCTGAGGGAAACCGTCTTGATAAGCTGTCCCGTATTAGGCAGAATATCGGTAATCCAGCTCTCCAGTTCATTGGAGTACTTGTCGAAGGTTCTCACCAGATAAGCCTGAACCTCGGGATTGTCATTCATGGTCTGATTCAGCCATTTCGTAAAGTTGCTGGTATAAGCGTCAAAGTTGGAAACAATATTCTGGACGCTCGGCACAATCTGGGAAATCAGCATATAGAGCAATACATAGATCAACGCCACAAAGAGAAAAGCCGTAATCAGGATCCCAAGACCGCGGATAATAGAATTCTTTTTCTTGCTTTGCTTTATCCGCAGCTTATTGCAGAGCGGATAAAGGAGCTTCCTTTCTATAAAATTCAGAACCGGCGTCAGAAGGTATGCGATCGCCATTCCGACAACCACCGGCATCAGAATATCCGTGATCATTTTAACACCGGACCGGATATTGGAACTGTGAAAAACGAAATAGTAAAATGTAATTCCAGCCACAATAACCAGAAAAGCCGTGACACCCCATCTGACATACTTGTTATTTAACTTAAATTTCATGCGCTTATCCCTTCTTTGGTAATGATATATCTATCATACACTTAATAATCTGTTATCACAAGTATTGTATGATAAATTTTCTGTAAAATTCGTATCTAAAACGCAAGCAGGGTAAAACGAATGAAATATCCCTGATCATGATGGCATACCGGGCAGACCGCAGGTGCTTTTTTCCCGCGATGGACGTAGCCACAGTTCAGGCAAAGCCATTCCTCCTCGACATCCGAAACGAAAAGCTTTCCCTCCTTCAATAGCTGCGCATATTTTCCAAAGCGGTCGCCATGCACCTTCTCAATCTCCGCAATCCGGAAGAAGGATGCTGCAATCTGCTGAAAGCCTTCTTCCTTGGCCTTTTCGCCAAAGCTTTTATACACCTCGTCATGTTCCTCATATTCATTGTGCTGCGCCATGCTTAAAAGCTCTGAAATGTCATCCGACAGATCAATCGGATACCCGCCGTCGATAAAGATATTTTTCCCTGCCATTTCGCGCAGATGATGATAGAATATCTCCGCGTGTTCCTTCTCCTGTGATGCCGTAAACGCGAAGACCGCGCTGATCACATGCAGTCCGTTTTTCTTAGCCTGAGAGGCGGCAAAAGTATAGCGGTTTCTCGCCTGGCTTTCCCCGGCAAACGCCCGCATCAGATTATCCTTCGTTACACTGTTTTCAAATTCGATTGCCAAATTTATTCTCCGTCCTTTCCACTTCTAGTATATCCGCTGAACTGTTTTTGTATCAATTTTCTATTGTTTCGGAGGCAAAAAAAATATAGAATATAATTAATGGAATTTTACGAAAAAGGAAAGGCTGAACAACGAGCATGAAACTACAACAGGTATTGAGTCACGTCCGCAAAGCCGTGGACGATTATCAGATGATAGAGGAGGGCGACAAAATCGCTGTCGGCATATCGGGCGGAAAAGACAGTCTGACACTGCTCTATGCCCTGCACGGTCTGAGCCGTTTTTATCCAAAGCATTTCACGGTTCATGCCGTCACGGTGGATCTGGGCTTTGAAAATCTGAATCTGGACAAAATCAAGGAACTGTGCCGGAATCTAGATATTGAATATACAATCGTGAAAACAGACATTGCCCAGATTGTCTTTGAAGAGCGCAAGGAGGACAATCCCTGCTCGCTGTGTGCAAAAATGCGCAAGGGCGCTCTCAACCAGGCGATCAAAGCCGCCGGCTGCAACAAGGTTGCCTATGCACATCACAAGGATGATGTCGTGGAAACCATGCTGATGTCTCTGATCTATGAGGGACGGTTTCATACCTTTTCACCGGTCACCTACCTTGACCGCATGGAGCTCACCGTAATTCGTCCACTGATGTACATGAATGAAGCTGATGTAATAGGCTTTGTACATAAATATCAGGTTCCCGTCGTCAAGAGCCCCTGTCCGGCAGACGGACATACCAAGCGAGAATATGTCAAAAATCTTCTTCGTAATCTGAACCTTGAGAATCCGGGTGTGAAGGAAAGGATGTTTACCGCTATTGTCAGCGGTATGTATGGCTGGAGGAACGACCATGGCAGTAATGAAGCCCAATAATTATCACGATGAACAAAATAAGCAGAATATTCTGAAGATGAGAGCTGTTCTGGAGACGCTGCCCGGCTTCTGCCGCACGTTTTTCCGTGGTATCGAGGACTATACCTCAGCCCGGACAAGACTTGCCTACGCCTATGACATCCGGCTCTTCTTTGAGTTTCTGCACGAAAAGAATCCTGTCTGTTCTAAAATAGAAATAACGGACTTTCCGCTGGAAATTCTTGAACAGCTGACAAGAGTGGATATTGAAGAATATCTGGAATATATGTCTCTGTATGAAAAGGACGGTAAGGAAATCTCTAACGATGAGCGCGGGAAGGAGCGCAAGCTCGCCTCCCTGCGGAGCTTTTACAACTATTTTTATCAGGGGGAAATGATAAAAAATAATCCGGCGGCGCTTGTCCCCATGCCAAAAAAACACGCAAAGGAGATCATCCGGCTGGAGCCGAACGAGGTCGCTATTCTTCTGGATCAGGTGGAAGACGGCACAAAGCTGACGAAGAAGGAACTGGAATACCACAAAAAGACAAAAAATCGGGATGTTGCCCTTCTGACGCTGCTTCTCGGCACCGGTATCCGTGTGTCGGAATGTGTCGGGCTGGATATTCAGGATGTCAATTTTGATGTGGATGGAATTAAGATCAGGCGAAAGGGCGGCTATGAGGCAGTCGTTTATTTCGGAACTGAGGTCGAAACTGCACTGTTGGATTATCTGGAGGAGCGGGAACACATGATTCCCGAGCAGGGACATGAAAATGCACTCTTCCTCTCTCTCCAAAACCGCAGAATGGCTGTACGCTCCGTGGAAAACCTTGTCAGGAAATATGCTTCGCGTGTGACAACGCTGAAAAAGATCACACCGCACAAGCTGAGAAGTACCTACGGTACAACACTCTATCAGGAGAGCGGCGATATTTATCTCGTTGCAGATGTTCTCGGTCACAAGGATGTCAACACAACAAGAAAACACTATGCAGCCCAGGACGACGAGCGAAGACGCAGCGCTGCCCAGATGGTTCATCTGCGCGAAAAGGGAACTGACTGAATTTAATACACAAATTCAGAAGAATAATAGGGAACAACCAACGTCTGGCCTGCTGTAATCGCATCCTCCTCAAGATGGTTGATGTGCTTCACCTCGGAGATATAGCTGTTCTTGTTCTTATAGAACCCATAATCAATATACTCGTCAGCGATATCCCATAAGGTATCTCCTGCCTCCACAGTAATACTGGTATAATATTTAAAACCACTGCTTGCATTTGACTTAATGGCTCTGTAGGAAAGCGAACAGATCAGAACCATACAGATTGCTGCGAAGACAGCCACGGAGGCAGTCATGATTTTCTGTCTCCGTGCTCTGCGCAGTCGAAGCGCACGTCTGTAGCTCCTTAACTCTCTGTCATCCATTGCTCTGAAATCTCTTCTGTTCTGCATTATTCTCATCCTCTCTTGCTTAGGGAATGTTCGATTGCTTGTTCGGAACATCTGTTCTATATTTGGATTATATGATAAGAACAGATGTTTGTCAACAGATAGTTCGAACATATTTTCGAAATGCAGAAATTTTCACGCAGACACTATTATCCATGCCGTAAATCTCTGATAACAGGCATTTTATGGAACAATGATCGTAGTATTGACATATTTAAGTGTCTGATTCAACGTCATATCCTCCGTCATATCCAGAACAGGCTGACCATCGACATCGAAATGTACCTGTCTGATCCCGCTGCAGCGGGGAGCGTCTACACCAGGTCTTGCATGATAAGTATTCCAGATGTCTCCATTTGCATCCTCTACATAAGCATTGTGACCGGTTCCAAACTCTCCCGGTACGCTTCTGGAAGTCAGAATAGGGTAATTGGATTTTGTCCAGTTGGAAGCCTTTAAAAGATCTTTACCGCTCGCGATTGATAACAAACCCACTACATAGGTCGTGTCCACCGCTGCTGCAGAATAAGTGACATATAATTTGTTATCCCGCATAAGGGCATACGGTCCTTCCACGACAAAGGTATGGTTATTTTCCCATCCATATTCCGGTTTTGTCAGTATAACCGGATCACTTGCCAGTTTCCACGGCTCACACGGATTCAGCTTTGCAATATAGAGCCATGCGCCCAGATCCTTGGGTAGAAATTGTCTCTGGGACCAGATGACATAATCATCTCCTTCCCATGTAAAGTGGGTCATGTCCAGTGTAATCGTTTTCCCAGCTTCACAAATATCACTTTCGTCTGCGCACACGATCCTTCGGGGCGCCTCCCAATCTTCCTTTATAATGGGATTACCGCCATCCTTCAGAATCATCACACGGCTCTCTTCCTCAAAAAAATGCTCCGGGGTCGCTGCATGCATAATACACAATTTTCCACCTATAATATGTAATTCCGGTGCCCACAGAAGTCCTCCGATTCCCTCATATGTGGTACTGTCCAAAATCAGGTTTTCTTTGGCATTGACCAACTCCGGAATGGAATCTGCCTCGCGGATATACATCGTGTGTTCATGATCGGCATCGTTGGTTGCGATAAAATAAAACTTATTATTCCACCTTCCAATGCATGGATCTGCATGATTTTCTGCTACAGGAAAAGGAAAACTGTCCTGATGGAGAGTTCCCGCTACCTTATATTCTCCCGGTACATTAAAATCAACATTGTCCAGATTCCAGTCAACAGCTGCCGTACTCTCGGTTCCGTCAGAAAAAAGCTTTCGTGCCTTAATCTCGCAAAATTCCTCTTTGGAGCCTGCAAGCACCTTCTCGGGAAAAATCGTCTCCACATGATGCGCAGTCAGAAACTTATTCTTTAAACGCTGTGCTGTCTCGTCTGAAATCTCAATGCAGTTACACAGGCATGCTCCTTCCGGAAGCTCCTTCAGCTCCCCTGCTTCTTCCAGATTTTTTCCGGATGCCCAAAGCGCATGTAATGCCTTATACTCCTCACCGGGCTCCCGTAACCCCTGCTCTATGTAAGAAACAAAGTCATCTGTTGTAAATGACAGAACCAGCCCGTTGCTCTCTTCATCCGGCTCACCATCCGCCAATGTACGAACTGCCAGAACCTCATAATGGCCATTTCCCATAGAATGGATATAAGGGTATCTTATGCTTTTAGGGTTCAGGGAACCATCCTCATTCTCTGTAGCCTTTGCAAAGAGAATACCGCTGTTGTGATTCAGTGTAATTACCTTTCCGTCCTCCTCAAGCAAAAGATGCATGCTGTACGCCAGTCTGGGATCATAATAGACACTGTCCATCGGTTCTCTCGTATAACACCATAATTTTTCCATGATTTGCCTTCCTATTCTGTCAAGCCAAAATTTATTGATTTTGCTGACGTTGACAATTAAATTCTTTTATTATAACTTCGGCTGCTACCCTTAGTCAAAACTAAATCTATCAAATTCAGATATTGCTTCACTTTCTTCAGATAGGAATTCAAAATAAACAGCATGCTTTCCAATGATGCCAGCTGTCAATTCGGCTGTTTTTTCCATTTCATTTTCCCCAAACTCTATGGAAGCTGCAATCCATCCCCGATAAGAATCTATTCTTACATTTACGACAAGGTTCTTATGTATTCCTAAAACCACACTCACTTGCCTTGGTGTATTGTTGCCAAACTGCAAATAACGAAATCCGACCGTAGTTCCAGAAGAGATATTTACTACAGGTGTGGAAATATCTTCTCTCCTCTCATATTCTGGACGAATATAAGCTTTGGTGGTGCTGCCGTAAATATGACAGGCATACCCTGCCGAAATCCACTTGTATGCATCCAATCCATTTATATGCGATCCCTGCGAGGTCATCTCCACCGGCTTGGAATCTACCGGCTCTCCATTTAGATATCTGACCTTGCCGATATAAAGCATTCCATCCTTACCCATAGCAACATCAATGGGCTCCAACATCGCCTGTCTGGAAAACTCATTTACACCCGTCTGTCGGTGATAAAATACATACCATTTACCGTTTACTTCCATGATGGAACCATGATTATTGCCCCACTGGTATGTCATAACACCGCAGCCATCCGCACATTTCAGAATTTCACCACCATTGAAGCTGATATCACCACCGTCATGAAAGGGACCGAATGGAGAATCGCTGAAACGATACGACAGGAATCCATTATTTGCCGTATACACACCATATTCCGGAACAGGTTTTTCATAACGTTTGGAATAAATATAAACATACTTTCCCATTACCCTTCGTGGACTGGAGGCCTCAAAAAAACCATCAATCAAGGATATATGCCCGTCATTCACCGGATTCCATGGACATGTGGAATGCCCCAAGGGATCGGATACTAAGGTTCCTTCTTTGATAGTTGCCATGTCCTCTTCCAACTCTGCAATATAACAGGAAGAAGCGCAGCCACCCCAGTAAGCATATACTCTTCCATCGTCATCCACCAACACTCCCGGATCAAACCCCAGTTTCGTTTCCACCGGATTCTCAAAGGGTCCCCAGGGAGTCTTTGAACTGGCTACTACGATGAGCTCTCCCTTTCGTTCAGCAGCATATATGTAATAGGTATCCCCTTTTTTCACAACATCAGGCGCATAAAGCACGGAATCATAATGAGTTTCATATGCCACTCCATGATAAGTCCAATCTGTCAAATCCTTCACCGGCGCCGACCAGACGACATAGTTACGTCCACAATACTGAGTTATTTCGATATCGTGAGATCCATATACATAGACACGTTTTTCACCATTGTGTTCAAATACTCTTGGCTCCCCATCCGGCACATGCTCCCATAAAGGCATATATGGATTCGCGCCCTTTACATACTCTTTCATCTTACATCCTCCTTAATATAATGTTTGATCAATTTTCACATTAAATGCATAATGTTTATGATTACCAGTTCCTGTCTCCCCACCATACCTTACTCAATAATTTTATACCGGAACTTCATGAAGTCGACATAGCCGCCCGGTTCTTTAGTAGAAAAGAGAAACAATCCAAAACGGCATCCTGTAAAATGATCTACTTTAAAATACTGCTGTTGATCAATTCCAATTTTTATCCATTTATCCTTTGCTAAGTAGAAAAAACTTGCCTTATCATGTTTATCTTCAAAATCTGCATGAACCTTCAGGGTAATACTGCTTTGATTCACCTCAACCCGCTCATACTCTATCGCTGGTTCCAGATAATCCGCATCTGCAAACACAGTATCATTTAATGCTGGTTTTCCTAACATGACCAAATAATATTTTCCTTCTTCCTTGGTAAATGCAACCGCTCCATAACATCCTAAAAAGGCACTGATACCCGCGTAATCCCCTTCTTTCAGCTGACGAGCATCCACTGTTACACATGCCTCACTCTTCGGACCAAAGGTTCTCTGTGTAAGTGTATTATATCCATATACAAGACTGGAACATACTTTGCCTGAATAAATTCGATATGCTCCGGGACGATCCGTTACAGACCATAATCCATATTGGGGATTGTGATTAAACTGCCAGCAGGGTTTAAGCTTAATTTTCCCGGTTTTATCTGGTTGATAATCAAAATTGTCATCACTGTTTAAAGGAGTATAGACATAATGTGGTCTTGTGCTGGGAACTGAGACCATTTCCGGTACCTTCCCGTCGGTACCGACAACAGGGAATCCGTCATCATCAAAATGAAGTGGCATAATCATTGGCGCCCTTCCCAATGCCCCCCGATCCTGGTACATAAATGCATACCAATCCCCTGCTGGGGTATCTACCATTCCCCCTTGGGCAACACCAAGACGATGATACCCCATGTCGTCATCAATAATGCATTTTCCTCTAAACTCCCCAGTCAAAGAGTCTGCAATAAAACAGTCTTCTGTTTTCCACTTATTCCCATACGCCAGCCCATGACAGGTAAATAGATAATATCGCCCATCTTTTTTATACAGATGCGAGCCTTCATATCCGAGAACAACACTTTCTTCATCCTGAACAATCAAACGATCAAGCCCACCAGCCAACGGTCCCTTTACCGCAGAATCCAATTCAGTAACATATAATTTCCCTTGACCGTGTACAATATAAACTCTGTCATCATCGTCAAAAAACAGAGAACTGTCATAGTAAAATCCTTCTATTGTTCTCTTATTCCACGGTCCTGCAGGATCATTTGCAGTAAGCAAATATGTTTTGTGCGTATCATTAGCGGTAAAATTAATATAGAAAATGCCATTATGGTAACAAAAAGAAGGAGCCCACATACCGTTACCATAAATTTGGTTTGTCCCTTCTAAATTATGCCCCGGTGTATCATCCAAAGTTTCATATGCATGGCATACAAATTCCCAATTCATTAAATCATATGAACGTAGTATATCACACCCTGGCATATAATGCATTGTAGTGCTTGCCATATAGTAAGTATCATCGACCCGAATGATTTCGGGGTCAGGAAAATCTGAATTTATAACAGGATTTTTTTTAGTTTCGACCATTTATATTACCTCCCATATTTTTCCACTTTGTTTGTTATTAATATTCCTTGTCTGATAACTTCCCGCATCATTTTACTCTCGTTTCGTTAATCCTATCAAATAATTCAGCACAAGCGATCGTGTCAGAATGTGGAATTACGCTACTTTCAAGGATCCCGTCACATACGCACTGAATAGTTTCCTCGATCTCATAAATGAACCCATTTTGTGTTTCTTCATCTTTAAAGTATTCTACTAATGAACCTTCCCGATTATACAGAAAGCATTCTTCAGCAAAGTGTGGAAATGGCAATACAATCTTACCTTCTCGCCCGTAAATCACCATTTGCTCGTCCATTTTACAAACAAAGCTTGCCATCAAACTGGCCATTGTATATTCAAACGTAATTGTAACATGATTCGTTATATCCACACCGCTTTCACTCCACGAAGCTGCTACGGTCATGTCCTTTATCCTCTGTCCTAAAAGAAAGGTTGTTAACTCATACGCGTACACAGTGATATCCTTCGCCACACCCCCACCCAGATGTGGGTTATAATAACGATTTGCATCTCCGGAAGGAGCAATGAATCCTATCGTAAATTGCACTAATTCTGCCGTTCCGATTCGACCATTTAAAATCCAATCTCTAACCTTTTTCACAGCAGGTAAGAAACGGCTCCACATAGCTTCCATCACGAATACACCGGAGTTCTTTGCACGTACAAACGCCATCCTTGCTTCTTCTGCTGTCTGAAACATTGCCTTTTCACACAGTACAGGAATTCCCCGCTCAATGCATAGTATTGTTAAACGGTAATGGTCATTTACAGTAACAGCAATATAAGCACAGTCTGGTCGTTCCGTATCAAGTAATTCCTCATAAGAGTCATAAAAATGTAATACTTGATTTCTTATTGCAAAGTCTTTTGCACGTTCTATGCTCTTACTCGCAACAGCAACCACCTCGCAGCCAGCAATCTTCATAACCGCATTACAGAATTTATCAGCGATATTAGCAGCTCCTAAAATTCCAAAACGAAATATTCGCTTCAATTCTTTTTGATCGTACATTTTGCCCACTCCTCCACTTATATTGTTTTTGATACTTCAGACATATCTGTCTTTAAATACTTTATATCACAAAAATCTTGGAAAATGTAGAGATTCACGCGTCACATATTCTAAATAATGTCGTTTTTTTCTTATAAAAATTTTGTTATAATTTATGATATATAACCTAAACAGGAGGATTAGCATGGTCGTACCGTTTAATCTGGATCACCTTAATATAAAATTCATGTTCGATAGCCTTATGGTCTCCGTAACACAAGCCTCGCACGGTATTTTCAAATACGCCTGCCCAATGCATCAGCACAGCAGCTCAACGTATGAACTGCATTTGGTAAGTGGCGGCAAAGGCACACTCATATTAAAAGACACTGCTTTATCACTGAGCACAGGAAATCTGTATATGACTGGACCCGGGATTGCACACGGTCAGCAGACGGATACAAACTTTCCTATGGAGGAATACTGCATTGCGCTTGATATAAAAAAGAATAAAAAAACAAAAATGTCTACTATGGCAAAACTTTTTTTCGAGACAACGTTCTGGTTCGGAAACGATTACTGCAATCATTGCCTTGATTTGTTCCAAAGTCTGGAGCAGGAATCCGCCAATCAGGAAATTGGTTATGCTCACAATGTAGAATGTCTCATTTCAGAAATGATTGTGGAACTGGTCCGCAATTATACCGGACGCGTTCAATTAAAGGAACATACAAATATTTCTCTTACACACAGGCGTACAATGCTTATTGATCAATACTTCATGTTGTATTATGCAACCATCACCGAGAGCAGACTTTGTGAATTGCTTGCTCTCAGTCCCAGACAGCTGCAACGTTTTCTGAAAAAAAATTATAATAAAACCTTTTCTCAGATGCGTCAGTCTGCCCGCCTTGCCAAAGCCTGCGAACTCTATAAAAAAGGGCTTCCTCTGATTGAAATAGCTGAGGATGTAGGATATACCGATTTGCAATATCTTAAGCAGATGCTTCAACAGATGCTTCAATAGAAAAATCGAACATATTTTTGGAATATATGTTTGCTTTTCTCCGGTTTCTGTGATAGTATTTTACTAAGATGTATTATAGGTACATAAAAGAGACCAGACCGGCTGTCAATTTAAGGAGGATTTTTATGGGATATGGAAAAATAACGGCAAAGCAACAGGAAATTCTGGATTATATCAAGGATGAGATTCTGAAGAAGGGCTACCCGCCCACGGTAAGGGAAATCTGTGAAACGGTCAATCTGAAATCGACCTCTTCCGTTCACTCACATCTGGAGACGCTTGAGAAGAACGGATACATACGTCGTGACCCGACAAAGCCGCGTGCAATCGAAATCTGCGATGACAGCTTCCAGATGGTGCGCACCGAGATGGTAAGCATCCCGATCATTGGCAACGTTGCCGCCGGACAGCCGATCCTTGCAGAGGAAAATATTGAGGATTACTTTCCTATTCCCGCGGAAGTCGTTCCCAAGGGCGAATGCTTTATTCTGAATGTCCGCGGAGAGTCCATGATCAATGTGGGAATCCTGAACGGGGACAAGGTGATTGTCAATGCATGCAGCACGGCAAACAACGGTGATATGGTGGTTGCCCTCATCGATGATTCCGCTACCGTAAAGACCTTCTATAAGGAAGACGGTCACATTCGTCTCCAGCCGGAAAACGATACCATGGACCCAATCATTGTAGACAACTGCCAGATTCTCGGCAGGGTTTACGGTGTTATGCGCTTCTTCCGCTAAAAGTGTTTCTTACCTAAAAACAAAGTGTGTTTGCAAACATAAATTCGGACATGTGATTGTTGAATGTTTCCATTCTTCACTCCCATGTCCGAGTTTCTAAATGAGCTATCCATTTGTCTGAAAGCTTATATATTTTACAACTTATATTCCGGAAATCTGACCTTCATATAGGCAATGATTTCTTCCACACATCTCTCAAAGCCGAGCTTGGAACTGTCCAGACACAAATCATAATTCCTTGCATCCGTCCATTCCCTGCCGGTATGATACTTATAATATTCCGCTCTGTGCTTATCCGTTTTCTGGATAAATTTATCAAGCTCCCTCGCACTCATGCTATGCTTCTTCGCCGCCTGCTCCATACAGAAATCATGCGGTGCATGAACAAAGACGCTGAGAACATTGTCATAGTCCTTCAAGACGAAGTCGGCGCATCGTCCTACAATGATGCAGGATTCCTCTTCTGCCAGCTTCCGTATAATCTTAGCCTGATAATTAAAGAGATTATCCGTCGATGTAAAATCGTCGCTCTCCGGCGGGATCAGTTCCCCGCTGTAGACATTCTGGGCAATCTTGAACAGACGGGTATTTTTTACCTTTTCATCCGCATTGACAAAAAGTGCCTCGCTGATACCGCTGTCTTCACTCGCCAGCTTCATCAGTTCCTTGTTGTAAAAATGTACCCCCAGTCTGTCAGCCAGCATCTCACCGATGGTCTTACCGCCACTCCCGTACTGTCTGGCAATCGTAATCACAACATTATCCATAGTTCCTCACCTTCTGCCGCTTCATCCGGCTCCGAAATTATAATACTGTTTTATTCTCCGAGATATGCCTTTTTAATGGAGTCATTGTTCAGAAGGTCATCTGCCCTGCCTTCGAGCACGATCTTTCCGGTCTCAAGAACGTACGCCCTGTCAGCAATGGAAAGAGCCTTCTTCGCATTCTGTTCAACCAGCAGAACCGTCGTTCCGCTCTTGCTTACTTCCTTGATAATGTCAAAGATTTCATTGACAAAGATAGGCGAAAGTCCCATGGATGGCTCATCCATCAGAATAAGCTTAGGGTGGGACATCAGTGCGCGTCCCATGGCAAGCATCTGCTGTTCTCCTCCGCTCAAGGTTCCCGCCATCTGGTTCTGGCGCTCCTCAAGGCGCGGGAAGCGCTCAAATACCGTCTTCAGGGTCTGTGCAATCTCCGTTTTATCCTTTCTCGTATATGCCCCCATTTTCAGGTTCTGCAGCACGGAAAGCTGTGCAAATACGCGGCGTCCCTCCGGCACATGTGCCATACCCATAGAGACGATCTTATGACCGGGAATCTTTGTGATGTCAGTTCCCTCAAAGATGACAGAGCCGGACTTCGGGGCAAGAAGGCAGGACACCGTATGCAGAATCGTCGTCTTTCCGGCTCCGTTTGCTCCAATCAGTGCAATGACCTCTCCCTCATCTACATGAAAGGAGACGCCTTTGATCGCCTGAATCATTCCATAATATACCTGAATATCCTTCACTTCCAGCATTGACATACTTTAATCCCCATTTCTGTTTAAAATTGCTAAGTAATTATTCTCCAAGGTACGCTTTGATGACATCCGGGTTATTCAGCACCCCGGAGGTCTTGCCCTGGCAGAGCACACGACCGAAATTCAGCACGGTGAGTTCCTCACAGATTCCGCTGACGAGCTTCATATCGTGTTCGATCAGGAGGATTGTCATATCAAAGTGCTCCTTGACAAAACGGATGGTGTCCATCAGCTCCTGCGTCTCATTCGGATTCATTCCCGCGGCAGGCTCATCCAGAAGCAAAAGCTTCGGCTTTGTCGCAAGGGCTCTTGCGATCTCCAGCTTACGCTGTTTGCCGTAGGGCAGATTCGCCGCTGTCACATCCGCTTCCTCATCCAGTCCGAATACTCTCAAGAGTTCAAGCGCCTGTTCCTGCATCTGCTTTTCCACGGAAAAATATTTGGGCAGTCTTAAAATTCCGGTAATCGTATTGTAATGTAAATGATTATGCAGTCCGACCTTTACGTTTTCCGCCACGGTCAGCTGCTCAAAAAGCCTGATGTTCTGGAAGGTACGCGCTATTCCGGCGCGGTTGATCTCTATGGTCTTCTTACCGGTGATGTCCTGTCCGTCAAGCCTTATAATGCCCTCGCTGGGCTTATATACACCTGTCAACAGGTTAAAAACGGTCGTCTTTCCCGCTCCGTTCGGCCCAATCAGACCATACAGGCAGCCCTTTTCAATATTCAGATTAAAATCATCAACAGCTCTCAGACCGCCAAAGGAAATACCTAAGTTACTAACCTCCAATAAAGCCATGGCTTAAGCCTCCTTTCCGTCCTTGATCTTCTTCGGAGAAAATCTGCTCTTGATCTTATAGGTCATCTTTTCTCTCCACTTGATACATGCAGGCGCCCAGTTAAACAGCATCATGACGATCAGAACAACCGCATAGATCAGCATACGGTAATCGTTCAGCCCTCTCAAAAGCTCCGGGAGCAGTGTCAGAATAACCGCTGCGATCACAGATCCTCTGATATTTCCGATACCGCCCAGCACGACAAATACCAGGATCATGATGGACATGTTATAGCCGAAGTTCTTCGGCAGCGCTGTCAGCGTTGACAGGTTATGTGCGTACAGCACGCCTGCAACTCCCGCCAGTGCAGCGGAAATGGAGAACGCCATCAGCTTATATTTTGTAATATTGATTCCGACAGACTCCGCAGCAATCGTATTGTCACGGATTGCCATGATGGCACGCCCATCCCTTGAGTTGATAAGATTCAGCACAATAATCAGCGTAATCAGCAAAAGGAGAATGCCAATCGTAAAGGTGGAATCATTCGGTGTACCGGTGATTCCCTGTGCGCCCTGAATGATAATCTTACCGTTCTCCGACAGATTCAGTTCGAGTGAACTCTTCGTCGAAAAATGAAAACCGTTTTCGTCGATGCCAACATACAGAATGTTGATGATATTCTTGATAATCTCGCCAAACGCAAGCGTTACGATGGCGAGGTAATCTCCCTTTAAGCGAAGTACGGGAATACCAATCAGAAAACCGAAAAGTCCTGCGCAGAGTGCCCCGATCAGAAGCGCCAGCGTAAAGCGGACACCGGCAATCGGAATCGCATCCTGCATACATTTTGAAAAGAAGGCTCCCGAAAAAGCGCCGACACACATAAACCCCGCATGCCCCAGACTCAGCTCGCCGAGGATGCCGACTGTCAGGTTCAGCGATACGGCAAGGATCGCATAAATGCAAAGCGGTACCAGCAGACCCTTGAGCAGGCTGGAGACAACACCGGCAGCCATGAGAATTTCCATCAGGATGTAGGCGAAAACCACCATTCCGAAAGTAATCAGGTTACTTCTCAACCTCTTATTCGTTTTTATTTTGTTAATCAACTTTGACTTCATGCTCTCACCTACCCTCTTATACCTTTTCCTGAATATTCTTACCGAGAATACCTGTGGGCTTAATCAGCAGGACAACGATCAGAACCGCAAACACAATGGCATCTGCCATCTGCGAGGATATGTATGCCTTCGCAAAAATCTCCACGATGCCCAGAAGGATTCCACCGATAAAGGCTCCCGGTATCGACCCGATTCCGCCGAATACCGCAGCGACGAACGCCTTGATGCCGGGCATGGAACCTGTATAGGGAGAAAGTGACGGATATGCCGAACAAAGCAATACACCCGCGATCGCCGCAAGCGCTGAGCCGATGGCGAATGTCAGTGCGATTGTGCCGTTTACATTGATTCCCATGAGCTGGGCAGCTCCCTTGTCCTCCGAAACCGCAAGCATTGCCTGTCCCGCCTTTGTCTTCTTAATGAAGAGCATCAGGCAGACCATAATTGCAATACAGGAAAGGATCGTGACGATGGTCTCTCCGGTGATTGTAATCTCTCCGCCCGCCAGTACCAGCGGCGAAATGGAGACAACGGAGGAAAATGCCTTTGTGTTGGCACCGAATATCAGCAGTGCAACATTCTGCAGCAGGTAGCTCACACCGATCGCCGTAATCAGTACGGCAAGCGGTGATGCCGCCTTTCGCAAAGGCTTATATGCAATTCTCTCGATTCCCATGCCGAGCAGCGTACAGAGAACGACCGCCGCAAGCACACCGACCGCCGGAGGCAGTCCCAAGGTGCTGCAGATCGTATAGGTCGTAAATGCTCCGATCATAATAACGTCGCCATGGGCGAAATTCAACATTTTAGCGATACCATAGACCATTGTATATCCAAGTGCGATCAGTGCATAAACACTGCCAAGGCTGATTCCGCTGATCAAATATCTGACAAAACTCATATAAACCCTCGCTCCATTTTAATATGTATTTTCAACGTAATTAAGTATAGCAGATATGAATAAACCAATCAAGTAAAAATAGGGAGCTGCCTTTTCACGGCAGCCCCCATTGGCCACTGAAAATTTACATTGCCTTATATGCACCGTTCTCGATTACAACAGCCTTAGGCGCCTTGTTGGGCTCGCCGGATGCATCCCAAACAATACCCTCTCCGGTAAGACCGTCAATCTTGATCTCCAGGAACGCAGCCTTCAAAGCCTCGCAGATATCGGAAACACTGTCAGTGGGCTTTACACCGCTCTTCTCAAGAGCAGCCTTGATTGCATATACGCCGTCATAGGCATCTGCTGCGAACTGGTTCGGAACATCGCCGTACTTCTCCTGATAAGCCTTGACAAACTTTACAGTAAGATCATCCGTAGCGTCTGCCGCGAAAGGTGTCAGAAGCATAAGTCCCTCTGCAAGGCTGACATCAAAGTTGTCAACACCTGTCAGAATGCCGTCCATACCGTCAACGCCGAAGAACTTAGGTGCATAGCCCATACCGTTTGCCTGTGTCAGGATCAGCGCAGCCTCCTGATAATAAATAGGAAGGAATACAAGGTCTGCACCGGCATCCTTTGCCTTCTGCAGCTGAACGGAGAAGTCTGTCCTGTTATCAGCCGTAAATGCCTCTGCCGCAACGATCTCAAAGGGCTGGCTCGCAGCACCGCTCACAAAGCTCTCGTAGATACCGGTGGAATATACGTCAGAGCTGTCATAGATGATGGCAACCTTGCTTGCAAGACCGTTTTCACCGATATACTGTGCAGATGCCGCACCCTGTGCAGGGTCTGAGAAGCATACGCGGAAGTTATTGTCATACTGCGTACATGCGACTGCCGAGCCGGAAGGGGTCAGCTGGAACATGTTATCTGCTTTTGTCTTATCCGTAACTGCAATACAGCAGCCGCTGGTAACACAGCCGAGCAGAACCTGTGCACCCCAGTCCTTTATGGTATTGTATGCGTTGACCGATCTCTCTGCATCCAGCTCATCATCCTGGAAATTCAGCTCAAGCTTATATCCGTTCACGCCGCCCGCCGCATTAATCTCGTCGATTGCAAGCTGAGCCGCATTCTTTACGCCGAGACCGTATGCCGCGCCGCTTCCGGTAATGGGTCCGATTCCACCGATCTTAAAGGTATCTGATGATGCATTCGCCCCTGAGCCGCAGCCTGCCATGGAAACTACCATCGCAGTAGCGAGAACTGTACTTAGAACTCTGTTTAATTTTTTCATAAATTCTCCTCCTTTTTGTACAGTTATGTACAAGATGTATCGCGTGATAATTGTATACAGGTATAATTATCATTCCCATATCATACGGTAGCTGATACCTTTTGTCAATAAAAAAATAAAACACATCTAAAAAAAGGTGAATAAAGATCAAGATTTTTCACATAATAATAACGCGTGTACTATATCCGACTACGCGTAGAATGTGAGGTAGCTATGGGAAATAAATATTTAGACGGCACAGCGCTTACGCTCGTCATCATCGGTGCAATCAACTGGTTACTGATCGCTATTTTCCGCTTTGACCTTGTAGCCTTTATCTTTGGCGACATGTCCTGGCTCTCCAGAATCATTTATGGTCTTGTCGGGCTTTGCGGTCTTTATCTCATCAGTTTTTATATGCATCTGGGCAGCCGCGCTGAGAACGCCTGAGTCAAACAGGCATTGTAGCACAAAAAAAGAAGCCATCAGCAGATAACCATGTTCAAAACATGCCCGTCCGCTGACGGCTTCTTCTAGCTTTTTAGCTTAATTTTCTTATGCGTTCCTGATCTGATCCACATCCGTCTGTTTACCGTCTCTCCAGATGCGCTCCAGATCATACAGCAGTCGGTTTTCCTTGTCGAAGATATGCACGATCACATCCCCGAAGTCCAGAAGAATCCAGTTCGCCGTGTCATAGCCCTCGATCTGCTTTGCCGGATATCCGCTGCGCCCCAGCTTCTCCTCCACATTATCGCAGAGCGCCTGAATCTGGCTCCGGTTACTTCCTCCGGCAATAATGAAGTAGTCTGCAATCACAGACACTTCGCTGATGTCAATCACACGAATGTCTTCAGCCTTCTTGTCCTCCAGTGCGTCGATCACTAATTTTGCCATTTCCAATGATTGATTCTTTTCCAATTTACATCCTCCTGCAATATTCATAGGTTATCTCTGTCATAGGATCAAGCTCGCCGCCCGTAGCCTTCAGGTAGGAAAGCGTGTCCTCTAAGATTTTCAGCATGGCGGCATCGAGATCGGTAAAGGCAAGCTGCCGGATTTCCGTAAGATTCGGAGCCTGTCTCCTTCCCGGCTCGATATAATCCGCAACAAAGACGATCCGCTCGAGCAGGCTCATATTCTCGCGCCCAGTGGTATGGAAGCGGATGGCATTCAGAATGTCGGGATTTGTGATCCCGTACTTTTCCCTCGCCAGATATTCTCCCACCTTGGCGTGCAGCAGAAAAGGATTCCTGCGCTCAATGTCCGTCATGGGAATCTGGTGCTTTTCACAGATACTCACTCTCTTTTCGTCGGTCAGACATTTCGCACAGTCATGCAGAAGCCCTGCAATCTGGGCATCCGTGACATCCGCCTGATACTTCATCGCCAGTGCGGCAGCCGTAAATTCCACGCCGAGCGTATGTGCAAAGCGCTTTTCGTCCTGCACCTTCTCCATCTTTTTCCTGAGCTTTCGCAAATATTTTGCCTTATCCACGGTAAAACCCCTTTTCTTGAATATAAGTCAACACTGCGTCAGGCACGAGATAACGGATACTCTTCCCCGCTGCAACCCGCTCCCTGATTTCAGAGGAGGAAACGGAAAAACGCAGGAACGGCATCAGCAGTATCTCGCCGCCGAATTTTTCCTGTAACGCGGATGCCTTTGCCTGCAGCTCCTCCATCGGAACGGCATCTCTGACCGCCGCGATCAGGGCTGCACGCCGAAAAATAGCCTCGGGCTTTCGCCAGTTCTCTATCGAGAAAAGGCAGTCCGCACCCATGATAAAATAGAACTTATCCCCGGAGAAGCTTTTGCATAACTGTTCCAGTGTCTCATAAGTGTAGGTGTAGCCGTCCCGGACAATCTCCGTGTCCATGCAGCGCAGCTTCGGATTCCCCTGCACCGCAAGTTCCGCCATATGCAGTCTCTCTTCTCCCGGCAGGATCTGTCTTCCGGCTTTCTTATACGGCATTCCCGCAGGGATCAGCCAGACCTCGTCGAGCCCTGCGCTGTCCATAGCCCATTCGGCAAGCAGTAAATGCCCTGTGTGAACCGGATCGAAGGTTCCGCCCAAAATACCAATCTTACGCATTGTCCTGAATAACCTCTTTATTTCGGAAGCTCGATCTTCGGCTTGTCCTTATCCGGCTTATAGAGCACGAATTTCTTACCGATGACCTGAACCAGCTGGGAGTGCGTTCTCTCCGCAACCATCTGTGCAATTTCCGTCGGATCATCTGCGCAGTTCTTCAGAACTGCAACCTTGATCAGCTCATTCTTATTAAATGCCTCGCCGATCGCCTCCGTCAGTTCCGGCGTGAGACTGGACTTTCCAACCTGAAAAACGGGGTTGAGATTGCTCGCCAGACTCTTAAGGTATGCTCTCTGTTTACTTGTCATCCCCCTCACCTCCTGTGTTATTTATAATAGTCAAAGCTGAAGCCGTACATTCTGACCGTGTCGCCATCCTGGATTCCAAG
Source organism: uncultured Lachnospiraceae bacterium (assembly GCA_900554205.1). Lineage (GTDB taxonomy): Bacteria > Bacillota > Clostridia > Lachnospirales > Lachnospiraceae > Acetatifactor. The sequence continues at coordinate 58,073 of USGM01000002.1, forward strand.
CTCTTCCAGCTGTTCGAGAATGCCGGATTCCTTTAAGAAATTCTGGAAGAAGGTAAAGCCCTTCTCACTGTCAAGATTCGTATAGCCAAGCATCTTTTCAATTCTCGGGCCTTCCACAACATACTCGTCCGCATCTGCGTCATATTCCACGGTACAAGGCTCGTCCGCATTCTGAAGCGCCTCCAGCTCGGGGAAGTACTCCGGCTCAAAGACCGTTACCTCCTCGCCAAGCCCTTCCAGCATCTCGTTGACATGGTACAGCAGCTCCTTCACGCCCTGTCCGCTGACAGCGGAAATCGGATAGACCGCAACACCCTTCGGCTCAAATTCCCTGCGGATAGCATCTATCGGATCTGACTCGAAATCTGTTATGGCATCTATTTTATTTGCAGCGATCACCTGCGGCCGGTGAGCGATCTCCGGATTGTATGCCTCCAGTTCCTTATTGATGGCATAAATGTCCGCTATGGGATCACGTCCCTCTGTTCCTGCCGCATCCACGATATGAATGATGACCTTTGTGCGCTCAATGTGGCGCAGGAACTCGTGTCCCAGTCCGACACCCTCGGAAGCTCCCTCGATCAGTCCCGGTATATCCGCAATGACAAAGCCCTTTGTCCCTTCCAGATCGACCACACCGAGGTTTGGATTCAAGGTCGTGAAATGGTAATTGGCAATCTTCGGTCTTGCGTTTGTCACCCGCGCAAGGAAGGTCGATTTTCCGACATTCGGGAAGCCCAAAAGACCGACATCCGCTATCACCTTCAGCTCCAGCAGCAGCTCCAGCTCCTTCGCCGGCTGCCCGGGCTGCGCATACTTGGGTGCCTGCATTGTGCTTGTGGCGTAATGCTGATTGCCGTTTCCGCCCTTGCCGCCCTGCAAAAAGACAACCCTGCGGTTATCGCCGGACATATCGACGATGATCTGACCGCTTGCCGCCTCTCTGATGACCGTTCCCTGCGGAACCTTTATGACAATGTCTTCTCCGTCCCTGCCCCGGCAGTTTCTCTTTCCGCCCGGCTCGCCGTCTCCTGCCTTGTACTTACGGACATTTCTGAAGTCGATCAGCGTATTCAGTCCCTCATCAACCTCAAAAATCACATCTCCGCCGCGTCCGCCGTCACCGCCGTCGGGACCACCCGCCGGCACATATTTCTCGCGGCGAAAGGAGACGTGACCGTCACCGCCCTTACCGCTTCTCACAAAAATTCTGGCTCTGTCTGCAAACATATTCTTAACCTCAAATTTGTTCTTAATCAAAGAAGGACTTCAAACTCTTGGGTTTGAAGTCCTCTGCATTCGGATTACTGTTCTACGGGGTAAACAGAAGCCTGCTTCTTATCTCTACCCTTTCTCTCGAAACGAAGAACACCGTCAACCAGTGCAAACAGGGTATCGTCTCCGCCGATTCCTACATTGACACCGGGATGAATCTTGGTTCCACGCTGTCTGTAAAGAATGTTTCCAGCCTTTACAAACTGTCCGTCAGCTCTCTTCGCACCTAATCTCTTGGACTCGGAATCTCTACCGTTCTTGGTAGAACCAACTCCCTTTTTATGAGCGAAAAATTGAAGGTTCATATTCAACATGGTCTACACCTCCTCGAATTTTACTTGCAAATACTTCTCTCCGTATTCCTTGCTGAGCTCCGTCAGTGAAAACACCATGGAATCCATCAGGAAAGCGGATTTTTCCTGCAAGGTACTCTCGAAATCACATTTCAGGAATCCTGTCTGTTCGTTCTGCGTCGTTTTCAGCTTCTCGCCCGCCAGCTCCTCCAGTGAATTGATCGTGCCAATTGTCAGCGCGGATATCGCCGCACACAGCACATCCGGCTTTCGCCACCATTTTGCGTACCCTGCATGTCCCATACAGTAAAAGCCTCTGTAGGAACCATCTTTTTCCTTACAAATCACTACAGTTGTCATTATGCATTGATCTTGTCGATCTTAACCTGAGTGTATGCTTGTCTGTGACCGTTTTTCTTGTGGTAGCCGGTTTTTCTCTTGTACTTATATACAATAACCTTCTTACCTCTTCCCTGCTCCATAACAGTTGCAGATACAGTTGCTTTCGCAACGTCCTCGCCAACCTTGAGGGTTCCGTCACTTACTGCGATCACCTGGTCAAAAGAAACAGTATTTCCGGGCTCAACATCAAGCTTTTCAACCTTAATCACATCTCCCTCGGAAACCTTATACTGCTTTCCACCGGTTGCAATAATTGCGTACATAATATAGGCACCTCCTATTCATGAACTACGGCTGCGCTTTCGTTCATTTACTCGCTGACTTTGGTGATCCCTGTTCTTACGGACAGACATACTTCTACCGAGTCATGCGGCATACCGTAGTATAATAGCATGAGGTGCCTGATAATGTCAATAGTTTTTATTTAATTAATTGCTTTTCTTTTCAAAGTCCTCTATGTACTGGACAATCAGCTTAACTGTGCCCTCGATTCCGAGAATGCTGCTGTTGATGCAGAGGTCGTAGCTGTCCGCACGTCCCCACTTCTTTGAGGAATAGTAATTGTAGTAGCTCTGGCGCTGCTTATCCTTCTTGATAATCATGTCCTTTGCCTTTGACTCGGTCAGGCTGTATCTCTCCATGATCCGCTTCACCTTTGTCTCCTCGTCACCGAAGATAAAGAGGTTTACAACGTTCTTGTAGTCAGCCAGCGCATAGTCCGCACATCTTCCGACAATAACACAGGGTTCCTCATCCGCAATTTTCTTGATAGTATCAAACTGCGCCAGAAAAACCTTATGGCTGATCGGCATATCCACAAAGGAGGATGCATTGTAGCCGAAGGAATAGGTATCCATGACAAGATTGTATAAGAAAGAGTTTGTGGGGCGTTCATCGTGGTTCTGGATCATCTCCTCACAGAAACCGCTCTCCTTTGCCGCTCTGCTCAAAAGCTCCTTGTCATAACATTTGATTCCAAAATAATCTGCCACCCTCTCGCCGATTTCCCGTCCGGCGGAACCAAACTGTCTTCCGATTGTAATCACTGTATTCATATAGCCTACCTCGCTTCTCTCAAGAGTCTGAAATTCGAGAGTATCCTTCCCTCTTCAGCTATATTTATTATATACCATTTTGGCGTTTTTCACAAGAAATTTTCTCACTATTCCAAAACTTTTAGCAAATGTTCAAAGTATTCCGGAAGTGGCGCCTCTGTTTCAATATATTCCCCCGTTGACGGGTGCCGGAACCCGAGTATTTTCGCGTGTAGGGTCTGTCCCTGTAGCTTATACGGACTCTTCCGGTTGGAATAGACCTCGTCCCCCAGAAGCGGATGTCCGATCGACGCCATGTGGACGCGGATCTGGTGCGTCCGCCCCGTCTCAAGCCGGCATTCAATAAAAGTATAATCCCGGAAGCGCTGCAGCACTTTGTAATGCGTCACGGCACGTTTCCCGTTTCTCTCATTGACCGCCATCTTCTTGCGTTCCGTAGGATGCCTTCCGATCGGACGGTCTATCGTACCCTCGTCCTCCCGCAGGACGCCATGGCAGATGGCAACATAGCGTCTCGTGAGCGAATGCTCCTTGAGCTGCTCCGCAATACAGTTGTGCGCCATATCGTTTTTACAGGCGATCACCGAGCCCGTCGTGTCCATGTCAATGCGGTGGACAATGCCGGGACGCATACAGCCGTTAATCCCCGAAAGCTCCTTCCCGCAGTGAAACATCAGCGCATTTACCAGCGTTCCGCTGTAATGCCCGGCGGCAGGATGCACGACCATTCCCTTCGGCTTATTGACGACGATGACATCCTTATCCTCGTACAGAATGTCCAGCGGGATATCCTCCGGCTCAATATCCGGCTCCACCGCCTCCGGCAGTTCAAATTCCAGCTGATCCTCCTGCTTTACCCGGTAGCTTCCCTTGACGGGACTCCCGTTCACACGGACAGCCTCATCCTTAATCAGGCGCTGTATATAGGATCTCGAAAGGGAATCAGTCAACGTGGCAAGACATTTGTCAATTCTCTCTCCGTCCTCGTTTTCCGTTATTTCAAAGCAAAATCTGTCCATAGCTATTTCATCTCACGGTATTTTTTCTGCTTGAAGCTTAAAAATTCCAGATCCTTCTCCTTAAACACAAAAAGGAACAGAATAAACAGACCGATCACCGAGACGACGATATAGCAGTCAGCCACATTGAAGATCGGGAAGTTAATCAGCACAAAGGAAATAAAGTCAACCACATAGTCGAACCTTATCCTGTCGATCATGTTTCCGGCGCCCCCGGCGACTACGGCCGCGAGGAAAATGTGGACAATACAGAACTTCTTTCCCTCCGGCAGCTTGAACAGAAAAAAGAGAATGACCGCCATGAAGACAACGCCGACAAACAAAATAAAATACTTCTGATTCTGAAGCATTCCGAATGCCGAGCCTCTATTTTCCAGATAATTCAGTTCAAGCACACCGTCGATCAGCGGAACCGCCGGGCGATCCTTCAAGCGCTCAATCGCAAGATATTTCGTGAACTGATCAAGCGCAAGCAGAACGACTGCAATCACCGCATCTATTATGAACATTTTGCTTCTCTTCACCATCTCCGACGCCTCCCTATGCCTTTGCATCCTCATCGCTGAAATAGATCTCATCTATCGCCGCGAGAATTTCCTCATCCGTCACGGTATTGTCAATCACCGCCTTGCCGATCTTCTTGAGCAGGACAAACTTGATCCTGCCGGATTCCATCTTTTTATCCGACTTCGTCAGTCTCAGAATCTCCTGCGGGTCAATGCCCTCCACCGTGATCGGCAGATAAAAGGGAACGAACATATCCCGTATCTCGTAATATTCCTCCATGGACAGCATTTCCCGCTTCCATGAAATGTAAGCCGCTGCAACGGCCCCGAGCGCAACACATTCTCCATGGAACAGTTCAAAGTTCTTCGCCTTCTCGATGGCATGTCCCACCGTGTGTCCGAAGTTCAGCAGGGCACGCTCTCCCTGCTCCGAAGGATCTTTCTCCACCACGAGCTTCTTTACCATACAGCTGCGCTTCAACATCTCCTGCAGAACCGCCATATCTCTCTCACAGATCTCATACATATTTTCAATCAGCCATTCGTAGAGCGCGGCATCCCTAATCAGACCGTGCTTCATGATCTCGGCAAAGCCGGAGTAGAACTGTCTGTCGTCCAGGGTAGTCAGCGTCGCCAGATTCATATATACCAGTCTCGGCATCTTAAAGGCGCCTACCATATTCTTATAGCCGTCGAAATCCACGCCAGTCTTGCCACCGATGCTGCTGTCCGCCTGTGCAAGAAGCGTCGTCGGAATCTGCACATAGTCGATGCCTCTTAAATAAGTCGCCGCAATATATCCCGTCACATCCCCCGTCACACCGCCGCCAAGCGCCAGAAGCATATCATGTCTGTCAAATTTCTCTTCGATCAGGAACCGGTAAGCCTCCCTCACCGTGTCAAGGGTCTTATTCTCCTCGCCGTTGGGAAATACAAATTTTACCGCTTTCAGACAGTTCCCTTCTAACAGCTCCAGCACCTCATCCGCATAGAGCTCCGCCACCTTGGAGTCCGCGACAACGCAGAGCTTTCTGCTCTCGCAGTCCAGTGTCTTCAGTTCGGCAACCAGCTCGCCGAAGGAATCCGTGAGCAGAATATCATAGCAGGGCTTTTTATTGTAAAGAACCGGTATTCTTTCTGACATAGTCTATCTTCTCCTTCTATGTATGATTCAAAGCAAAGAAAAGAGCCCGCAGGACGGACTCTCTCACTTCTGATTAACGGCTCAACGGCATCTCGAAGGAACTACCGTTGAAAATATCCTGAAAATCGCCTGAAATATCGACACTCGCAGGTGTCACAATGAAAATGTAATGAGATATTTTCTGAAGGTTTCCCGATATTGCGAAACAGGAGCCACTGGTAAAGTCAATGATTCTCTGTGCAATATCAACATCCAGACCGTCCAGATTCAATACGACAGTTCTGTTGGCGAGCAGCGTCTCCGTGATCTCCCTCGCATCCTCGACAGAGGTAGGCTTGATCACGCACACCTCCATTCCCGCGCTGGAAGTACTTCGTCTTGCAGGCGGCTGCTTAATGGGGGTAATCTTATTGACCGGAGCCGGTTTTCTGCTGGCTCTCAGATCATCCTCGTCCTCTTCCCTGTTTTTCTGCGCCTGCTGTTTCTTGCGGGGCGCCGGTTCTATCTCTTCTTCATCTCCATCCAGATAATCCTCATCCAGATATTCATCATCATCTTCGCCGTTCAGCTTCATGAAATTAACCAGCTTGTCAACTACGCTCATATCCTTATTACCATGCCTTTCTGTGCCTGTCTAAACCTAAAGGGACTGTTCCGTCTAATGATATACTCTCTCTCCGAAAATTCCTGTTCCAACCCTCACACAGGTAGCACCCTCTTCGACTGCCACACAATAGTCGCCGGTCATTCCCATGGACAGAACATTCATATAGACATTATCAATGTTTTTGGCTTCTATGTCAACAGACAAATGTTTCAATTTCCTAAAATAGTCCCGATTATCCTCCGCATTTTCCACATAGGGCGCGATCGTCATCAGTCCCTCGATCCGGATTCCCGGAAGTTTCGAGATGGCTTCGACCAGCGCCGTCGTCTCCTCCGTCTTCGTGCCGAACTTGCTGCTTTCCTCCGCAACGTTTACCTCGACCAGTATTCTGACGGTGACATTTTTCTTGACCGCCTCCCTGCTGATCTCCTCCGCCAGCTTAAGGGAATCAACGCTGTGTATCATCCATACCTTTCCGACAATGTACTTTACCTTATTTCTTTGCAGATGGCCGATCATATGCCAGCGGATGTCAGACGGCATCTGGGGAATCTTGTCCATGAGCTCCTGAACCTTGTTTTCACCAAAGTCTCTCGCCCCGGCATCATATGCCTCCCTCAGCATCTCCAGCGGCTTTGTCTTGCTCACCGCAATCAATGTCACCTCGTCACGGCTTCTGCCTGCGCGCATACATGCTCCGGCAATATTCTTTTCCACTTCTTCCATATTTGCTTTTATCACGGTGTAGATTGCCTCCATATTTCGTCCGTTACTGGTTGATAAACTGATCGTCGCTGACGGTGTCCGCGTTCAGCACGATATAGTCATATACATTCAGTCCGTATTTGGTATTCGACTTGACGATGGCATACTCGTCATTCTGATACAGGATATTGATCTGCTTGAAATCCGCGTAGCCCTTGTTCATATTGTATACTCCGATCAGCGTCGCACGCTTGCTGACCGTGTAAGTCTCCTGTCCGTCCTGCTTATAGAGAATATCGCCGGCATTCAGGATAGAGCTGTCCACGTAATACTCCTTGGATTCACTGTCAAAGTTATACACCTCGATTTCAAGGGATTCACTGGAAATCTCCCCATTCTCCAGATAGCTCTGCCGCAGCACGCTGTCGCCGCCGTTATTTCCGCCCGGTGCCACAAAGGCTTCCGGAATCAGGAAAAATTCCTTCTGCACAATCGCAGAATTGGGTATCTTAAGCCCCTTCTCGTCCTCGAGAATCAGCTCCACATCCAGAAATCGGTCGCCAACAAACGTAATCATCGAATTTGTAAACGAGAGCTGCAGATAGGTATTTCCGTCCGCGTTGGAGAGCAGCTTCACCTCTCCCCATGACTCATACTGATTCTTGAGGAACTTTACCTTGACAAAGCCTTCCTCCTGTAGCTTTGCGCCCCTGACCGCCTCGATCGGAATGACCAGTGACCAGTTCTCGCTGGTCGAGAGCTTGTACACCGGGTCCTCCAGAGCCATCAGTGTATTGCTCAGCATCTGCTTCTTCTCATAAGTCTTTGTCTCGTCTTCAAAGACAGCCGCCGTCACATCCTGCGGCTGGAGGCTCTCATACCCATCAACCCAGTAGGAGACGATACCCGTCATCGGCGCATAGGCATAATTGACGGTATTTCCATTGGTGCCAACAGCGCCTATGCTTTGCAGCATATTGGTATTGGCAAGCTTTAAAACTGTATTTTTCAAGGAATATTTTATATCGTAGGTACTGCTGTAATAGCTGCTGTCAAAGCCGTGGACAAAGTCAATGATCTCGCTGCGGAATTCGGAAAGCTCCCGGTTGCTCAGCGTATTCTCCCCCATGCCAAGCTCTTCCAGCTCCTGGCTCAGCTTCCCTGTCTCATCCACAATGTAGACCAGTGCATTTGCAGCGACACGTTCGCCCTCTCTTGCACAATAATCAATATATCCGGCTGCCTGGTTATATATGACTGTCTCGTCCCTGATAATGACGCCCCGGTAAATATTATTTGTCGCAAGCGAGCCTTCCTTGACCTCGTAGCGGACGATGCGGCTTGTCTGGAAATACATAATGACACAGACAACGACATAGATAAAGATAACGCCGAAAATGATCATACCGATATTCAGGTTTAAAGGCTTTCTGTATTTCCTTATCTTCGTGCTCTTTTTTGCCATTCACTATCCGCCTCTACAGAAAAGCCCCGGAATCTACCGAGGCTTTTGTCACTGTCTTTCCGATAAAATATTTTTCTGAAATATTTCTCCGTTACAGGGAAACGATAACCTTTTCCTTCATCCCCGCCGGAAGTTCGGATTCATCCATTGAAACACTTAAAACAAAGTCAACATCGAACTGACTGCTGAGCTTTTCCAGCTTTCCGACTGTCGCCGTGATGTCCTGTTCCTCCAGACAGGCGATCTTTAAAAAGCTGTCGAAATACATCTGCTGCAGGTCGTGATCCTGAGAGATGACGCCGCAGACAAAGCCAATGAACTCACTGCTGTTTTCAAACTGGAACTGGGAGACATCAATAAGACGTACCTTGTTGTTTAACTCGTACATGTGCTTGGTGCTCTTGTCGAGGTAAACGATGTTGCCCGATATCTGCTTGATCTCGCCGTTTACCTTATCCAGTAACTGCTTTGTCTTGCCCTTGCCCTTGTTGCCTACGATCAACTGAACCATTGGAAACCCTCCTATAGTAACATTTATAGTATTACCTTCCTCTTAAGTATCATTATAAGGGATGCACCCTTAAAACACAACCCTAATTCTGAATCTCCTCCAGCAGATCCGTCATGCCGGTATAGAGCTCATCCGTGGACGGAACACCCATGACAACAGCAATATAAGGAGAGCCTCCCACATCTCTGGCAAGCAGCATCAGACAGTGCCCGGCTGCACTCGTCGTACCGGTTTTTCCGCCGATGACCGTGACGTTCGGTGGTGCCGTATAGCTGTAATCCGCACGCAGGAACAGATTTGTCGTGGACTTGTCGAACTGCTTCTCCTTGCCGTCCTTATCATAATAGACCGTCTGATAGCCCGTCATCTGGATGATCTCGCTGAAGGTCTCATACTTGATCGCCTGATTGAAGATCAGATACAGGTCGTAGGCTGTCGTATAGTGGTTTGCATCCGTCAATCCATGCGGATTTGCAAAATGCGTGTTCGTCGCCCCGAGAAGCATTGCCTCCTCGTTCATCATCTCCACAAAGCGGTCCACAGATCCCCCGACTCCTTCCGCAATCATCATTGCGACATCGTTCGCGGAATACAACAGCAATATTCTCAACGCCTGATCCATCGTCATGGTGTCACCCACCTTCAGACCGCAGAGCTGCGCTCCCGACTCTGTGATGTTCACGGCAGAGCTCGCCGTCAGCACCTGATTCAGGCTTCCGTATTTGAGCGCGACAAGAGCCGTCATGACCTTTGTCAGGCTTGCCGGATTCAGGGTCTCATGCGCATTCTTGGAGTAGATTACCCCGTTATCACTTATGGAAAAAAGTACAGCTGCCGTCGCCTTCGACAGATCGGCATCGGTTCCCTCAGAGACATCCCCCGTGACAACACAAAGGTCAGAGGCAAAAGGCACCGCCGTTCCCATGTCCTGTCCGTACACAACATTAAAGCTGCTGGTGTCCGAGTTTGCACTGTATGCCATATCATAGCTCAGGCTACCGCAGCCGCTGAAGGAAACAGCCATCGCGGTCAGCAGACTGAGCACAGCCGCAATTCGTTTTCTATTTGTACATTTCACGCCACTCTAAATCTCCTCTGTCAAGGGACTTGATTAACAGTTCCGCACTGGCAAGGTTCGTAGCCAGAGGGATATTGTGCATATCACAGAGTCTGACTACATTGTTGACATCCGGCTCATGCATCTTCGGGCTCAGCGGATCACGCAGGAAAATGACCAGATCGATCTGGTTGTGCTCGATCTGTGCGCCTATCTGCTGTTCTCCCCCGAGATGACCCGCCAGATACTTATGTATGTTCAGATTCGTGACTTCCTCGATCAGCCGACCGGTCGTACCGGTTGCATAAAGCTCGTTCTTACTTAAAATCCCCCTGTAAGCGATACAGAAATTCTGCATCAGCTTCTTCTTTGAATCGTGCGCTATCAAGGCAATATTCATGACTGATACCCCTCTCTCTATTTTGTTTTTTTAGCTTGAAGCCTGACATTCAATACAAACCCCATCCCCATGAACAGACTCATCAACGATGTGAGTCCATAGCTTACAAACGGAAGCGGAAGTCCTGTGTTCGGGAGAATGAATGTTGTCACCCCGATATTGATAAAGCTCTGAAAGGCAATCAGACCTCCGACACCGGTCGCTATGATTGTTCCCGCAATATCCTTGGAACGCCTCGCCACGGAAACGCACTCCAGCGAAATTCCAAACATCAGAACAATCACAAGGACACTTCCTTTAAAGCCAAACTCCTCTCCGATTACGGCAAAAATGAAATCTGTCTGCGCCTCCGAGATAAAATTACCGTTTTTGACAGATGTGATTTCATTATTTTTATAGCCTTTTCCGTCCAGCTGCCCCGACGCGATCGCCGTAACCGAATTCAGCTGCTGGTAAGCCAGCGTATCCTTATATTCATCAGGATTTACAAATGCCATGATTCGGTTGAGCTGGAAGCCCTCCAGAAACTTAATATCGCTGTTCGGCTTCAGCATAAGGGAAACCATCAGCGCAACCGCCGGAATCGCAACGGCAAGGACACCGACGACGACCTTCCAGCTGATCCCCCCAGCAAACATAATCACGCAGAAAATTGCAATGACGACAATGCTGGTGGAGAGATCCGGCTGCTTATAGATCAGATACCACGGGACCGCAACAAGCACAATACAGCTGCCTATGATCCTGACCGTATTCAGCTTCTCCTTATATTTCATAATAAACTGTGCAAAGAATAAAATCAACAAAATTTTAGCAGTTTCTGACGGCTGAAAACGCAGTCCGCCGATCTCCAGCCAGCGCTGCGCTCCGCCGCCGTCATCTCCAAACAGCTTCACTGCCAGAAGGAGTAAAAGATTCAGCACATACATGATCCAGTTCAGCTTCAATATCCAGTTGTAATTAAAAAAAGAAATAATAATCATCAGCACCGAACCCGCCACAACACCCGCAAGCTGTCTGGACTGCAGGGAAGGCTCGGCGCTCCCGATCGCCATAACGCCGACAATCGCCAGCGCTATCACCATGAATACCAGTTTGAAATCATAATCACGCAATCTGAATTTTGTAAACATATTACCTACGCCTTTTGCAACAAAACGATTCCGAAGCTGCCGGACGGACGCTTACAAAAGCTTCGTACCCTGCATGTCCACAATCGGGATATTGGCGCAGAGACTTGGTTTTGCCGCCCTGCCGACCTTGTTTCCCTTCGTGTTGATCTGTATCTCCATATTCTCGGAATCTATCTTCATGTACTTGGATATCACCTTTGCAATATCCGTCTTAATCAGCTCCATCATCTCCGGCGAGCAGTTCACCCGATCGGAGATCAACAGGATTTTCAGTCTGTCCTTGGCTACCTGGCAGGAGCTCTTTCTGCGAAAAAAATGTCTCATAATGCTCCTCCCTATATTTTGTGAAAGATACCTGTCACCTTAGTCCAGAATGAAATTCCCTTTTCAAAATTGAGGAAGGGTACTTCCTTCCCCTCGACTCTCTGTACCACGTTTGCATAAGCCTGTCCGGCCGGACTGGCCCCGCCGACCAGCGGCTCTCCCTGATTGGTCGCAATGACGACATTCTCGTCATCGGGAATGATACCGATCAGCGGAATTGCCAGAATGTCCACGACATCCTGCGCAGACATCATGTCGCCTCTCCGCACCATATCCATGCGCAGTCTGTTGATGATGAGATCCATCTGCTTGAAGCCGTTCGCCTCGAGCAGTCCGATGATGCGGTCGGCATCGCGGATTGCAGACACCTCAGGGGTCGTCACGACGAGCGCTCTGTCCGCCCCGGCGATTGCATTCTGGAAGCCCTGTTCGATACCTGCCGGACAGTCCAGAATGATATAGTCAAACTGCTCCTTCAGATGCTCGATCACCTTCACCATCTGCCCCGGTGTCACCGCCGACTTGTCCCGCGTCTGTGCGGAAGGCATCAGGTACAGTCCCGGGTGCCGTTTGTCGCGGATCAGCGCCTGCTTGACGCGGCAGTTTCCTTCGACGACATCCACCAGATTATAGACGATCCGGTTCTCCAGTCCCATAACAACATCGAGATTGCGCAGTCCGATATCCGTGTCAATCAGACATACCTTTTTCCCGAGCTTTGCAAGACCTGTTCCTACATTTGCAGATGTGGTGGTCTTACCCACACCGCCTTTACCTGAAGTGACGACAATGACTTCGGAGCCCTTCTGCTCCTGCTGGGAAAATTGATTTTCCATCCTATGCTTCCTCCATTTATTTTGTCGTCGCAGCCGGTTCCTTCCGCTTGTCAGCTCAGAAGGTCTCCGGCAAATCTTTGGTAAGCGCCTCAAACGTTATCTTATCGTTTTTCACATATGCAATTTTCGGTTGTATCTTAGGGCGTATGCCCCACTTCGACTGTTTGCCAGTCATCTTGTATTTGAAATCGCCGATTTTAATTCTTTCCGGCTCCATTTCAAGCGCTGCAACAAAGGCTCCCGGCTGTCCGTTCTCACCGGCATAAGCCTCACCGTAGAGACCTCCCAGAACAATCACGCTCTTTGCGCTGATCACAGCGCATCCGGGATAGACATCCCCGAGTATGATAATGCTGTTCTCCGTCTCAAGAACCTCCCTGTTTTTCAGGCTCCCCTTAAAGAACTGGCCGTCGTCACCGCCGGACAACTTCTTTTCCATGTGGGCGAGAGCCTTGATAAAGTTCTTATTGGTCGCCTCATCCCGCCCGACAATGCATACCACATTGAGCGAACTGTTTTCTCTGATTGTCTCAAGTATTCTGACTTCCTCCGCCCCGGTCAGCTGTCTGTCCTCGAGGGACAGCGCCATTGTGGCATTTCCGAAGAAAGCCCTCGCCTCGGAAAATTTATAGGCAATCTCCTCCAGCAGCTTCTCAAAGGGAGCGTCCTGATCCAGATGCAGGGCGATCCCGTTCGGAAAGCTTTTGATCAGTACTAAATCTTTCATTCAACCTCACTCCGTCTACATTTCATTTGAAATACCGCCGTCCGGCGCGTCAGCAACACCCGTAATCAGGTCTTCCTCGTCCTCAAGTCCGTAGTAATACTTGATAATATCTCTTGCCACCTGCGCGGCATAATCCGAGGAATAGCCGAAGGGAATCCTGGTCGCCATCGCAATCTCAGGCTCCTCGTAGGGTGCATAGCACACAAACAATGCGTGGTTCGGCCGCGACTTCGTCTGCTCCGCTGTTCCCGTTTTACCTGCCACATTGACGGAAAGCTCGTTGAAGTAGGACTTGTTCTGCACAACCTGTCTCATGCCGGAATGCAGTGCATTCCAGTAGTCCTGCGGTATCTCGATGACATTCCTGACATCCGGCTCGATCTCGCGGATCAGATTTCCCTCCGAATCCGTAATCTTGTCGAGCAGCGTCAGATTATAGCAGGTACCGCCGTTTGCCACCGCCGCGACATATCTCGCAAGCCCGACCGTCGTAAAGCTGTTCGTGCCCTGTCCGATTGCGGAACGCACCGGATCCTTCTCGGAGACATTCGGCACCGCCTCGGAGATCTCAACGCCGGACTTGTCCGCAAGTCCGAACATCTCCGCATATTCATACAGCGTGTTTAAGCCCTCCGTCTCATTATAGCTTCCGCTCCGCGTCGAAAGCTGGTAGCCGACATTATAAAAGAAATAGTTACAGGAATCCCTGATTGCCGTCGTAACCGTCTCATAGCCGTGTCCGCTTCTTCGCCAGCAGCGCGGCGAAGGGGTGATCTCTGTAAATGTTCCGATACAGTTCACCTTTCCGTTCAGCGTAATGACATTCTCCATCAGCCCCGCCGTCGCCGTCACCATCTTGAAGGTGGAACCGGGAGCCGCCTTGTACTGCGTTGCGAAATTGTACTGCGGGTTGGACTTGTCCGTCGTCAGCTTCGCATAATATTCCGCATCAATGGAGTTCGCCATCTTATTGTTGTCATAGCCCGGATAGGAAACCATGGCAAGGACATCCCCGGTGTTGACATCCGTGATGACACAGGATGCATTACACGGATCAAGTGCAAGCTGTGCCGGGGTAATGTCCAGATTGTCGATCCTGTTTTTCATGAAGTTATACGCCGTAAGCTTCCCTCCGTAGATGGCAGCCTCATCCTCCGGCGGGATCTCAACAAGTCTTTGCTCACAGAGGATCATGCACACCTGTTTCCCGTTGATGACATCCGACAGCAGCATATACTTGTAAAACCGTTTCTGAAATTCCGTGTTCTTATCGATCATGGCTGTGATATAGTCGACCAGCTTGTCATAGATCTCCGCGGAATCCGAATATTTATCGTCCAGCTCGAGTTTGCTGACATCGATCCAGTTCTGGGCGATGCAGTATTTCAGGTATTCGTTCAGGCTGATGACCTCATCCGTTGCCCATGCAATCTGCGTCTCATCCGTGGCATCCACAAGCTCTGAGAGAATCACACCGCTCCTGTTCAGCAGGGTGACAATGTTGCTCTCATACACCTGATATTCGGTGCTCAGCTTATTGTACGGCGTCTTTCCCTCCGTCAGCTCCGCCCTGAGTTTCGCATAGGTCTTTTCCTTATAGTCGAGATATGCCTGATAAACGACCGCCTCCGTCTCTCCCGCATCCTCCGAAGCCATATGCTTCATGTCGATGATGGAGTTGTTGAACATTGCATAGTAGACATCATAGATCGGGATCTTGATGTCCGCACTGCCGGAGGTCTCCGTCGCCTTGTATTCCTTCGTGTTGATGATCTTGCTCGAGACAAGGCCGGCGAGCTTCTGCTCCAGAATATTGTACACCGCCTTCGTCAGCTCCATGTCGATCGTGAGGTAGACATCCTGTCCCGCTTTGGCATCCTCGCGTTCTTCAATCGAGATCACCTTTCCCGTGTTGTCAACGACAACCTTCTCATAGCCCTTGATGCCCTGCAGCGTCGTCTCCAGATAGGCCTCAATTCCTGATTTCCCGACCACGTCGTTAATCCCGTAGACATCCTCGCCGAGTCCCTGTTCCGCCGCCGTCGCATTGAGCTCCGTCATCTCGTCCGAGGATATTTTTCCGGTATACCCGAGAATGTGCGCAAAGTATTTGCTGTCCACATACTTCCGCACGGTGTCCTCGACCACTGTGACACCGGGAAGCATCTCCGAGTTCTCCATAATGACGGCAACCGTTCTCTCGCTGACATCCGTTGCGACAGTCGTACCTATATATTTCCGGTAGGAGGTCAGGTTCATGGCATAGCGGATCGTCACCAGCTTCAGCCAGTCCGCCTTGGTATAGCCTTTTCCCGCGATAAACTCGCTCTTGGTGTCCTCCGGGTCCGCGTACCCGCCGATTGCAAAGGCGGATGTGGAATTTCTGCTCAGATATTCCATAATGTCATCCGGTGTCGCGTTTTTCTGCTTTTCATCCAGCTTGTCGATCGTCCGTTTTCCGTAGACATCCGCGATAAATCTCAGACGGCTTGTCCCCTCAACGCTGTATTCAAATTCGTTGTCCTCATTGAGAATGATCTTAAAATCCGTTATGACATGATCTCCGTTTTTTTCGATCATGCGGATCAATGTCATGACGGTCTCGTTCAGGTTCGCATTCTTTTTTCTTCCGGACTCGAAGACGTCCTCGATCTTGACCGAGTAGGCAAGCTCGTTGTACGCCAGCACATTGCCGTTGCGGTCATAGATGTTTCCCCGCGTGCTCGCAATGTCCCGCGTCTTCTCCGTCTGTAAGACGAAGTCCTCCAGATACTCCTCGCCGTGTACGATCTGCAAATCAAAACAGCGGTAGAGAAGAATGCCCGCAAGGACAAGGAACGCCAGCGTAAAAAGCGTCAGCCTGCTCGTCACAAAGCCTATTAACTTATCCTTTAATTCATCAAACAAATTTCTGAGCTCTCCTTTTCTCTCCTGCTTCCAGCTTCTCATTCACCTTCAATATGATCGGATACAGGAACATCGTGACAACAATGGTGTACAGCGCCTCCGGCAGTATTACATGTGAAAAGTAGTAAGCAAACTGGAACTTGCCCCGCAGCATAAACAAAAGTACATAGCAGATGACACCGTAGGACAGATCACTGGTGACGATCAGCGCGATCGGCAGCTTGATGTCCTCGGGATAAAAGATCCTGCTGAATTTGCCGTTCAAAAAGCCTATGTACATCAGCACCAGCGCATAAAAGCCTAAAAAGCTGCCGAAAAAGATATCGTTGAGCAGCCCGCAGCAAAAGCCGATGATCAGCCCCTCGCGTTCTCCCCTCATAAAGCCGAAGGAGGATGTCAGAATAATCATCAGATTCGGGATGATCCCCGCCATGGCAATGTTTCCGAACACGCTGCACTGCAGAATAAATCCAAACAAAATAAACAAGGTCACTACAATTTTTCTGAGCATATTCTCTCCTGTCACTCTTCCGTCACGGTCTGCTTCCTGTCCGTGATTACCAGCACCTCACCGAGATGTTCAAAGTCAACAGCCGGTGTAATCAGACCGGATTTCGTCAGGTTGTTGGCATCCTTATCCAGAGAGCTGATGTAGCCGATCAGGATATTCGGAAGGTAGATGTCACTGATATTTGAAGTGACGACCTTATCTCCCTCCGCGACAAGGTTCTTGCTGTCAACAAGCTGGCTGAAGCTGATACAGTTATCCGCCATGAGTTTCAGGTCGCCGGACACGATCAGATTGTCCTCAGTGGAAAGCGTCATTCCGCTGACGTTGCTGTTGTCGGAGATGATTGACGTAACTCTTGCCCAGTTGGGGCCGACGGAGGTGATCCGTCCGACCAGCCCGCCTCCGGCGATCACGTTCATGTTTACGGCAAAGCCGTCATTGCTTCCCTTGTCGATCAGAAAGGAGGAGTACCAGTTCCCGGAATCACGGCTGATGATGCGGGCGCCGACCTTATTGTACTCGCCGTACTGCTCGTTCAGATCCATCAGGTCCCTGAGACTATTCAATTCGTATTTGTCCTGCTGCAGGAGGGTGTTTTCCTCCGTCAGCGCCGCCACCTGTTCCCGGAGCGCCGCATTTTCATCCAGAAGCTTCCGGATCTGGATCAGCTCGTCCGAGCGCTTTGACAGCCATTCTCCGACCTTGCCGATGCCCTGCTGGAACGGGACAACAACATAGCCCACCGCCGAATTGAGCGGTCTGTTGAAGACGTCCGTGCCAAAGGTAATCAGCATAAGCAGCGTACACAGGATTGTTAAAATTAAAAGGAGATATTTACTCGGCAAAGTAAATCTCTCCCCTTTTCTTTTTATTACTGGGCTCATTTACTCATCCCTTCAATCGCATAAGCTACGGATTTATAGTTGTCATCCTTGATGATCTTGGCAAGCCCCATGACCACGCTCGTAGTGGGATTTTCAGCCACGTTCACCTTCAGTCCCGTGCCCGTCGCAAGCCGCTCCGCCAGATGGCTGACCTGAGATGCACCGCCCGTAAGATAAATGCCGTGTCTGTAGATATCGGCAGCCAGTTCCGGCGGCGTCCTCTCAAGAATCACCTTGACATTATCTATAATCGTGTTGAAATGCTCTTCGAGACATTCATCGACAAGCTTCGTCGGGATTTCTCTCTCAACCGGAAGTCCGGTCACGATGTCGCGTCCATAGACAACGGCGCCGTTTCCGCTCTGCTCCAGTTCATTCAGGGAAATCTTGACCGTCTCTGCGGTCTTCCCGCCGATAATCAGGCTGAATTCCTTTCTGACAGCGGCACGTATCGCCTCATCCAGCTTCAGTCCGCCGGTTTTGATCAGTCTGCTCAGCACAATGCCGCCCAGAGACAGAATGGAGATCTCCGTCGTCTCGTAACCGACATTGACAACAAGGACTCCCTGTGAATTTTTCACATCGATGTCCAGTCCAAGACCGTCGGCAACCGCCTTCTCGACAACCATAATCTTGCGCGCCTTGACACCCGCATCCTTAATCAGATCGTAAAACGCTCTCTTCTCCACCTCCGTGACATCCGTCGGCACAGCGATATAGAAGTCCGCCGGCTTGCTGTTCCCCTTCTGGAGATCGCTGATAAAATAGCGCACAAGCGTTTCCATATTCTTTATGTCAGCGATCACTCCGTTGGACAGCGGATAGGAAATATGAATATTTCCGGGCGCCTTCTCATACATTTCAAATGCGGAGTTACCATACGCAAAAAGCGTATTTTTATTTTCGATGGCGATCATGTTCTTTTCAATCAGAACATTGTCATCACTCCTGCTGTAGATTTTAATATTGTTTGTGCCGAGATCAATCCCGAATGCATTGTTTGCCAAAACGACAACCCCTTTCTAACCGTAACTAATAATTTCTATTTTCTAACCAGTCAGCTTCCCGGAAGCTGAAATACCTGTTATCGCCGATCACGATATGATCCAGAAGCGGAATGTCAAGCTTCTCTCCCATTTCCCTGACATTGTCCGTTATCTCCCTGTCCGATCTGCTCGGGGTCGGGTCGCCGCTCGGATGATTGTGTACAAGCAGAATGTTGACTGCCTTTGCGTCCAGCGCCTCAAGAAAAATCTCCCTCGGTGAGATTAAGGACATTTTGACGCTCCCCTCGGACAGTTTCTTCTCGCGGATTACCTGTCCCTTCATATCCATGCACGCCATATAGACGCACTCCGTGTTCCGGTGCCGCAGCCGCTCCATAAAATACGCCGCCACCTGACCCGAGGTCTGGAATTTCACGCCGTCTCCCGCCTTCGCCTCGCTCATACGCACCGAAAGCTCCGCGATACATTTCAACTTGACCGCCTTCACCTCGCCGATTCCCTTGATGCTCTGAAGCTCCTCAAGGCTGACATCGTGCAGGCCGAGAAGCCCTTCCTTCGGATATTTTGCGAGCTGCAGTACCTCCTCCGCAAGCTGTGTGGCGCTCTTCTCCCTTGTGCCTGTCCTAATGATGATTGCAAGCAGCTCTGCCTCCGTCAGATTCTCCGGCCCGAACCGCAAAAATCTCTCATAGGGAAACTCCTGTATTCTGTTTTCTTTTCTTCTGGGCATCTGTGTCTCCTTCTACCTTCTTCGACACTGCTGCGAAGCCACCCTCAAAGAACCGCTGACATCAGCGGATAAACCGATAGACCACCAGTGCAAGCACAACGCCGATCACGCTTGCGATCGTGATATGGATCGTCAGTCCGAAGGTGAGGACAAAGAAGCCGAGATCAAGCACGATGGGAGAACTCAGTCCGAAGGACTGCCCGTAATTCAGAAAGGTTCCCTGAAAATACGAACCGATAAATCCTCCTATCATAAATCCGATAAGCACCAGTAAAACCGGCAGCCAGTTTCCCTTTCTCAAAGCAAGACCTCATCTTTCTTTCGTATTGTCGTACCGTGTCCGCTGCCCGTGCGAGACACCATACTCCGCATTAAGCATTATTCTAACATAAAATTGACAGCCTGTACACAAAAATCAAAGAATAAATTTTGATCTTTTTCGACGGTTCTCTGCCCTTTATCTCATCCCTGCCATAATCGAAACCAGCTGCTCCTCCGTCACAATCTTCTTGTCCAGAAGAGACTGCAGAGTCATCAATATGCCGAATTTCGCATGCTGCCAGGTAAGTCCGCCCTGAAAATAAACCGCATAGGGAGGCTTGATCGGCCCGTCTGCGGAGAGCTCGATAGAGGAGCCGGACACAAAGGCCCCCGCCGCCATGATAACCTGCGCGTCATAGCCCGGCATGTCCCACGGCTCCGGCGTCACATGACTGTCAACGGATGCCGCCGCCTGAATGCCCTGGCAGAACGCAATGACGCCCTCCGGTGTGCCGAAGGTGATCGCCTGAATGATGTCGTGACGGCTCTCCGTCGAATCCGGTACGACGCCAAAGCCCAACGGCTCATAGAGATTTGCCGCAAAGAGCGCGCCCTTCAAAGCAGACGCTGTCACGGTCGGTGCGAGGAAGAAGCCCTGATAAAAGTCCTTGAGCACGCCGAGCGAGGCGCCGACCTCCTTGCCGAGTCCGGGGGAAGTCAATCTGTAAGCCGCATTTTCGACGACCTCCTTCTTTCCGGCAATATAGCCGCCGATCGGTGCAAGTCCGCCCCCGGGGTTCTTAATCAGGGAGCCGACGATCATGTCCGCCCCGACATCACTCGGTTCCAGTGTCTCGACAAATTCCCCGTAGCAGTTGTCTACCATGCAGATCACCTCCGGCTTGATCCCTTTGATAAAGGAAATCAGCTCGCCGATTCTCGCCACAGAAAGCGTCGGTCTCGTCTGGTAGCCCTTTGACCGCTGTATCGTCACAAGTCTGGTGCGTTCGTTGATCGCCTTCCTTATATTTTTATAGTCAAAACTGCCGTCCGGCAGAAGGTCAACCTGACGGTAGGTGATGCCGTACTCTGCCAGCGATCCCCTTGACGGACGGATGCCGATGACCTCCTCCAGCGTATCATAGGGCTTGCCAACCGGAGAAAGTAGTTCGTCACCGGGGCGCAGATTGCTCATCAGCGCAAGCGCAAGCGCGTGTGTACCACAGGTGATTTGCGGACGCACCAGTGCATCCTCCGTATGAAATGCCTTCGCATAGACCTCCTCCAGCGTATCCCGCCCGAGGTCGTTATAGCCGTAGCCCGTCGTCCCGAGCAGACACGCCTCGCTCACCCGGCAGTCCTGCATTGCCTTGATGACCTTCAGCTGGTTATACTCTGCCGTCTCATCAATCTCCCGCAGACGGGTATCCAGTTTCTCCAGAACCGCTTCGCCGTATGCATATACCGTCTTTCCGATTCCCATCTGCTCATACATTTCACTTACTCTGCTCATTTTAAACTTCCATTCTCCTTCATGTTTCTCTATCATTCCATCAATCAATAATATTTTTTATCCGTAGATGCCTCAACATCTCCTCAAGGATCTCCGCTTCGTCATAGCCATAAGCCTGCTTGTCGAGCCAGATGACCTCCTCTTCCCTGCGGAACCATGTGAGCTGGCGCTTTGCAAAGTGTCTGGTGTCACGCTTGAGAATATCGATTGCCTCCTCGTAGGTCGTCTCACCGTCCAGCCACGCGAGAATCTCCTTGTAGCCAAGTCCCTGCATCGAAACCATGCCCCTCTGACATCCCATCTCCCGGAGCCGTTTCACTTCCTCCACAAGCCCCTCGTCAAGCATCTCATCAATGCGCTGCTCAATCCTCTCGTACAGCCGCTCCCGGTCATCGTTCAGCACGAAATAGCAGGAATTGTAGGCGGAGCCCTTCTGCCGCTCCTGCTCATTGTGATCCGATATGCGCTGCCCTGTCTGGTGGTAAAATTCCAGCGCCCTTATCGTCCGCTTGATATTGTTTGCGTGAATCGCCTCCGCCGACGCGGGATCGACCTCCCTCAGCATCGCATGAAGCTGTTCCGCTCCCTTCTCTGCCGCAAGCCGCTCCAGCCCGTCCCGGTATTCCCTGTCCTCCTCATTCTGCGTGAAGTCGATATCCTTAAGCAATGCCTGAATGTAGAAGCCGGTTCCTCCCGTCACAATAGGAATATGTCCCCTTTCATAAATTCCCTCAAGACACTCCTCACAGAGCTTCTTAAAGAGAACGACATTAAACTCCTCCCACGGCTCCAGAATGTCGATCAGATGGTGAGGCACACCCTGCATTTCCTCCGGTCTGATCTTTGCGGAACCGATGTCCATGTGCCGGTAGACCTGCATCGAATCCGCAGAAATAATCTCGCCGCCGACTGCCTTCGCCAATTCAATAGAAAGCTTCGTCTTCCCGACCGCCGTCGGCCCCGTCAATATAATCATCGGCTTCATGCAACCGCGCCCTCCTCCCTCTGCTTACGTCACTATCCGCTTAAACTTCCTGTCCATCTCCGACTTCGACATAGCAATAATCGTCGGCCTCCCGTGCGGACAGTTATAAGGATTATCCAGCGTCAGCAGTTCATCAATCAACGTCTCCGCCTCGGCAAAGCTCAGCACATTATTCCCCTTCACCGCCGCCTTGCAGGACATTGAGGCAATCTTTTCCTCCACGACACGGATGCTCCCGAAATTACCGCCGTCCGCAAGCTGGTCAAGCACGGAAAGAAACATCTCCCTCTCACCGCAGCCGTAGAGATCAACCGGCACGCTGCGCAGCGCGTACTCGCTTCCGCCGAAGGACTCCACCTCAAACCCAAGGCTCTCGAAGACCTCCATATTCTCCTTTAGAACATTCTCCTCCTGCCCGGAGAGGCTGACAATCACCGGCGGCATCAACGCCTGTGACACAACACTTTTCTCGTGAAACTGCTTCATCAGCCGCTCGTAATTCACCTTTTCGTGCGCCGCGTGCTGATCGATCATCAGCAGCTTATTTTCAAACTCAATCAGCCAGTAGGTCTCGAACACCTGACCGATAATGCGGAAACGGCTCCGGTTGTCCGCCGTCAGCAGCTTCTCTTCAAACAGATTCATCTGGGTCGGCTTCCCGGCAATTTCCGGCTCTGCCTCCACCTTCGGCTGCGCCACGGACTGTGTCTGCGGCTCCTCGGGAAGCTCCGTCGTCTCCGTGAAGAAATCCTGATCGGACTCCCGCTCCTGTACCGGTGGTTCAGTCTTCAATGCCTGTTCCGGCTGCTTCGGCAGCTCCGGTGTTTTCTGCTGTTCTGACTGTTTTTCCTGCATTTTGGGTGCAGTATCCTCGCCCTTTACCCTCGTCCAGACAGGATTATGAATAAATTCCTGCATTTTAGGGCGTTCCGCCTCGTATTTCATTTCCTCCATGACGCGGTAACTATCGCTCCGCCTCTGTTCAAAAGGCTCCGGCGTCTTCACCTTTTCCCGCTGCAGCTGCTCTTCCTTCCTCGCCGCCTGCTGTTCCCTCTCTGTCGTCAGCAGCGCATCGGGAATCATCTCCTTTGTCATCAGTGCGTATTTGACCGCACCGCAGAGAAAGGCGCTGAAGCTCATGGCATTTGTAAAGCGCACATCCATCTTCGTCGGATGTACATTGACATCCACCCGCTCCGTATCCATCGTGATATGCAGCACGCACAGCGGAAATTTGTGCTGCATCAGGTACTCTTTATAGCCCTCCTCGACCGCGCGCGCCACAATATTGCTCCGAATAAATCTTCCATTGATAAAATAAATTTCAAAATTGCGGTTAGAGCGCACCTGCACGGGCTTTCCAAGGTATCCGGCAATCCTGATGCCGTCCTGTTCCGACTGGATCGGCACAAGCTCGTTTGCAACGTCCCTTCCGTAGATGCGGTAGATGACTTCCCTGAGATCGCCGTTGCCGGACGTATGGAATTTCATCTGGCTTCCGAGGATCAGCTTAAAGGAAATATCCGGTCTGGAGAGTGCAAGATGCTCCATCAGATCCGCAATATAGCTTCCCTCTGTGGACGGCTGGCGCAGGAATTTCCGCCGCACCGGTGTGTTGAAAAAGAGATTCCGCATAATAAAAGTCGTTCCATCCGGCGCCCCCACCTCGTCAAAGGCGATCTCCCTGGCACCCTCAAGCTGTATCCTGCAGCCGGTCAGGCTGTCCGGCGTCTTCGTTATCACTTCGACCTTTGAGACCGCCGCGATACTCGACAGCGCTTCCCCACGGAACCCAAGGCTGGATATCCTCATCAGATCCTCCGCGCTCTCAATCTTGCTGGTTGCATGGCGCAGGAACGCTTTTCTGAGCTGTTCCTTCTCCATGCCGCAGCCGTTGTCCGTGACCCGGATGAACTCGATTCCTCCGTCCTTCGCCTCCACCGTGATCGCGGTGGCTCCGGCATCGATTGCATTCTCCACAAGCTCCTTCACAACGCTCGACGGGCGCTCTACAACCTCGCCCGCCGCAATCTTATCTATTGTCTCCGAATTCAGAATATGTATTTCTGCCATTATTTCCTCCAGGGATCACTTCCCTATTTTCCGCCCTGCCAACGGTTCTTCAGCTTATTCTGCAGCCGGTACAGGGTGTTTAATGCATCCAGCGGCGACATGGAATTTACCTCGACCTCCATCAGCTCCTTCAGCACGTCCTCATCCGTCACGGTGTCAAAGAGAGACATCTGCGCCAGATCGACCTCATCCAGCTTCAGCTGCTTCTTCGCATGTCCGTCACCCTTGACATCCACGGCGATGTTCTGGATTCTCTCTATGATGTCATTATCCGTCAGCTGCTCGACAATCTCCTTTGCACGGTCGATGACCATATCCGGCACTCCCGCGAGCTTCGCCACCTGAATGCCGTAGCTCTTGTCCGCGCCACCCTTGATGATCTTTCTCAGGAAGACGATATCGTCCCCGCACTCCTTCACGGCGATGCAGTAATTGTTGACGTTGTTCATCTTGCCCTCAAGCTCGGTCAGCTCGTGGTAATGCGTAGCAAAGAGGGTCTTTGCGCCGAGGAGCTTGCGGTTGCTGATATGCTCGATCACCGCCCATGCGATGCTGAGTCCGTCAAAGGTTGACGTTCCCCGCCCGATCTCGTCAAGGATCAGCAGGCTGTTTGCGGTCGCATTCCTCAGAATGTTTGCCACCTCGTTCATCTCGACCATAAAGGTAGACTGTCCGCTGGCGAGATCATCCGAAGCGCCGACTCTGGTAAATATCCTGTCCACAATGCCGATGTTCGCGCTCTTTGCCGGAACGAAGCAGCCGATCTGCGCCATGAGAACGATCAGCGCCGTCTGTCTCATATAGGTCGATTTTCCCGCCATGTTCGGGCCCGTGATGATGCTGATGCAGTGATTGCCGTTGTCGAGGAAGGTGTCATTCGCAATAAACAGATCGTTGGAGATCATCTGTTCCACGACAGGATGCCTTCCGTCCTTGATGTCGATCACACCCTTCTCGTTCAGCTTCGGGCGGACATAACGGTTCCTCTCCGAGACAAGGGACAGGGACGCATAGACATCCAGCTTTGCGATCGCCTTTGCCGTCCGCTGGATGCGCTCAAGCTCCATGGCGATAGACTCCCTGATCTTGCAGAACATATCGTACTCCAGCGCTGTCAGCTTGTCCTCGGCATTTAAAATGGTGTCCTCAAGCTCCTTCAACCGTGGCGTTGTATACCTCTCCGCGTTGGCTAGCGTCTGCTTTCTGATATAATCCTCCGGCACCATGTCCTTATAAGAATTTGTAACCTCGAAATAATAACCGAAAACCTTGTTGTACTTGATTTTCAGATTCTTAATGCCCGTGCGCTCCCTGTCCTGTTCCTCCAGCTCCGCAAGCCACTGCTTGCCGTCATGCTTTGCCCTGCGCAGCATATCAATCGTCTCATCGAAGCCGTCCCTGATCATCCCGCCT
Source organism: uncultured Lachnospiraceae bacterium (assembly GCA_900554205.1). Lineage (GTDB taxonomy): Bacteria > Bacillota > Clostridia > Lachnospirales > Lachnospiraceae > Acetatifactor. The sequence continues at coordinate 83,816 of USGM01000002.1, forward strand.
TCCCGGATCGTGATCGGCGGTTCCTCCTCGATA
>USGM01000003.1 GCA_900554205.1 uncultured Lachnospiraceae bacterium
TGGCGAAGTCTCTGTGCGCGGCCTGTACGGTTATGTGGAATAAGGAGAAAGTATTTTGAAGGAACTTTTGGAACTGTTTCTCACCTTTGCCAAGATCGGCGTGATGACCTTTGGCGGAGGTATGGCGATGCTGCCGATCCTCGAGCGCGAGGTGGTGCAGAATAAGCACTGGGCAACGGAAGAAGAACTGGTGGACTATTTTGCCATCGGTCAGTGCACACCGGGCATCATCGCCGTCAACACGGCGACATTTGTCGGGCAGAAGAGAAAAGGCGCGATGGGCGGCATCACCGCGACGCTCGGCGTGGTATTCCCCTCGCTCGTCATTATCACGATCCTGGCGGGACTCATTACGAACTTTGCCCACCTTGCCTGGGTGCAGAACGCCTTTGCAGGCATTCAGGTGTGTGTATGCGTGCTCATCCTGAACGCTGTGCTCAAGCTGCTGAAAAAGTCGGTCGTGGATAAGCGCACGGCGGTCATCTTTGTTATCGTGCTGCTGGGGAATATGCTGCTGAGCGTTTCGCCGGTGTGGTTCGTGCTGCTCTCGGCGATGTCCGGCATCGTGCTGAAAAATCTTGAGGGGAGGGCGGCAAAATGACCTTGTATCTTCGCTTATACTGGGAATTTTTCAAAACGGGCCTGTTTGCCATCGGCGGCGGCATGGCGACGCTGCCGTTCCTTAAGGATATCGGATCGACCACGGGCTGGTTTTCGCAGACGGACCTGATGAACATGCTGGCTGTGTCGGAATCGACGCCGGGTCCTGTCGGCATCAACATGGCGACCTATGTCGGGCGTGAGGCCGGCGGAATCTTTGGGGCGTTCTGTGCGACGTTCGGCGTCGTCCTGCCATCCTTTGTCATTGTGCTGATCGTTGCGAAATGCTTCGACCGGTTCCGGAACAGCAGGATTGTGAAGGGCTGTATGTCCGGACTGAAACCTGCGGTGATCGGACTGATCGGCGCGGCGCTGCTTTCGACGGGTGCAACGGTGTTTTTTCCGGACGATTTTTCCGCGGAAAACATTTCCATGCCGGGGCTTCTGGTTCCCACCGCTATTTTTATCCTTATGTTTGTGCTGGCGCTGAAAAAGGTGCATCCGATTCTCATTATCATTTTATCGGCTGCCTTGGGCATTCTTGCGGGCTCAAGTCTTGCAATTTGCGGGTGAGCGTGTTATTATTTTAACGATTGTATGTGGTCTGTGAGTGTTGCCGGACTGCATGAAAAAATGATAAGAAAAGTCTGCCGGGGATTTCCGACAGCGAAGAAGAAAGGAAGCAACGACAAATGAAGCAGGGTTTTGAACATGTGATCTCAAAGGTAAAGAGCTACAGCATGAAGAAGATCGCCGTAGCGGCAGCGCAGGATTCCGCAGTGCTGGAGGCTGTAAGGGAGGCGAAGGCACAGGGCATCGCTGAGGCGGTTCTGGTAGGTGATGAGGCTAAGATCAGGGAGATCGCGGCAGCGATGGATATGGATCTGACCGATTACAGGATCATTGACGAGCCGGATATGATTCAGGCATCCCTCAAGGCAGTAAAGCTGGCACATGACGGCGAAGTAGACATGTACATGAAGGGTCTGATTGACTCCAAGAACTTCTTGAAGAGTGTGCTGGACAAGGAATTCGGACTGAGAACCGGTGGACCGCTGTCACATGTGTGCGTATTTGACATTCCCTGCATCGACAGACTTCTGTTCCTGACGGATGTTGCGTTTATGACCTATCCGACACTGGAGGATAAGGTAAATATCATCAAGAATACGATCCCGGTATGTAATGCCTGCGGCATCGGGAATCCCAAGGTGGCTCCTCTGGCAGCAGTCGAGGTGGTAAACCCGAAGATGCCTGTCACCGTGGAAGCGGCGGAACTGACAAAGATGTGCGAAGAGGGTCAGATCACGGACTGCATCGTAGACGGACCGCTTTCCCTTGATCTGGCGATCGATGCGGAGGCTGCAAAGCATAAGGCAGCGACCGACAGAAAGATTCAGGGAGATGCGGATGTGCTGCTCTTCCCCGATATCCACGCAGGAAACCTTGTCTACAAGGCAATCGTACATATGGTGCCCGGCGTAAAGAACGGTTGTATTCTGACCGGCACAAAGGTTCCCGTTATCCTGACCAGCCGTTCCGACACCTTCGAGACGAAGGTAAATTCGATTGCACTGGCTGCAGTTGTGGCTGAGGAGCTGAAAAAGAAAAATTCTTAAGCAAAATAATGTATTAAGGAGGATAAAGTAATGGCAATTAAGAGCTTGATCATCAATCCCGGCTCTACATCGACAAAGATCGGTGTGTTTGAGGACGAGAATCTCCTGTTCGAGGAGACACTGAGACACTCCACAGAGGAGATTTCCCAGTATGAGACGATCGTGGATCAGAAGGATTTCAGAAAGAAGATCATCACCGATCTTCTCGCATCAAAGAATTTTGACATTCATTCCCTGAATGTTGTCGTAGGACGCGGCGGTATGTTAAAGCCCATTCCCGGAGGAACCTATGCGGTTACGGACGAGCTTCTTGCTGATCTGAAGAAGGGTGTACAGGGACAGCATGCGTCCAACCTCGGCGGTATCCTTGCAAGAGAGCTCGCTGATTCCATCGGCGTTCCCGCTTACATCGTTGATCCGGTCGTTGTGGACGAGCTGATGCCTATCGCAAGATATTCCGGTATGCCGGAGATTCCCCGTGGCAGTATCTTCCATGCTCTGAACCAGAAGGCGGTTGCGAAGAGATATGCGAAGGAGGTTGGAAAGCCTTATGAATCTCTGAGACTGATCGTGGTACACATGGGCGGTGGTGTATCTGTCGGCGCACATGAGAGCGGCAGAGTAGTCGATGTGTTCAGCGCCTTTGACGGAGACGGAGCATTTTCACCGGAGCGTGCCGGCGGTGTGCCCTGCGGTGCACTGGTAAAGATGTGCTTCTCCGGCAAGTATACAGAGAAGGAAGTATACAGCAAGCTGATCGGCAAGGGAGGCTTCAACGCTTACCTCGGAACGAACGATATGCGTGATGTGACGAAGCGTGCGAACGAGGGCGACGAGAAGGCTGCGGAGGCAAAACAGGCATTCCTGCTTCAGGTCGCAAAGGACATCGGCTCCATGGCCTGTGTGCTGAACGGCAAGGTTGACCAGATCATCCTGACAGGCGGTATCGCATACGGCAAGGATGTCTGCGAGGTTCTGAAAGAGAGAACAGGCTGGATCGCACCCGTTACCGTATATCCCGGCGAGGATGAGCTGCTGGCTCTGGCGCAGGGCGCTATGCGTGTCATGAACGGCGAAGAGAAGGTAATGGAGTATTAACTCTGATTCCTGCGGTATTCTCTGGGAGATTTGCCGTAGACCTTCTTAAAGAGATCCTTAAAATAATTACTGTCATTAAAACCGTTTTCCAAGGCGATGTCCGTGATGGTGCTGCTGGTTGTCAGCAGTGCCGTCTGGGCATGTCGGAGACGCACAAAGTTCAGGTACTCCTTGAAACTCATTCCAGTGATCTGCTTGAACTTTTTGCTGAAGTAGGTCGGACTGAGTGCTGCCTGCGCCGATACTTCCGCTAAGGTGAGCGGTTTTTTGTAATTCCGGTAGATGTATTTCGTCGCGGTTAGGATGTCGGCGTCGCGGGAGTTGAGAAGCTCCGGCTCTTCCTCGTTCATGACGGAATGGCGCATCAGCATCAGTAGAAGCTCCAGAAGATAACAGGTCATGAAACGATCCGAAAATTCGTCGATTTGTGTGCCCTCGGACAGCATACGGCCTAAGAGGGAGGAAATCGCATCCTGATAGAGCGCGGGAATGCTGCCCATAAAGGAACGAAAGACCTCGGAGGCGTTGGGCGTGAGCAGATTCCAGTCGATGTATTCCTTTTTGAAATAGATGGTGAGAATTTCACATGCGGCAGTGTCATACAGGGCATGATGCAGGCTGCCGGGAGCAATCAGCACAAAATCTCCCTTCTCGAGTGGGTAGACACTGTCGTTGAGAAGAAAACGGCAGTTCCCCGACAGCAAAAAGAAAATTTCGTAATAGCTGTGGTAATGGTCGGACTGCCTGGGAGAAAAATCGCCCCTGCGCCCCCGCTCCACCATGATTCTGTCAATGTCTCTTGTCTTTCCCTGACTCATATTCTTTGAAACCTCTTACATCCTTTTTTCGGTATATTTCCTGCTGAAATACTGCGTTTAACGTGCCCGGACACAAAAAAACAGTGTTTTTTTACTTTTTTCACTAGAAAACACTTGAACCCAAAGCAATTATGATGTAATATTTCTTTGGGAATGAAATATTCCTCTAAAACTTTTCTCTCATACGAAACGCCCCGGTCTGCACCCGGGGCGTTTTACTGTCCTTATTTACACCTCAAACTTAAAATAGTTTCTTGCGTTGTAATAGGAAATGTTCTTCACGATCTCACCCAGCGTCTCGTAGTCCTGCGGAAATTCTCCGTTTTCTACCCAGCCGCCGATCAGATTACAGAGAATGCGGCGGAAGTATTCGTGTCTGGTGTAGGAGAGGAAGCTCCGGGAGTCTGTCAGCATCCCGACAAAGCCGGAGAGGTTTCCGAGGTTTGCCAGGGAGGTCAGCTGGTCGATCATTCCGGTCTTGTGATCGTTGAACCACCATGCGCTTCCCTGCTGGATTTTAGCAGTTGCCGTGGAATCCTGGAAGCAGCCGAGAATTGTTCCGATCGACTGGTTGTCGTTGGGATTCAGGCTGTACAGGATCGTTCTGGGCAGCTCGTCCGTGACGTTTAAGGCATTCAGGAAATCCGCCATCTGCGCGGAGGGCGCATAGTTGTTGATGCAGTCGTAGCCGGTGTCCGGGCCGAGCTTTTCGTACATCAGGGTATTGTTGTCACGCTTGCAGCCGTAGTGGAGCTGCATTGCCCAGTCAAGCTTGTGATATTCCTTACCGACGAAGAGCATGAACGCAGTCTTGAACTTTAATTCCTCTTCTTTTGTGAGAACCATGCGGTTTAATCTCTTTAAGAAGATGGCCTCGATCTCATCCTCGTCAGCGGGGCAGTACATGATGTACTCCAGAGCGTGATCGGACACGCAGCAGCCCATGGAGGCGAAGAATGCCATACGCTTTTTCAGGGCTTCCTTCAGAGCGGCGAAGCTGTTGATCTCAGACAGTCCTGCGGCTGCGGCGAGCTTGTCGAGGTATTCAGGATAGTCCGGCTTTTCGATGTTCATCGCCTTGTCCGGTCTCCATGCGGGGAGCACCTTTGCTTCGAAGGTCTTGTCCCCGGCAATCATCTTGTGCCACTCGAGAGAGTCTGCGGGATCATCGGTGGTGCAGATCAGGGTGACGTTGCTCTGACGGATCAGGTTACGCACGCTCATGGACGGCTGCGCCAGCTTTTCATTGCAGAGCTTCCAGACTTCGTCAGCGGTATTCTTGTTCAGGACGCCGGTATAGCCGAAATAGCGCTGAAGCTCAAGATGGCTCCAGTGAAACAGCGGATTGCCGATTGCCTTGCCGAGACATTCTGCCCAGCAGCAGAACTTCTCATAATCCGAGGCATCTCCGGTGATGTACTTTTCATCGACACCGCAGGAGCGCATGAAGCGCCACTTGTAATGATCGCCGCCGAGCCAGACCTGTGTGATGTTGTCAAACTGACGATCCTCCGCAATCTCTCTGGGGTTGATGTGACAGTGGTAGTCGAGTACCGGTGTCTCCGCAGCGTATTCGTGAAAGAGCTTCTTCGCTGTCTCTGTCTCCAACAGAAAATCCTTGTCCATAAATGCTTTCATTTTCTACCTTCTTTCTGCCGTCTTAAGCGGCCTCTTATTTCTTATCATAAAATTAGAATTTGGTTGTTCCTCGTTTGATGATCTCGCCGGAAAAGATGGTCTTTTTCGGCATTTCGTTTCCACTGAGCACGCCCATCAGGGTCGTGATCAGGTGCTGGCAGAGCGTTTCGAGCTTGTTGTCAATGCTGGTGAGTTCGGGGTCGCAGCAGTTGACAAGCATGGAGTTATTATATCCGAGAATAGAAAATTCTTCTGGAATAGAGTAGTGCATCAGCTTTGCATACTTTACGGCGGCGAGAGCGAGGTTGTCGTCCGCGGCAATGATCCCATGAAACTGCAGACCCTTGTCGTGCAGCTTTTTCAGGTGCTCCGTCATTGCGGGGATGTCCTCGTGAGAGCCGTGATAGAATTGCAGCAGGTTCGCACCGGTCAGCAGCTTCTTTTCCTCCATGGCGGCGCGATAGCCCGCGAGCTTTTTCTTTCCGCTGTAGGAGGTGGAGTTATAGAAATAGACAATGTCCTTAACGCCGGTAGAGAGCATCTGTAGCGTTGCGTCATACATGGAATTGAAGTCATCGGACACGATGCTGTAGACATTCGGCGCATCCAGAGCCGCATTGAGCAGCATTACCGGAATCTGGGCGGCGGCCTCAATGATATAGTGATTGTCGGCATCCTTCTCATAGATGAAGTTGGAACCGACGAGGACGATGCCGTCCACCTTCTTTGTAATAAGAAGATTCATGGCGGCAACCTTGGCATCCAGCTCGTAGCCGGTACAGCAGAGAATACTGTCGTAGCCGTTTGACCGCAGCTTCTGCTCTATGTAATAAATCGCTTTTGCAAGATACAGGTCAGAACTGTCGGCGCACATGATGCCGATGGTTTTCATCGTGTTGAGACCTAAGCCCCGCGCAAAGGCATTCGGCGTGTATTCGTACTGGTTAATGACATCCAGTACTTTTTTCTTTGTCTTTTCACTGACGTTGCTACTGCCATTCAGTACCCGGGATACCGTCGCAATGGATACCCCGGCTTTTTCGGAAATATCGTAGATGGTCATATAGGTGAAGCCTTTCTGCAAAGTTGTAAGAAAACGTGTGTAAGTAGTTTCATGAAATCCATCTACAATTATATCTGAACAGGGTTTCTTTTTCAAGTTTTATTTTTCACGGACGAGAGCTTTTTCTTATATAAAATGCAAGAAGTAATCAAAAAACAAAGACATTTAGTGTTGACGAAAGGATGGAATGGAAGTAAAATAGAAAATGTAAGCACTTACATAAAATTTTCACCCGAGATGTGCGGGTTGAGAAAAGATACAGGGATGGAAGGGAGAAGGTTTGAAAATGGAAGTATTAAGTCGGAACATGACTGGCAAGAAAGACAGACCAGTTAAGGTAGTCCAGTTTGGAGAGGGAAATTTCCTGAGGGCTTTCGTGGATTATATGATCGACATAGCCAACGAGGAAGGAAAGTTTGATGGGGATATTGTGCTGATCAAGCCGATCGAGTTCGGCAATCTGGATAATTTCCACAGACAGGACTGCCAGTACACGGTTTCCCTCAGAGGAAATGTGAACGGCGAGGGCAAGATTATCAACCGTATTGTGACCAGTGTTGCGGACGTGGTGGATGCCATCAACGAGTATGAAAAATACATGGGGCTCGCTGAGATCGACACGCTTCGATTTGTGGTCTCCAATACGACCGAGGCGGGAATTGTCTATGATGCGTCGGATCGCTTTGAACTGAATCCGCCTAAGACCTTCCCCGGAAAGCTGACGAAATTTTTATATCACAGATTCGAGACCTTCCACGGCGATAAGAGCAAGGGACTTGTCATGCTGCCGGTGGAGCTGATCGACGACAATGGAATTATGCTGCGCAAATGTGTTATGGAGCAGATCGAAAACTGGGGGCTCTCCGATGAATTTAAGAAGTGGGTCGAGGAGGCCTGTATCTTTACCTCGACGTTGGTAGACCGTATTGTCACGGGTTATCCGAGGGCAACGGAAAAAGAGGAGTGGGAGAAGCTGGGCTATGAGGATCATATCATGGTGACAGGCGAGCCCTTCGCCCTCTGGGTCATCGAGTCCGAGAAGGATATCAGCGGAGAGTTCGATCTTTCGGGCGCGGGACTTCCGGTTATCTTTACAAAGGATCATCATCCCTATAAGCAGAGAAAGGTGCGTATCTTAAACGGCGCACATACCTCCTTTGTCCTTGCGTCGTGGCTCTGCGGAAATGACATTGTAAGACAGTCCATGGAGGATGCGGACATTCGTAATTTCATGAACAGAACGATCTTTGACGAGGTGATTCCGACACTGACACTTCCCGAGGAGGAGCTGAAGCAGTTTGCAGCGGAGGTAGTCAACCGCTTTAACAATCCCTATGTGGATCATTCGCTGCTTGCAATCTCCTTGAATTCCGTGTCTAAATGGCGCGCGAGATGCCTGCCCAGCCTGTTGGGCTATGTGGAGAAGTTCGGAAAGCTCCCCACGCATCTGACTTTTTCCATCGCGGCACTCATGGCATTCTATCACGGAACCGAAATAAAGGATGGAGTGTTAAAGGGAGACCGCGACGGGCAGCCTTATGATATTAAGGATGATATGGCAGTGCTGGAGTTCTTCCGTGACCATTGCAACGATGCTACCGAGAGCTTTGTGAAGGCTTATCTCGGCAGGGAGGATTTCCACGGACAGGATCTGAACCAGGTTCCCGGTCTGACAGAGGCGGTTACGGCTTATCTGGATGACATCAAGGCGAACGGCATGAGGGCGGCATTATGCAGGATTTCTTAAAGATTAATGAAAATGATAAGGTTGTAGTCGCACTGAAAACGATCCTGGCAGGAGAGACGATCACGGTGGATGTGCAGGGAGAGAAGAGGCAGATCACGGCCCTGGAGGAGATTCCTGCGGGGCACAAGATGGCGATCTGTGACATCCCGGCAGGGGCAGAGGTAATCAAGTACGGCTACCGGATTGGCAATGCGAAAGAGGATATCCGTGCCGGTGCATGGGTACACACCCACAATCTGAAGACGGCGCTCGGCGATCTGCTGGAATATCAGTATGAGCCGGTGGAGGTCGAGGAGAAGCGCACGGAGGATGTGACGTTCATGGGCTTCGAGCGTCCGGATGGCAAGGTGGGTGTCCGCAATGAAATCTGGATCGTTCCGACGGTTGGCTGCGTGAACAATGTGGCAACCGCCATTGCCAGACAGGCAAACCGCTTTGTGAAGGGTACGGTGGAGGAAGTCATTGCCTTCCCGCATCCCTATGGCTGCTCCCAGATGGGAGACGATCAGGAGCATACAAGGCAGATTCTTGCGGATCTGATCAATCATCCGAATGCCGGTGGGGTACTCGTGCTGGGACTGGGCTGTGAGAACAGCAATATTGATGTCCTGAAGAACTATATCGGGGACTATGATGAAAACAGAGTGCGGTTTCTGGTGGCACAGGAATGCGAGGACGAGATCGCAGAGGCGGTTGAGGTGGTGAAGGAGCTGATTGAGTACGCTTCCGGTTTCGAGAGGGAGCCGGTCAGCGTCAGCAGACTTGTCATCGGCATGAAGTGCGGCGGCAGCGACGGGCTTTCCGGCATCACGGCAAATCCTCTTGTCGGCAGATTCTCGGATACGCTGATCTCCAAAGGCGGAACGACAATCCTGACGGAGGTGCCCGAAATGTTCGGCGCGGAGACGATTCTGATGAACCGGTGTGCCGACAGGGAGCTGTTTGACAAGACCGTGGAGCTGATTAACGATTTTAAGAATTATTTCAAGAGTCATAACCAGACGATCTATGAGAATCCGTCCCCCGGAAATAAGAAGGGGGGAATCTCGACGCTGGAGGATAAGTCGCTCGGCTGTACCCAGAAGTCGGGCAGCGCGAAGGTGAAGGGCGTGCTCCGCTATGGAGAAACGGTGAAGACGGCGGGACTGAATCTTCTCAGCGCGCCGGGCAACGACCTTGTGGCGGCGACGGCACTGGCGGCGGCAGGGGCACAGATTGTCCTGTTTACGACGGGCAGAGGGACGCCCTTTGCGTCTCCGGTACCGACGGTCAAGATTGCAACAAATTCCACGTTGGCAGGCAGGAAGAAGAACTGGATTGATTTCAATGCTGGTGTGCTGGTTGAAGATCAGTCGATGGAGGAGGAGACGGCGAAGCTGTTTGCGTATGTTGTCGAGGTGGCCTCCGGAAGAAAGGTTTGCAGCGAGGAGGCGGGCTTCCACGATATGGCGATCTTTAAGCAGGGTGTGACGCTGTAAAGAAAAGGTGAGAGGATAAAAGAATGGAACAGTTACAGGGTGAGCAGATCGGGAAGCTGCCGAGGAGGGCGGACGGTCTGTTTGAAATTCAGCAACTGGACGAAAATGTATTTAAGGCGGCAGGGTATATTTACCCTGCCTATGCTGCATTTGAGACAGAATATAACAAGAAGGCGGGTTACCCGGACATTCTGGCGCAGCTGCAGATACTGCGGCGGGAGCTGGAGGACAGGGACAGCTTAGAAAATGAGGTGCTTTTTCTGAAGGCACTGCTCGGGACGATAGACAATATCAGTCCGCAGGTATACGAGTATTACCGCGGGCTGACCGATATGTTCAAGCAGGTGTGGGGCGGGATGTACGCCAGATACAGGGAGAGCGGGAGCTTTGCCGTCGCCGGGGCGGAAGCTGTGCAGGAGGCGGACGAGGAAACGCTGTGGCAGCTTGTGGCGCACGCGGCGGAGCTTCATATTCTGCAGGGCGAGAAGTATGAACGGCGAAGGGTGGAAGAGAAGGCTGCGGAAGGAAAGCGCGCGGCGGGAGCCTTAAGCCTTGTCTGCAAGACGGCGCGCAGCGCAGTGATTGAAATTGCGGACGGCGGGAAATACTTTACAAAGAAGCCCTATCGTGTTACGGTTAATGGGATTGAGGAGCCTGTGACAGAGAGGACGATCACGTCGCTCTACGGGCTGCGGCCGGACACGGATTATCTGGTGGAAATCCTTGACGGAGAAGAAAAATGCGGAGAGCTTTTCTTCCATACGGATTATGAGTTTGTGACGCTGGATGTCCGGCGTTTCGGGGCAAAGGGAGATGGCATTCAGGATGATACGCCGTTTATCCAGGCGGCGGTTCTTGCATGTCCGGAAGACAGCCGCGTGCTGATTCCGGCGGGGGTGTATAGGATTACAAGTCTGTTCCTGAAGAGCCACACGAAAATAGAGCTCGCCAAGGGCGCTGAGCTTCGGGCATTCACGGAGAAGGAGCGTTTTCCGGTGCTGCCCGGGCTGATTGAGAGCTATGACGAGAAGGATCAGTATAATCTGGGCAGCTGGGAGGGAAATCCACTGCCTTCGTATAGCGGCATAATCTGCGGCATTGATGTGGAGGATGTCGTGATCTACGGCGAGGGAACGATCAACGGAAATGCTTCACGCGAGGACTGGTGGAAGAATCCCAAGGGCTATAAGGAGGCATTCCGCCCGAGGCTGTTCTTTATTAATCATTGCAGAAACATCACCTTGCAGGGCGTGACCTGCTGCAACTCGCCGGCGTGGACGCTGCATCCGTATTTCAGCAATAATCTGTATTTCATCGGACTGAATATCCAGAATCCCGCGGATTCGCCCAACACGGACGGTTGCGACCCGGAGTCCTGCAGGAATGTTGAGATCCTAGGGGTGCGTTTCTCGCTGGGAGACGACTGCATCGCGGTAAAGAGCGGCAAGATTTATATGGGAAAGACCTATAAGACCCCGTCGGAGAATATCATGATCCGCCAGTGTTTGATGGAAAACGGACACGGCGCGGTGACGCTCGGAAGCGAGATGGCGGGCGGGATCCTGAACCTCACGGTGGAGGACTGTATTTTCAGTCATACGGACAGAGGTCTCAGGATCAAGACGAGGCGCGGGCGCGGAAAGGATGCTGTTTTAAGCAACATTACCTTCCGGAACCTTGAGCTGGATCATGTCATGACGCCGCTCGTTGTCAATGCGTTCTATTTCTGCGATCCCGATGGGAAGACGCCTTATGTGCAGTCCAGGGAGCCCTATCCGGTGGATGAAAGGACGCCCTCGATCAAGAAGCTGGTATTTGAAAATATGAAGTGTACGAACTGTCATGTGGCGGCAGCCTTCTTTGACGGACTGCCGGAGCAGAAGATAGAGGAGATTGTGATGCGGAACATCTCGGTCAGCTACGCGGCAGAGCCGAAGTGTGACGTCCCTGCCATGTCGGAGGGTGTGCCGAAGTGCAGCAGAAAGGGCATTTTTGCCCGGAACGTTGCCAGACTTGTGCTGGATCATGTCACGATCGGGGGACAGGACGGCGAGGCTTATGAGCTGATCGGAGTAGATAGGGTAGAGGACAGCTCCAAGATACAGAAATAACGGAAAGGTTTGGTGGAGACAATGCAGTTGGGGATCAGGTTACATGATATGGAGAAGTTTCCTTTTGAGGAGAGAGTGGCGAGGGTGCATGAGGCGGGGTTTGCCTGCGGGCATCTTGCGCTCTCCAAGTTCATCACGGAATTTCCGACGACGGATGGGGCGCTGACGCCGGGACTTGCCATGTATATCCGGGATGTGTTTGCGCGGAATCATGTGGATATTGCGGTGCTGGGCTGTTACCTGAATCTCGCAACGCCGGATGAGAAGGAGCTGGAAAAAACGATACACCGCTATATGGCGCACATCCGCTTCGCGTCGTGGCTGGGCTGCGGCGTGGTCGGGACGGAGACGGGAGCGCCGAATACAGCGTATGCCTTTACGCCGGAATGCGGGACGGAGGAGGCTTTGCAGCTCTTTATCGAGAGACTCAGGCCCATCGTTGCCTATGCTGAGAAGATGGGAGTTGTCTTCGCCATCGAGCCTGTTTTCAGACATATTGTGTGTAATCCCGCCCGGGCACGGCGCGTGCTCGACGAGATTGCTTCGCCGAATCTTCAGATCATTTTTGATCCGGTGAACCTTCTGGATGTTGCGAATTACCGTGACAGAGAGGCGGTGTTCCGCGAGGCGATTGAGCTTCTGGGAGAGGACATTGCCATGGTTCACCTGAAGGATTTCAGGGTGGAAAACGGAAAAATGATTGCGGCGGGCTGCGGCATGGGAGAGATGGATTACACGGAGATCTTAAAGTTCATGAAGGCGAGAAAACCGTTTATCCACGCGACGCTGGAGGACACAAAGCCGGAGAATAATCAGGCGGCGAAGAACTTTATTTTACAGAGATATGCAGAAATTTAAGCAGCGCATTTATATTGCCATCGATCTGAAATCCTTCTATGCCTCCGTGGAGTGCAGGGCGAGGGGATTAGACCCGCTGACAACAAATCTGGTCGTGGCTGACCGCTCGCGCACGGAGAAGACGATCTGTCTGGCAGTTTCGCCGTCACTGAAGGCATATGGTATTCCCGGCAGGGCGAGGCTGTTTGAGGTGGTGCAGAAGGTTCGTGAGGTGAATGCGGGCAGGAGGCTTCATGCACCGGGCGGGAGATTCACGGGCTCGTCGGATCAGGCACCGGAGCTTGCCTGTCACCCGGAGCTGGAGGTGGGCTATATCACCGCGCCGCCGAGAATGGCGTTTTATATGCAGGTGAGCACGCAGATCTACAAGATCTATCTTCGGTATATTGCGCCGGAGGACATTCATGTCTATTCCATCGACGAGGTGTTTATGGATGTGACGCAGTATCTTGACACCTATGGAATGACGGCGAGACAGCTTGCGGCAAAAATGGCGGAGGAGGTTCTCGCGGAGACCGGTATCACGGCAACCGCCGGGATCGGCACGAATCTTTATCTTGCCAAGGTGGCGATGGACATCATGGCGAAGCATGTGGAGCCGGACGGGAATGGCTGTTGTATCGCGGAGCTGGATGAGATGAGCTATCGGAGGCAGCTTTGGGCGCACAGACCGCTCACCGATTTCTGGCGTGTGGGACATGGGTATCAGAAGCGGCTGGAAGAGGTCGGGCTGTTTACCATGGGGGATATTGCCAGATGCTCCCTTGGCAGCGACCGGGATTATTACAACGAGGAACTTCTGTACCGGATGTTCGGGATCAATGCGGAGCTTCTGATCGATCATGCGTGGGGCTGGGAGCCGACGACGATAGAGCTTATCAAGGCGTATAAGCCCGAGAGCAGCTCCATGAGCTCCGGGCAGGTGCTGCAATGTCCGTATGAGTTCGGAAAGGCGAAGATTATCGTGCGGGAGATGACAGATCTGCTTGTGCTTGATCTCGTGGAGAAGAAGCTGGTGACGGATCAAGTCTGCCTGTTGATCGGCTATGATGTGGACAGCCTGAAAAAGCCAGAGATCAGAAGGGCGTATAAGGGCGAGGTGAGCGTTGACCGCTATGGCAGAAGTGTGCCGAAGCATGCGGCGGGAACGGCGAATCTGCCCATGCCGACGAGCTCGACGCAGATTATTGTCGATGCCATGATGGAGTTGTATGAGCAGCATGTTGATCCGAGGCTGCTTGTGCGCAGGGTCACGGTCACGGCGAACCACCTGACGGACGAGGCGGACGCGAAGAAGACCGAAAGCTTTGAGCAGATGGAGCTTTTCACAGACTACGGTGCCAGAGAGAAGGAAAGGGAAGAGGAAGAAAAGCGTCTGCAAAAGGAGCGAAGGCTTCAGGAGGCTATGCTGGAAGTGAAGAAGAAGTACGGGAAGAATGCTATTCTGAAGGGTACGAATCTGCAGGAGGGTGCGACGACGATTGAGCGCAACAACCAGATCGGAGGGCATAAGGCATGAAGGAAGCCGGAATATCTGAATATGAGGACATTATTGCGCTGCCGCACCATGTCTCCGCCAGTCATCCGCAGATGGCTCTGGCAGACCGTGCGGCACAGTTTTCCCCTTTTGCTGCGCTGACGGGGTATGAGGACGCGATCGATGAGAGCGCCCGGCTGACGGAGGAGCAGATTGAGCTGGATGAGAACGCCAGAGAAGAGCTGGACGAGAAATTGCGGCAGATCAGGGAGTGCGGTGAAGCACACCCTGAAATTACCGTAACCTATTTTCAGAAGGACGCGCGTAGGGATGGCGGCGCGTATGTGACATTGACGGGAAGGGTGAAGAAAATCGACGAGTATGCCCGTATAATTTCCTTTATGGATGGAACAGTGGTCAGGATTGAGAATATTCTACAGTGCATTATTTAAACAGTGTGCCGAGGATGCTTCTGCCGAGCTGGGCGCCTACGTTTCCGCCAAGCTTCTTGCCGAAGGAGCCGCCGAGGGATTTTCCGATGGTGTTTCCGACCTCGCGCCCGATGGTTCCCGCGGCGCTGTTTGCAACGCTCTTCATGCCGGATTTGATTTTCCGGTCTTTCTTTGCCTTTTCACGCAAAGCGGCTTTTTCGGCAGCCGCTTTTTCTTTTGCAGCCGCCTTCTCGTCGGCAACGGCTTTCTTCTGCTGTTCCAACGCGGCTTCATCCTCCAGATTTTTCCTTTGCAGAAATTCATAGGCGCTGTCGGGATCGTGGGCATCCTTATATTTCAGGTAAAGATTGCTCATCAGCACCTCCTGCTTTTTCTCCCCGTCGGAGATTGGCCCCATGAGACTCTGCGGGGGCAGGATTTTACAGCGCTTTACCACGGTGGGGATTCCGGCTTCGTCCAGCACGGAGACTAATGCCTCGCCGGTTCCGAGCTCGGACAGCACGGTCTTGGTATCGAATGCCGGGTTAGTGCGGAAGGACGCGGCAGCCGCCTTGATTGCCTTCTCGTCGGCGGGGGTGTAGGCTCTCAGCGCATGCTGGATCTTATTGCCGAGCTGGCTGAGGACGCCGTCGGGAATGTCCTTGGGTGCCTGTGTAATGAAATAAATGCCGACACCGCGGGAGCGGATCAGCTTGACGATCTGCTCGATCTTTTCCTGTAATGCCTTGGAGACATTGTTGAAGAGCAGGTGCGCCTCGTCGAAGAAGAATACCATGCGGGGCTTTGCGGGATCACCGACCTCCGGCAGCGTCTCGAAAAGCTCTGCCAGCATCCAAAGCAGGAAGAGTGAGTACATGGTCGGATCGTTTACCAGCTCGCGGCAGTCCAGAATATTGATGGCACCTTTGCCGCCTGCTCCGGTGGTGAACCAGTCCGCAATGTTCAAGGCGGGTTCTGTGAAAAATTCCTGCGCACCCTGTGCCTCCAGAGCGACGATATGGCGGATGATGGTTGTCGCGCTCGCCTTGGCGATATGTCCGTAATCGTTGCTGAAATCGGCAGCGTTTTCGCCGATGTACTGGAGCATGGATTTCAGATCCTTTGTATCGATCAGCAGCAGATTGTTGTCATCCGCGATTTTAAAGGTGACGTTGAGCACATCGGTCTGCGCCGGGGTGAGGTTCATCAGTCTGCCGAGGAGCAGAGGCCCCATTTCGGAGATGGTTGTGCGCAGCGGGATTCCCATTCTGCCGTAGACATCCCAGAAGACGCTGGGGTAGGACTGGTAGGAAAAACCGCACTGGGCGAGACCGAATGAGGCGATGCGCTTCTGCATATCCTCGCTGTCTTTTCCGGGGCGGCACATGCCCGCAAGATCGCCCTTGACGTCCGCGAGAAAGACCGGCACGCCGGCATCGCTGAAGGACTCAGCCAGAACCTTTAATGTAATCGTTTTACCGGTTCCGGTAGCACCGGCGATCAGACCGTGGCGGTTTGCCATATTCGGCAGAATGCAGATTTTTTTGCCGTCGGATTCTCCGATCCAGATTTTATCGTTATAGTACATAGTTCCCCTCCTATTGGTTTTTTAATAAGCTAAAGATAAGAATATTATAGTGGATAACGGAGGACGGAACAAGGTTATTTTTCGGATTCCATAAGACATTCTTAAGAAAGCGGCGCGTGCAATCTTAAAACTTTTCTTATAATATGGTCTGCAAGAACGATCGGACGCTGCGGCGGACGGGAAGGAGGGGAATATGGAAATAGCTGTACTTGCAGACATTCACAGCAATTATGTCGCGCTTGAGACCTGTATGCGGTTTGCACTGAAGAGGGGAATCAGGAAATTCCTGTTTCTGGGGGACTATATCGGGGAGATGGCTTACCCGGAGAGAACCATGGAGCTGCTGAAGGAGTACAGGGAGGAATATGACTGTACCTTTATCCGCGGGAATAAGGAGGATTACTGGCTCAGCTACGCGAAGGGCGGGGAGTGTGGCTGGCGGGAATATGACTCGACGACAGGAGCACTTTATTATGCCTACCATCGGCTGACGAGGCGGGAGCTGGACTTTTTCGGGGAAATGCCGATCGCCATGAAACTGCAGTACGGGGCGATGCCGACGCTGCAGCTCTGCCACGGTTCACCGGATAAGGTATCGGAGGCGCTTACGCCGGGCAGTGAGCGGGTGGAAAGCCTTCTGGAAACTACGGAGGTGGGACTGATCCTGTGCGGACATACGCACCGTCAGGGAAAGCAGGAGTATAAGGGAAAGCTGTTGTTGAATCCCGGATCGGTCGGACTTTCCATCGGAGGACAGGGCAAGGCGCAGTTTCTGATCCTGCATGGGGATGAGGAAACAAGGACATGGAGAGAGGAATTTATCAGTCTCGACTATGACAGGGAGCGGGTGATCAGGGAGATTTCCGTTTCGGGGCTGATGGAGAGAGCGCCGTACTGGTGCAAGGTGACGGAAATGCAGCTGGCTGCAAGGGGGCGTTATGCGTCCGCGGATTATGGGCATTCTAATGTGCTGTTCAGGGCGATGGAGCTGTGCCGGGAGGCGGTCGGGGAATGCAATTGGCCGGATATACCCGAGCGGTACTGGGAGATGGCGTACAGGGAAAGCTGCGGGTAGACTATGTTCCCGGCTTCCAGCCGTTTAACACATTTTCTATGGTATATTTAGCGGCTTCGTCATCGGTAAGCTGTCTTGAGAAGGAAGCGCGGGACGTTGGGGCGGCACCGGGGCCGTAGGAATGATACTCCGCATAGTAAAAATGTTCATGCGGCTTTTCCCAGTCTGCCCAGCCTGCAGGATGAATGTGCGCGCCGAGCTCGCAGTTCAGGTAGACGGTCTTTGCCCACTCGCGCCATGGACGGCCGAGCATGACCGTGCCGGCGGGGCAGTCACCGGTGAGTTTACAGTTCAGAAAACAGAAACCGAAGGGCTGGTTCTCCGGTGTGGAGGCAGCGGTGATATAGCCGTAGATCACAGCGTCGTCAGGACTTTCCGGCGGTTTCCTATCGCCGGGCAGTTTGGAGAAGAGGGTGCAGTTTTCAAACCATGCGGTCGCACCGCCGAAGATGAAATCGACGTCACCCTGTATGAGGCAGTTACGGTAGCAATGGCGGCCGGGAATGCGCGGCCTGTTTTCGCCGGGACCTTTAAAGCCGCCCGGTTTTGCTTCTTTTAATGGAAGAGGAGCGGCGAAGAGAGTGTCCTGACTGCCGATCAGACGGCAGTTTTCGAGATAGATGCGGTCGCCGTCGGCATAGAGAGCCAGCGCCTGACCGACCGTGTGACCGTAACCGGCATCGTTTTGTATCGTCAGGTTTTCGGCTGCGAAGTCATGGGTGTCGATTCTGACCGTGGCGGTGCGGAAGGTTCCGCGTTGGTCGCCCTCCGGCATCTCGTCGAAGGCGGCATCACCCCAGACAAGGGTTACGTCTGACGGAGTGTTTCCTTCGCCGCGCAGGGTCAGGTTAGGGCGTGTGATGACGATTTTTTCCCGGTAGGTGCCGCTGCCGATATGGAGGATGGCAGGCGGAAGGTCTGAGACGGGGGCAGGGTATTTTTTCTCCTGCTCCGCGGCAGGCTGTATGCTGTCCAGCGCGGCAGTGACCGTGGCGAAGCACGGGGGGTGACCGGGGATATTGACATAAAGGTGGAGGGGGGCGTTGCTCATGGCACAAGGGCTCCTTATCTTACAACAGCGTCTCCACGGTCAGGTGCGGGCATTCGGACAGGTCGATGTACTGGGTGCCGCACTGGACGATGGGGCGCGAAAGGTTGAATTTGTTGATATAAATGATGTCGCCTTCTCTGCCGTCAGAAAGGCGGCAGCGGTTCTGAATGTAGGTGTTCACGATATTTTCGAGAATGACCAGCAGGTATTCCACGTCATATTTGCGGAAGCCCTCTGATTCAAAAAGCTCTATGACCCGGAAGGGGCACATTGGACCACGGTAGACTCTTGTGGCTGTCATGGCATCGTACACATCCGCAATCGCCACAATGCGGGCGTATTTGTCAATCTGAGAGCTTTGACAATGCAGAGGATAGCCGGAACCGTCCATGCGCTCATGGTGCATCAGGGCGGCATTCTGGATGTGGATACTTGCCCCGGCCTTTTTCAGCAGACGATAGCCGATGACCGGATGCTTTTGGATTTCGCTGTACTCATTCTCGGTCAGATGGCAGGGCTTTGTCAGAATATGGTGCGGGATATGCAGCTTGCCGACATCGTGCAGCAGTCCACAGCCGGTTGCCAGCTGAATCTGGCGTTTGTCGAAGCGCAGCCATGTCGCAAAAATGTTGCAGAGCAGGGCTACGTTAATGCAGTGGGCATAGGTGGAATCGTCATATTCCCGCATATTGTGGAGCATTGAGAGAATACCGTTCGTATTCTCGCCAAGAGCCGTGATATTCAATGTCTGCGTCAGCAGTTCCTCGATGTCAAGGGGCATATTCTTCTCTACAACGCTATTCATCACCTGCTTAAATGAGGCGAGGTTCAGTTCGTATTCCTGTCGGAACTGCTGAAAAGCCGGAGAATTACGGATGCGCGCAGAGTAGGAGGGCTCCCTCGGGGCAGAGATAATCTCATGGGTCTCTGGAAGAGGAACGCTGTCTGTGATAGAGACGGTCAGAATGCCATACATATCAAGTTTTGTGATCAGACGGTCAGTCAGCTCCGTTCCCTTTGCGAGGATCAGCTGTCCGTCCATATCCAGAATATCGGCTCCGGTTATCATCCCGGGAACCAGCTGCATTGTGGATAATCTTTTCATGTTAAGCTTCATGCCTTTCAGTAACCCATAAACCTTGTGCCTGAAACTTCAGGAATGGGGTTCATTTTAATGATAAAATTATAATATTTTCCCATGGGAAAGTCAAACTTTAACAGGAAATTTACAAATTGTTAATTCTATGCCGACAGCTTTATGTTGAATCTGGCTGCAAATTCTGTTACAATGGACAATATGGTTTATAAACAAGGTGTCTGATGAGAGCAGCAATACTCGCGGACGACGGAAAGGTATGGCTATTGTCGTGAAGGTTATTGACAAGATATTCGGTACACACAGTGACAGAGAATTGAAGAGAATCATGCCTCTGGTAGATAAAATCGAGGAGCTTCGCCCTACGATGCAGGCGCTGTCTGATGAGGAACTGCGGGGGAAGACGGCGGAATACAAAAAGAGACTTGGAGAGGGAGAGACACTGGACGATCTGCTGCCGGAAGCGTTTGCAACGGTGAGAGAGGCCGCGCGCCGTGTCCTGAACATGGAGCATTACCGTGTACAGCTGATCGGCGGAATCATTCTGCATCAGGGACGTATCGCCGAGATGCGTACCGGTGAAGGAAAAACGCTGGTATCTACCGCCCCGGCTTATCTGAATGCGCTGGAGGGCAAGGGCGTTCATATTGTAACGGTTAACGATTATCTGGCAAAGCGTGACGCTGAGTGGATGGGACAGGTACATGAATTTCTGGGCTTGTCTGTCGGAGTCGTGCTGAACAGCATGACCAGCGAGGAGCGTCAGAAGGCATATGGCTGTGATATTACTTATGTGACAAACAATGAGCTCGGCTTTGATTACCTGCGCGACAACATGGTAATCTACAAGGAGCAGCTGGTGCTGAGAGACCTGCATTTCTGTATCATCGACGAGGTGGACTCGGTATTGATCGATGAGGCGAGAACACCGCTGATCATTTCGGGTCAGAGCGGAAAGTCTACGGCGCTGTATGAGATGTGTGATCTGCTTGCAAGGCGCATGAAGCGCGGCGACGATGTACAGCAGCTGACGAAGATGGATGCCATCATGGGCGTGGTTCAGGAGGAGAATGGTGACTTTATCGTAAATGAGAAGGATAAGGTAATCAACCTGACCGAAGCCGGTGTGAAGAAGGTCGAGGATTTCTTCCATATTGATAACTTTGCCGATCCCGAGAATCTGGAGATACAGCACAACATCATTCTGGCGCTTCGCGCGCACAACCTGATGTTCCGCGATCAGGACTATGTGGTCAAGGATGATGAGGTTCTGATTGTCGACGAGTTTACCGGACGTATTATGCCGGGACGCCGTTATTCCGACGGTCTGCATCAGGCGATCGAGGCAAAAGAGCATGTAAAGGTAAAGAGAGAGAGCAAGACGCTTGCTTCCATCACGTTCCAGAATTTCTTTAATCTCTTTGAGAAGAAGTGCGGTATGACGGGTACGGCGCTGACGGAGGAGAAGGAGTTCCGCGAGATTTACGGAATGGATGTTGTTGTCATTCCCACGAACCGTCCTGTCATCCGTAAGGATCTTCAGGATGCGGTATATAAGACGAAGCAGGAGAAGCTGCATGCCATCGTCAACGCTGTCGAGGAGGCGCATGCAAAGGGACAGCCCGTTCTGGTCGGCACGATTACGATCGAGGCGAGTGAGGAGCTGAGCCGTATGCTCCAGCGCAGAGGCATCCAGCATAAGGTGCTGAACGCAAAGTTCCATGAGCTGGAGGCGGAGATCGTTGCGGATGCAGGTGTGCACGGCGCTGTGACGATTGCGACAAACATG
Source organism: uncultured Lachnospiraceae bacterium (assembly GCA_900554205.1). Taxonomy (GTDB): domain Bacteria; phylum Bacillota; class Clostridia; order Lachnospirales; family Lachnospiraceae; genus Acetatifactor. The sequence continues at coordinate 21,538 of USGM01000003.1, forward strand.
GCAGGCCGTGGTACGGACATCAAGCTCGACGAGGAGGCGAGAGCGGCGGGCGGTCTTAAGATTATCGGTACGGAGAGACACGAGTCGAGACGTATTGATAACCAGCTGAGAGGTCGTTCCGGTCGTCAGGGAGACCCCGGTGAATCGAAGTTCTATATTTCCCTACAGGATGATCTGATGAGACTGTTCGGCTCTGAGCGGCTGATCGGTATGTTCAATGCAATGGGAATCCCGGAGGGACAGGAAATCGAGCATAAGGCGCTGACGAATGCAATCGAGAGCGCCCAGAAGAAGATCGAGAGCAATAACTTCGGTATCCGTAAGAACCTGCTGGAATATGACCGCGTCATGAGTGAGCAGAGGGAGATTATCTATGAAGAGCGCCGTCGTGTCTTAAATGGCGAGAGCATGAGAGATTTCATCTATAAGATGATCACGGATATTGTTGAAAACTGTGTGGACATCAGCATCAACGAGGATGCGGAGCTGGAGGAGTGGAATTTCAATGAACTGAATACGCTGCTCATCCCGACGGTTCCGCTGCTGCCTGTGACGGCTGAGAGAGTGAAGAAGCCGAAAAAGAACAGCCTGAAGCAGCAGCTGAAGGAAGAGGCTGTCAAGATGTATGAGACCAAGGAGGCGGAATTCCCGAACTCCGAGGCGATACGAGAGCTGGAGCGCGTCATTTTGTTGAAGGTCATCGACAGAAAGTGGATGGATCATATCGACGACATGGAGCAGCTTCGTCAGGGTATCGGTCTGCAGGCATACGGACAACGTGATCCGCTTGTGGAGTACAAGACCAGAGGCTACAAGATGTTCGATGAATTGATCCAGAACATCAAGGAAGAGACCGTCCGTCTGCTTTTCCATATCAGGGTGGAGCAGAAGGTGGAGAGAGAGCAGGTTGCGAAGGTTACCGGAACTAACAAGGATGACAGTGCGCCCAGAGGACCGGTGAAGCGCGAAAACGCGAAGATTTATCCGAATGATCCCTGCCCCTGCGGAAGCGGTAAGAAGTATAAGCAGTGCTGCGGACGGAAGGCGTGATGGCTTTCTGACCTGAGTATCACCATAATGAAAAAGAAAGAGTGTGGCATAAAGTGGTAGAATTAGATCAGATGAAAACAGAAATTCTGACCTATGAGACTCCGTTGGCTGAGGTGAGGGATTCTCTGGATCTTGATAACAAGTCAAAGCGGATCGAGGAGTTGGAGATGGAGATGGAGGCACCCGGTTTCTGGGATGATCCCGACAAGTCCAACGCCAAGATGAAGGAATTGAAGAACATGAAGGACACCGTTGCGGAATGCAGCGGTCTCTTTACCCAGTATGAGGATATTCTGACGCTGATCGAGATGGGATATGAGGAGAACGACAGCGCGATGGTGGATGAGATTCGCGGTGAACTGGAGGATTTCAAGGCGAAGTTCGATGAGCTGAGGATTTCGACGCTGCTGTCCGGCGAATATGACAAGGACAATGCCATATTGAAACTCAATGCCGGAGCGGGCGGAACCGAGAGCTGTGACTGGTGCAGCATGCTGTATCGTATGTATACCAGGTGGGCGGAGCGCAAGGGCTTTTCTGTTGAAGTGTTGGATTATCTGGACGGTGATGAGGCGGGAATAAAGTCCGTTACATTTCAGGTCAATGGTCTCAATGCCTACGGCTATCTGAAATCGGAAAAGGGAGTGCACAGACTGGTTCGTATTTCCCCGTTTAACGCACAGGGAAAGCGGCAGACTTCATTTGTGTCTCTGGATGTCATGCCGGATATTGAGGAGGATGTGGATGTGGAGATTGACGAGAAGGATCTCCGTATCGATACCTATCGAAGCAGTGGTGCCGGCGGACAGCATATCAATAAGACCTCATCAGCCATCCGTATCACGCATATTCCGACCGGAACCGTGGTACAGTGCCAGAATGAGAGAAGCCAGTTCCAGAATAAGGACAAGGCAATGCAGATGCTGAAGGCAAAACTGTACCTGCTCAAGCAGGAGGCGAATGTTGAGAAGCTGTCGGATATCCGCGGTGAGATCAAGGATATTGCGTGGGGAAATCAGATACGCTCCTATGTATTGCAGCCCTATAAGCTGGTAAAGGATCTGAGAACGGATGTGGAGACAGGAAATGCGGATGCGGTGCTTGACGGCGCGCTCGATCCGTTCATCAACGGCTATCTGAAGTGGATCAACACGAAGGATCGTGTGACCGAACAATAGACGCATGACTATATCTTTTGAAAAAAATATTTGTATTTAAAAAAGTTCTGTGCTACTCTGAGAGTGAGCATAGAACTTTCTTATTTTACAGACCAGATTTCAGATGGGTTGCACAGCGTTTCCTTTATTACTCCTGCGGATCAGACGGTATCTCAAGGGAGGAAAAATTATGGGAACGAATGAAGCGACGGACGCTTTCACGGAGAAACTTGACAGATATGTGAAGAATGCGGCAGAGCAGAAAGAATGGAGGCTGGAGTATATGACGTTACAGCAGAAATACAGAGAGGAATACGAGGCCGGAGTTGAGGATGGAATAGAACAAGGAATAGAACAAGGCAGGCATCAAGAGCGGCAGAACACAGCGAAAAAGCTGGTTCAGATGCAGATGCCCGTGGAGAAGGTTGCACAGGCAGTCGGCGAGAGTGTAGAGACTGTAGAGCAGTGGCTGGCAGAGGAATAGGGCTTACCTGTTTTGCAGGCTTCCGGGGTTGGCGAGATCCATATAGAACAGTGTATATGTCATGTGCATATAAGGACTGAGCCAGAGGTTGCCGACACCGAAGGTGAGAAGCGCAAGCAGCTGCAGGGGAACAAAGCTGAGCTCTAGCAGGAAGAGACGCTTGCGATTGCCCTTGATCAGCCGGAAACTGCTTTTCAGGATGTCGCCGATCTTTTTATCGGGGAAGTCCAACAGAAGAAAATAGGTATTGTCTAATGCAAGAGCCACCGGAATATAGATACAGTACCCAAGCGTGTATGCGATCAGTGCATAGAGCAGCCAGCGGTAATTCAGTGTGATCAGATAGTTTGACACAAGGTGCTGACCTGCGCCGAGGCAAAGATAATTCAGGATAAGCCGGATCGCTGTCAGGACTAAGGTTTTTAACAGGTTTTCACGGTGGAAACCGAAGAAAACATCCAGATAACCGTTTCTCTGGCGACAGATGATCTTCAGACAGAGATAGTAGGAACCAAAACCGAGAAAACCGTACAATATCTGGGAGATGACTGTACCTGTTCTGTAAATATACAGTGCAGTGCTGTTTTGATATCCGGCGGAAGAGTACAATGCGGTGATGGAGGATAGCATGTAGGGAAAGCCGAATACGAGTACAACGCCGAAGATAATCAGCCAGAACAGAAATTGCCCGAGTATAATCGTACCGTAATTTCCGCGCAGAATATCCTTAGCTATATCCTTCAGTTCATAACCCTTTATACGTTGTTCCATTTCAATCCTCATTTCAAATGTTCTTTGCTGCGGTTAAACCGCATAATCGGCATTCATTCCTACATATTTTCCACGGTCGGCAGATTTTAATTCTCTCTGATAGGGAGTATCCTCGTTGTAATATTTGATCTGCGTGTGAGTCGTTCCGCCGGAGATATAGGTACGTCCGCATTCCGGGCAGACCGCCGTATGGATGGAGACGGAGGCGGATATGACCTTGCCGTCATTCATGGCAGCCTTTTTATATGCATTGGAGACATGCTCCTGCTCATGGGCACGAACTCTTGAAGCAGCGCTTTCGGGGGAGATGTGAGCTGCACTTTTGAAGGACACCATCTCGTCGGAACCGTCCTGATACTTTCTGTTTTTGCAGGTCTGACATTCTTCGGAAGGGTCTTTTATTCCCATGCGCTCCTTACGGTCCTTTTCTTTTTCCTCCTCCATGGGAGTTAGCGGTATGCCAGCCTTGGCTTTTTCTTCGGCAGTTGTAAAATTTGTATTAATGCTTCCGATTGTAAGATTCATAAATTCCCTCCAATCAATTCGTGGCACCGGTTCCGTCCTGCAGGAGCCGTTCATACATCTGGTTCATCTGCTGCTGAAAAAGGTAGGTGCTGTCGGTGGACTGTGCAGGTGTATGGCTGAATGCGTAAATCAGAATAAAGATTCCGTAGATACAGCCAATTACGCTGAGACAAAGTCCTGTGCGGCAGTTGCTGTTCAGCGGTTTTCCGTGCCGGTGGCAAAGAAGGACAAAAAGGATTCCCATTGCACCGACGGGCAGTGAGAGATAACAGCAGCCCAGCGTAATTGAGAGCAGACCGCAAATCAGAGCCGCCAGTGAGAAGCCCTGATCAAAGGGCTGATGCGTGGGCTGATTATAGTAGCTGCTGTGGGAGGCATTGCTGTCCCAGTGATCCCAGTTTTTCTTTTTCTGTTGCTCTTCCCATTGCGCCCAGTTTTCACGCGCATTTTCCCAACCGTTGTCGTTGTCGGAGCGTCCGCTTTGCTGTTGGTTTTCACGGTTATTTTCGTTGAGATCCACGAGTTAAACTCCTTTTGTTCATATGTTTGCTTTGACGTGCGAGAGTTCATGTCCGCACGGTCTGAGAACAATTACAATATACCATTTTTCCGTTGTTCTGTCAAAGATACTGGGTGGCAAAAGTCCCATATGACTGAAATTGTCAGAATTGTTTTCAGGGTTTCGGAACCAAGTTGCTGGAAACCAGAGAGAAATCAAGATTGCAGAGGGGGTATTTTTTTAGTACAATAGAGAAAGCGGACATTTGCAGTATACATTTTGCAGATGGTCCAGGAACAGAAGGAAGAGGAAGAAAAGTATGGACATTATTCTGAAAATCAAGGAAGAACTCAAGGTGGAGAAGTGGCAGGTGGAAGCTGCCGTCAAGCTGATTGACGAGGGCAACACGATCCCCTTCATCTCAAGATACAGAAAGGAAGCGACAGGATCGCTGAATGATGAGCAGCTCCGTGATCTGCACGAGCGCCTTGTCTATCTCCGTAATCTGGAAGAGAAGAAGGAGCAGGTGCTTGGAAGTATAGAGGAGCAGGGAAAGCTGACGGATGAACTGAAGGAAAAGATTCTGGCGGCCGAAACACTGGTGGTTGTCGAGGATCTGTACCGCCCGTACCGTCCGAAGAGAAAGACGAGGGCAAGCGTGGCGAAGGCAAAGGGATTGGACGGGCTTGCCGAGTTTATTCTGGCGCAGAATGCTACTGGCCCGGTTGTGGAAGAAGCGGCAAAATATGTCACCGGCGATGAGGTAGAGGAAGAAAAGCGGGTGAAAACGCCCGAGGAAGCGCTGCAGGGTGCAAAGGATATTATTGCGGAGTCTATTTCGGACAATGCTGACTATAGAAGCTATATCCGTGAGATCACCGTGGAAGAAGGAATTATTACGAGCACTGCGAAGGACGAGAAGGCACAGAGTGTATACGAGATGTACTATAATTTCGAGGAGCCGGTCAGAAAGGTTGCAGGACACAGAGTGCTCGCCTTGAACCGCGGTGAGGCGGAAAAGGTGCTGACTGTTAAGGTCAATGCACCGGAAGAACGCATTTTACAATATCTTGCCAAGAAAAACATCACCAAAGACAACGAATACACAACACCTGTCCTGCAGGATGTCATTGCGGACAGCTACGAGAGATTAATAGCACCTGCTATTGAAAGGGAAATCCGAAATGATCTGACGGAAAAGGCGGAGGATGGCGCAATCAGCGTATTTGGAAAGAATCTGGAGCAGCTTTTGCTGCAGCCGCCGATTGCCGGAAAGGTAGTACTGGGCTGGGATCCGGCCTTCAGAACCGGATGTAAGCTTGCCATCGTTGATCCTACCGGAAAAGTGCTTGATACCAAGGTGATCTATCCGACGGCTCCCCAGAACAAGGTGGAGGAGGCAAAGGCAGAATTAAAGAGATTGATCAAAAAATATAACGTTGATTTAATTTCTGTCGGTAACGGAACGGCATCCCGCGAATCGGAGCAGATTATTGTGGAACTGTTGAAGGAGCTTGACAGACCTGTGCAGTATGTGATCGTAAACGAAGCGGGCGCCAGCGTCTATTCTGCGAGCAAGCTTGCAACGGAGGAATTTCCGAACTTTGATGTGGGACAGAGAAGCGCGGCATCCATCGCAAGAAGGCTTCAGGATCCGTTGGCGGAGCTGGTAAAGATTGATCCCCAGTCTATCGGTGTCGGGCAGTATCAGCACGATATGAACCAGAAGAAGCTTGGAGAGGCGCTGAGCGGCGTGGTGGAGGACAGTGTAAATAAGGTGGGTGTTGACCTAAATACCGCATCTGTCTCCCTGCTTGAGTACATTTCCGGTATCAATAAGACGATCGCCAAGAATATCGTGGATTATCGTGAGAAGAACGGAAGATTTACCAACAGAAAACAGCTGTTAAAGGTAGCGAAGCTCGGACCGAAGGCATTCGAGCAGTGTGCCGGATTCATGCGGATACTGGATGGAGATAACCCGCTGGATGCGACCAGCGTGCACCCCGAGTCCTATGAGGCAGCGATGAAGCTTCTTGATAAGCTGGGCATGACCATGGACGATGTGAGGGCAGCCCAGAAGAAGGCAGCGGCTGCTACAGAGAAGAAGGGAGCAGCACCGACAGGCAATATGACAGGGAATGTGTCAAGCATGTCGGGTAACGCAAAGAAGCAGAAAACCGTACAGATCCGGAATACAAACACTGCTATGGGCAAGGCGTTGGCGGCGGCAATGGGTGGAATGACGCTCACAGGTGACAGCACTGCCAATCATGGAAAGACCGGATCAGTCAATGGACAGAACGGGAAGAAACAGACGACAGAAGCTGCCAATGCAGCTGTCTCCAGTCTGGAAAAGCGTATCAAGGATAAGAAGCAGCTTGCGGAGGAGCTGGGAATCGGTGAAATTACACTGACAGATATTTTGAAGGAGCTGGAGAAGCCGGCGAGAGACCCCAGAGAGGATATGCCGAAGCCGATTCTGCGAAGCGATGTGCTTGACATGAAGGACTTAAAGCCCGGCATGATTCTTAAAGGTACGGTGCGCAATGTTATTGATTTCGGTGTGTTCGTGGATATCGGAGTACATCAGGACGGGCTGGTACACATTTCCCAGATCACAGACCGTTTCATCAAGCATCCGCTTGAGGCAGTCAGAGTCGGGGACATCGTGGAGGTACAGGTTCTGGATGTAGACGTTGCGAAGAAGCGTATCTCTCTGACGATGAAGATTAATCAGGCGAAGAAGTAAAATTTCGGAAAATGTAAGGGAGGCAAAGCTCTGAATGAATGGGTATAAGCCGTCGGAACTGATTCGTCAGTTACGGATGGAAAAGGGATTGACACAGGAGCAGCTAGCAGAGGGAATCTGTTCGCCGGTGACAATATCACGCATTGAGAACGGCACGCAGCAGCCTTCTAACAGGGTGTTGGAACTTTTGCTGGATCGATTGGGTGATGGCTTGTTTCATACGATGGACACAACTGTATTACAGACAGATGTCCGTGAAATCAAAAGCAGGGAAGAAGAGATCCTCCATTACATTGCCGCAGGAAATATAGCAGAAGCTGTAAGCCTCCTTTCAGAGGTAAGTGATGCTGCTTTATCCCTTCCGGCGCAACAGCAGCGAAAAAAATATATAGAGGCGCTGTTGCACCATCAGGAGGAAGGAAATAAAAATATGCCTGAGATGCAAAGGCTTCTTGAGGAGGCATTGCTCCTCACGAAGCCGAAATTTGACAGAATGGATTTTCGCAGCACCATTCTGACTTCACAGGAAATGCAAATTATTAATTTCCTTTCGATTGTCCTATGGGAACAGGCAGAATACCGACAGGCAATCCGCATCAGCTTTGAACTGAGTGAGTCCATGGAACGCAAGCAAAGCAATTTGCCGGAGCAACGTCAGCTCTATGTTTGTGTACTGACGAATCAGTTGCAGTTTCTGGAAGCCGAACGGCGGTATGAAGAAGCATATGAGATATGCATAAAGGCTGAGAAGATATGCAAGGAGACGGATGATATGTCTATGCTCCCCGGGATTTTGTTCAGTAAGGCTAAGCTGTTGTTTTATATAGGGAAGTATGCGGAGAGTATTTCTATTTTGAAGGGAATTTATCCCTATCTGCTATTAATCGAAAAAAATGTTCTGGCAGAAAAGGTTCGTTTGTTTGCTAAGGAAACAGCGCACATTGACCTGAGTGCGAACCTATAAATCTACTGTTTTTTAAACCATGGCGACTTATCGTTTCATGTAAGTTCAGTTTTTCGCCTGACGATATGGTATTTGTAGTCCCTTAAAGTTATTCTCATTATAGCGGCTGCAAATTTAGGCGGGAGACATTGCATATGAATTTCAAGAAAAATCAAGTAGATCAAAAAAACATCATGTATCAAAGTTATTCCAAACTTTGTTCTATTATGACGGGGATGGGGGCATTGAAGACCTTTAGTTATTTGACCTGTCTTGCCGGTTCTTTTTTCGTAATTATAATTATTGACTATATACAAAATTTGGTAAATCTTTGTATCAAAGTCGAACTGGACGGCGTCAAAAAGCTCATTGGGAAATTGCTATTTTTTATTTTAGCATATATGGTGATCAGCCTTGTACAGCAGATATTCAATCGACTGTTGACTGTGAAGGGAAAGGGGATTCTGTGGGAAAAGCTGTATGCATTGCTTGTGCATAAGGAGATTACCTTTTATGAAAACAATGAAACGGGAGACCTTGTTTCACAGATTCAGAATGATGCGCAGACGGTCGGTGAGTACATTGCAACGGGAACGGTTTCTATTGCCAGCTACATTACAGTTTTTCTGCTCAACTTTGGGATCATGCTTTCTATTAGTGTTCCGATTACATTAATTACGACGGCTTTACTTATTCTGGGTTTTGCGGCTACCGATATTCTGAACAGGAAGGTGGCAGACAGTAACAAAGAGGCATATGAACTGATAGCGGAAAATACGCAGTTCCTTTTGCAGACGATTCGGTCTTTCAACGTTATAAAGATGCTGCAACGGGAAGATTATTTTATACAGAAATACAGAGATCTGGTCAGGAACCGTATCTATAAAAAAGATAAGAAAATATCCTTTTATCTTGCCTGTTATTTAACTGCTTTTACGGGTGTTGCTTTCGTGCTTCCTGTCTTTGTATTGACCTGCTGTATTTATGCTTTGTCAACAGGAAATCTCAATATCGGTCAGGTGTTGGCGTTGTATGCTCTGGCGGAGCAACTGAATCAGCCGGTCATTGCCCTATCTAATACATTAAACCTCAGAAAATCGGCGATAGCGCTTTCGACACGGTTATATGCCATCCTTTTTTCCGGGAATGAGATTGCGCGCAAAGCTTCCTTAAAACTGGAAGATACTACGGAGTTTTTCGTTTCTGAATTTTCTTACGGAGATAAGAAAATTTTGCGGGATAAGAGACTGGCAATTCACAAAAAGGAAATCGTCTGTATAAAGGGCAGAAGCGGCATCGGTAAATCGACGCTTGCGAAGCTGCTGTCGGGCTTGCTGATTGGTAAGGAAAATGCGGTCTGTGTGAACGGCATAGACATCAATACCGTAAACAGGCAGGAGCTATACTCAAATATCCTTGTTGCTACGCAGGACACTCGCGTGATACCTGGCACGATTCGGGAGAATCTGCTGTTGGGGGAACGGTATTCCGAAGAGGAGCTTGAGGAGGTGATCCGCACCGTGCAATTAACGGATTTTGTCAGAAACGAGGGTATGGATGCAATGCTTTCCGAGAGTGCCGGAAATATCAGCGGCGGTCAATGCCAGCGCATCTGTATTGCCAGGATGCTGCTGAGAAAACCGAAGCTGCTGATTCTGGATGAACCGACCAGTGCGCTCGATGATGGTACGGCGGAGAAATTTGTCAGGGATATTATTGCATATGCGCGGAGGTATGATATGAAACTGCTTGTCATATCCCATCGGGATGACTTTGACAGATATGCCGGTCAGGTCATAGAACTTGTAGCATGAGAAGGATAGAAAATAGCCAGAATGGGACAGCGCTTCCATTCTGGCTATTTTCAGTATCGGTGTTATGGGGGCAGGTTACAGCTTCATAAATACCGGGATGTACTCGAGCGGGGCATCACAGGTGATGGTCTGGCCTCCGGTGTACTCCCTGCCGTCGTTGAGGTTCTTCCAGCTTCCGGCGGGCAGGTATACCTCGCGCTCGCGCTGACCGGCCTGCAGAATGGGAGCAACCAGATAACTGGAGCCGAACATATACTGGTCGGTTACCTCCCAGCATTTTGCATCGGAGGGGAACTCATAGAACATGGTTCTCATCAGCGGGGAACCGTTCTCGCTCGCCTCTCGCATAAGCCCTTCAATGTAAGGCTTGAGGGACTGCCGCAGATCGAGCTGGCACTTCATGACCCTGAAAGCATCATCGCCGTAGCTCCAGAGCTCGTTAGGCTGACCGGTGTAGAGGCTGCCGCCGCCGAAATCCTTGTCGGAGAGGGGCGGGATATTGTGGGGACCGCGGTCGCCGTGCATTCTGAGGATCGGGGAGAAGACCGCAAATTCATACCAGCGCAGCAACAGCTCATGGAAGGCGGGATCAGCGACATCATCGGTCATAAAGCCGCCGATGTCCGTTGTCCACCAGGGAATTCCCGCAAGTCCGATATTCAGACCGCCGAAGAGCTGGTCGCGCAGGGACTCGAAGGAGCTGGGAACATCGCCGGACCATACGAGCGTCGAGTATTTCTGGCTGCCTGCCCATGCACTACGGACAAGGTGGAGCATATTCTTCTCCTTTTGTTCAGCCGTGATGCCATCGCAGAAGCTCTTGGCGTACAGCTGCGGATAGATGTTGCTGACTTCGAGCGCACAACCGATGGCATACCGATAGTTGTCGTAGTCGTAGACGGCATAATCGGGTTCTGCGTTGTCGAGCCAGAACATGTCGATACCGTAATCGTAATAATTTTTCTTACATTTTTCCCAGATAAATTCTCTGGCAGCAGGATTGGTCACATCGATCTCCAGACAATCCCCCTGAAAATCATAGGTCTGAATGCTTCCGCGCTCGGTTCTGATCAGGTAGCCGCGGTCAAGCATCTCCTCGAAGTTCTCGCTCTTGCGGTCAACAGACGGCCATACGGAAACCATGACCTTTGTTCCCATCGCGTGAAGCTCGTCGCACATTGCCTTGGGATCGGGCCAGTATTCCGGGTCGAAGTGCCAGTCGCCCTGCCTTGTCCAGTGGAAGAAGTCGATGACGATGACATCCAGCGGAATGCCCAGTTCCTTATATTTTCTGGCAACGGAGAGAACCTCGTCCTGTGTGCGGTAGCGCAGCTTACACTGCCAGAGTCCCAAGAGCCCATCGGGGATCATCGGGGTACGACCGGTCACATCGGTATATTTCCGTAGAATTTCATCCGGCGTGGAGCCGACGGTGATCCAGTAATCCATTTCCTTTGTAGCCTGTGCGTTCCACTCCGTATAGTTTCTGCCGAAGGACACCTTTCCAACACCGGGATTGTTCCAGAGGAAGCCATAGCCGAGGCTGGATACGGCAAAGGGAACCGTCACCTGGGAGTTGCGCTGTGCAAGCTCGAGAACACAGCCCTTCAGATCCAGATAGCCGTGCTGGTATTGTCCCATGCCGAAAATTCTTTCCTGATCGTTACTCTCAAAGCGGACGGTGAGCGAGTAATCTCCGCCGACAATGGGCTTGTATTCGCGTCCCCTGATCTTCAGGCAACGGCTTTCGCGGCATTTCGGCTCATCATAGTCGCGGTGGTATTCCTTCAGAAGCAGTTCGCCGTCACGGTAAAAGGTCAGCATGCCGGAACTGCTCACACGGGCGCTGAGTCTGCCGTTCGTGATGGTTGCGCTGCCCTGACCGTCGATGGAGACGGCGACAGAGGTATTTGCGTCAACGGCTTCGGATAATGCCCAGCTGCGTCCGGTAAATTCCATGTACTCCGTGGCGCGGACGCGCAGGGAATCCGTGCCCCATGCTTCGATCAGGAGTGTCTCATTTCTGCGCCGTGCAATCAGCACATTGTCCTTTTTTTCAAAATTCATATTCTGTCCTTTCCGACGCATGACAATCGCATGCAGTCTGTAAAAATTTATTTGTGAATTTGCGTTTGACTTTCTGAACCTGCTATCATTATAATGATATTCGGATAAGAAAACTTTAAGGTTTTCTGCAAAAACTAACACAATTTTGACTATGTAAGAATGTGCTATGTAATCCGGGTTTTGCATTTCAGGGAAGGGCAGGTTGATCGGAGTGACTACAAATATTGAAATTCTGCGGGAGCAGTGTGCGCATGGAAATGCAATGTTCCCTTTGATGGTACATAGATTTCAGACGAATCCACAGTTTCGGGAGAGGGTCAGCTGCCACTGGCACAACGAGCTGGAGATCCTGATTGTGACGGAAGGTGCGGCACAGATCCAGATCGATGATAAGAGCTATACGGTAAAGGAGGGGGAAATGGTCTTTGTCCTGCCGAACCGCCTGCATTCTGCGCAGGCAGAGGAGGGCACACCGTTTTCCTTTCTGGCGGTGGTCTTTGATGAGGCACTGCTGAACAGCTTTGTGCGCGATGAGATTCAGCAGAAATATTTTGACAGCGTAAAGGAAGGGAGGATATTTTTTCCCGAGTACATCTGCCGGAAGGAGCCGTGGCAGAGCCAGCTTCATTCTGTTTTAATGGAAATCTGCGAACGGTTTGAAAAAGCGGGAAAGGCATATGAACTGCTGATCAAGGCGAAATTATATGAGGTGTGGTATCTCCTCTACACGCACGCTGCGCTGATAGAGGGGGCTGCGAGCGGAGCGCGGGACAGCAGGGCGGTTATGACAAAGGAGGTCATTGCCTACATACAGGAGCACTATGAGGAACACATCGGTATCCCAGAGCTGGCGGAGCGTTTTCATGTCAGCGAGGGGCATCTTTGCCGGATGTTTAAGGGAATGACCCAGAAATCGGTCGTGGAATATCTGAATTATTACCGGATCAGTGTCAGCGTCGAACTGCTGAACATGGGGGAGCATGATATCGGGCAGATCGCCGGCATGACAGGCTTTAACAATATCAGCTACTTTAACAGGATGTTCCGCAGGTTCATGCGCATGACACCGTCCGAGTACAAAAAGCTGCAGGGGTAGGGAGCCAATAGGCAAACTATGTGTGTGAAGATTTTCTGTCACACACGGAATCACGGACAACAAGATTTACGTCAAGAATCACATTCTCCGCCGGAAGGGAAGGATCTTCAAGATGGCGGAAGAGAATGTCCAGAGCATATTTTGCCTTTTGCTCTATATTCTGTGCAACTGTAGTCAGCTGTGGAGTCAGGAAGCTAGAAAGAGGAAGGTTATCAAAACCGATTACGGAGTAATCCTCTGGGATACAGTAGCTCTTTTTGCGCAGAGCGCTGATCAATTCTATTGCATGCATGTCACTATCAAGAAACACAGCTGTTGCAGGTACAGACAGGCAACATAGCCTTTCTACACATTCTTCCATGTGACAGGAATCGATGATGTTGCAGTCGGGCAGTGAAAAACCATTCTGTTCCAGTGTGTCCCGAAAGCCATTCAGACGTTGCTGGATTACTTTACTGTCTTCAATATAAGAGGAGACAAAGGAGAAGGCAGTATGTCCTTTTTCGATAAAATGTTTCGCTGCCAGTACACCACCCTTGTAATCGTCGATGCCGATATTGATTACCTGCCGCATATTGCTGTAGCTGTCTGTAAAGACCAGAGGCATTGGGTTGCTTGTCTGTATTTTTTGCATATCCTTATCGAAGGTGCCGAAAAAGATTGCTCCCTGAGCGCGCCAGGATTGCAAATGCTGGGTGACTTCAGAATAGTCACTTACAAAGTGTACCATGGTATTGAAACCGCGGTCCTGTATTCCCTGAATGATATAGTTCAGCATAGAAGCATTGTATGGGGAACTGAGGGGAGTCTCTGTTCCCTGTATGAGAATGGAAATGATGTTCGAAGATTTGGAAGACAGGTTTCGCGCTGAATAATTGGGGACATAACCCAGCCGGTCTATAATTTCCTGTATTTTTCTAATGTTCTCTTCAGAAACTTCACCATATCTTTTATTGATAACACGGGAGACGGTCATTACACTGACACCGGCTTCCTGCGCAATTTCCTTTAATGTAGCCATGAGTGTTCCTCCAATTTGATAACGATAACGTACAATTTAATATGAATTATACTGAAAAAATTAGGAAAAAGCAAGAAATAGAAGTATTTTGGCAAACAATTTGATAACGATAACAAATAAATGACAAGCGAAATCAGCTCAAAAAAAATACTGTATAGTGCATAATGTATAAAAACAAACAATAAAAACTGTACAAATTGGAAGAAATGGCAATAATATATTGACAATCAACAAGGAATAAGATATTCTACAAACAGTTAACGATAACAGTAAAGAAAAAACGGAGGGTTGTTATTATGAAAAATAAAAGGAAAGGAAAGCTGATACATCGCGTAGCAAGAAACTGGGGATTGTATCTGATGTTGATGCCGGCGTTTGTTCTGCTGATCTGCTTTACATATCGCCCAATGTACGGCGTACTGATTGCCTTCAAGGAGTATAAGGCTTCGCTGGGCATCATGGGCAGCGCATGGGCAGATCCGTGGTACAAATTTTTCCGTAAGTTTTTTCTCTCTTACCAGTTTAAGACAACAATCGTTAATACACTGACGATCACACTGTACAGCCTTCTGGTCTTCCCGGTGCCGATCATCCTTGCCCTTGGGATCAACCAAATGAAAAATGGAAAGTATAAAAAAATTTTCCAGACGGTAACCTATATGCCTCATTTTATTTCAACAGTGGTTATGGTTGGGCTGATCACATTGCTGTTATCGCCCGGAAGCGGTGTGTTTGGCGCGATTTGCAGGGCTATTGGCCTTGAGGCGCCGAACCTGATGGGAAAGGCAGCGGCCTTTAAACATCTGTATGTCTGGTCGGATGTATGGCAGCATGCAGGATGGGACAGCATCATTTATCTTGCGGCGTTGTCGGGGGTTGATCCCAGTCTGTACGAGGCCGCGACGGTGGATGGTGCAACGGCACTTCAGAAAATCAAATATGTAGACATTCCTATGCTTATTCCGACGGCGGTAATTATGCTGATCTTGCGAGTGGGCGGAATTATGAGTCTTGGATTTGAAAAAGTGTATCTGATGCAGAATGATCTGAATATTTCTGCTAGTGAGGTTATTTCGACCTATGTGTACAAGATTGGTGTAATTAATACACAGTACAGCTATTCGGCGGCAATTAACCTTTTCAGTACGGTCGTGAATTTCGTAATGCTTCTACTGGTAAACAAAATATCCAAATCAGTCAGCGAAAACAGCCTGTGGTAGGGTCTGATGGGAGGAAAAAATGAAAGATAAAGTATTCCGGTTTTTTTTATATCTGATTTCAGGATTTATTCTTCTGATTGTGTTATATCCGCTGTATTTTGTCGTGATTGCGTCCTTCAGTGACCCATCCGCCGTGGCGAGCGGGCAGGTCTGGCTTGTGCCGAAGGGGCTGACGCTCGACGGATACAAGGAGTTGTTCAGGCATAATGAGATATGGACAGGTTATGCAAATACAATTCTCTATACCATCGCAGGAACGTTTATCGGTGTTGCTGTAAACATATTCGCTGCTTACGCATTGTCGAAAAAGGATCTTGTCGGTAGAAAGGTGTTGATGTGGCTCTTTGTATTTACAATGTTTTTTAACGGTGGATTGGTTCCTACCTTCATAACGATCAAGGATTTTGGACTGTATAACACCTTCTGGGTCATGGTACTTCCGTTTTCTGTCTCGGTATATAACATCATTGTAGCCAGAACCTTTTTTGAAAACACAATTCCGGCTGAATTAAATGATGCAGCAAAGATAGATGGCTGTGGAAATATCTACTATTTCTTTAAAATTGTATTGCCGCTGTCAAAAGCCATCCTGGCGGTAATCGCACTCTGGACAGCGGTTGGTATGTGGAATTCCTATTTTAACGCATTGGTCTATTTGAAGGATTCCTGGCGTTACCCGTTACAGCTGGCTTTGAGAAATATTTTGATAACAAACAATTTGCAGATGTCCTTTGGCAGCGGGGAGGCGATGCAGATCGCCTTAAGGCTTTCAAATCTGATGAGGTATTCCGTCATCATTGTTTCGACATTGCCTATTATGTGCGTTTATCCGTTTGCGCAGAAATATTTTAATCAGGGTGTCATGATCGGTGCGGTAAAAGGCTAGCGCTGATCGTAACATAGATAAAAGGAGGAAAAAATATGAAGAAAGTAACAAAACAAGCAATCAGTCTTCTGTGCGCTTCCGCGATGCTGTGTATGACAGCGTGCGGCGGGGAGAGTACAGGAGCGGCAAACACAGGAGAAAGTAAGAAGACAGATTCTGCTCCTGTGTCGGAGAGTGACAACTTTCATAAGGAGGGAATGCCCATTGTCGATGAACCTGTAACTCTGACAGTGCTGACCACACGCTGGGGAAATATGGGAGACAGCTTTAAGAACAATGAATTTTTGAAGAAACTTGAAGAAGAATCCAATGTCAAGATCGAGTGGCAGGTGCAGTCGCTGAATGACTGGGGCGAACAGAAAGGCATTATGCTTGCGGGCGGAGAATTGCCGGATATCATTTTTGGCTTTCAGACTTTTAATGATGCGGATATCATGAACAATCTGGATCTGTTTATTCCGTTGGATGACCTTGTGGATGAGTACATGCCGAACTACAAGAAAGCAATGGAAGAGATGCCTGATCTGAAGAAGATCGCAACGTTCCCCGATGGCAAAATGTATTCTATGAGTAAGAATTTGCCGCTCAGACCGGTTTCCTGTAACCAGCCGATTATTAACAAACAGTGGCTTGACAACCTTGGCCTTAAGGTTCCCACAACGGTGGATGAACTGTATAATGTGCTTAAGGCGTTCAAGGAACAGGATGCAAACGGAAACGGCGACCCGAATGATGAAATTCCGATTTCCGGAGCGAAGGGAATTTCCATGGACCTGCTCAATCCTTTTGGAATTACTGACATCACTGGGTACAAGATGATGGTAAACAGCGATGGAACGTTGACTTACTATCCGACATCGGAACAGTATAAAGAGGGAATCAAATGGCTGCACAAACTGTATGAGGAAGGAATCATTGACCCGGAGGCATTTACACAGGACGATTCCATGCTTTCCGCAAAGAGACAGGACCCCAATGTTTCCAGAGTAGGATTTGAGTATGCGTGGACACCTGATTCCAACTTTGGACAGTGGTCATCTGAGTACGAGATTATTCCGCCGATTGCCGGAGCAGACGGTAAGGCATATACAGGAGGAGATCCTAACGGGGTTTCCAGTATCATGAGAAATGAGGTTCTGATCACAAAATTCTGTGAGCATCCGGAAATTGCCGCCAGATGGATTGACCAGTTTTACACCGGAGAGGCAAGTATTCAGAACTTCTGGGGAGGCATAGGAACGGTTATTACCAAGCATGATGACGGAACCTATACTTTGAACGATCCGCCGGAAGGAACCAGTGCTGATTCATGGTATTGGGATTCCAGCCTGAGAGATTTTGGACCGAAGTATGTAAGCAAGGAATTCCAGAAGAATATTAAGCTCTCATCCACAAGCGGAGACGGACTGAAGGTCGAGCTGAGTAAGATAGCAGAGGATACCGTTACTACACCGTATCCCAATGTAATGTTCACGTTGGAAGAAAACGAACAGCTTCCGACACTCACTACGGATATTGATAAGTATGTAGAAAGTACCCGTGCATTGTGGATAACTGAGGGCGGTATAGATGAAGGCTGGGACGAGTATGTCAATCAGCTGAATGCAATGGGATTAAAGGATTTGATACAGATTTATACAGATGCTTATGAGCGTTACAGCAACTAACTAAATGTAGAGAGGAATCGTTTATGCGATTCCTCTTGTTATGAAAGAGGTAGCTATGGCGATATTGTCAACGGTAAACTTAAATGAAAATGCTACGCCCTTCGGCATAAGGAGTCAAAATGGAGATCAGCTGGCAGCGGTTTCGATTCTGCGGGAGCAGGGGCGGTGCACACTTACGATACAGCATTCCTGCTGCGCTGTGTATGGAATGGGAGAGCGTTTTGATTCCGTGAATCAAAAGGGAAAGAGCTTATCAACAGAGGTTTTTGAAAAGTTCTGCAATCAGGGAAGTGTCAGCTATTGTCCGATGCCCTTTTTCTTTACTGAGAACGGTTTGGGCGTATTTGTAGATACGTTGACGGTGGTACAGTTCCGGTTCCGTGAAGAAATTCAGATCGAAATCATTGTAGATACAGAGGGAAAATTTCCCAGAATTTATTTTCTGGGAGGTGAACCGGCAGAACTGGTGCGTGATTTTTCACAGCTGACCGGAAACGTTAGGACAATACCGAAGTGGAGTCTGGGACCATGGATGTCAGCCAATCGCTGGCATACGGAGGAGGACGTAAAAGAGCAGCTTGCGGAGCTGGAAAAACATCAGATTCCACACAGCGTGATGGTTTTGGAGGCATGGAGCGATGAGGCGACGTTTTATCGCTTTAATGATCACGGAGAGTGGAAACAACCCGAAGAAATGGTCCGGCAGCTTCAGGAGAAAAATATACATTTGATCTTATGGCAGATACCGGTGCTGAAAAAGATGTCTGAAAATGAATATAGCAGTATTGCGGAGCAGGACTGGAATTATGCAGTGGAGCATGGTCTGTGCATTCGGAATACGGATGGCAGTCCTTATACAATACCAGAGGGACACTGGTTTGCTGGTTCCCTTCTTCCTGATTTCAGCAATCCGGACGCAGCGGAATGGTGGTTTAATAAGAGAAAATACCTGCTGGAAATGGGAGTGGACGGCTTTAAGACAGACGGTGGGGAATTTATATTGTCAGATGACGTTATTGATTCCGCGGGAAGAAGCGGAAAGGAACTTCGCAATTACTTTTCGGCGGAATACGTGAAAGCGTACTCACGGTTTGCAGGGGAAAACCGCGTACTGTTCAGCAGAGCAGGGTACCTCGGGCAGCAGCAATACCCGATACAGTGGGCAGGAGATCAGATGTCCACATGGGAAGAGTTCAAACATATTCTTGCTGCTGGATTGAGTATCGGTCTAAGCGGAGTGCCTTTTTGGAGCTTTGACATTGCCGGGTTCGCCGGGGAAATGCCGGATAAGGAATTGTACGAGCGGGCGGTTCAGATGGCTGTATTTGCACCTGTGATGCAATGGCATTCTGAACCTGTGGGAGGACAGTTTTCGGAGATACTGGCGGTAACGAAGGGCATCAATGACAGGAGCCCGTGGAATATGTCCTTGCTATATCAGGATAACGACCTGATTGACAGAATGCGCTGGCAATTTAATTTAAGAATGAATTTGCTGCCCTATCTGTATCAACAGATGCTGCAGTCTGCGAGGAGCAGTCTGCCAATGATGAGACATCTGGTGCTGGATTATCCTTTGGACAAGAATGTTTACGAATGTGAAGATTGTTTCCTACTTGGAGACATGTTGATCGCTCCGATTTTGGCACCGGACTGCAAAATTCGCAGGATATATCTTCCCAGAGGAGAATGGTATAGCTTTTGGGAATACGAGATTGCAGGAGAGGGACACAAGCGCGCTCAGGATATACCACTGGAGGGAGAACACTTTTATGACATTGTATGCAGAGAGAACCGGATACCTGTTTTTGTCAGGAGCGGCGGATGCGTTGCGCTGAATCTGGCTGCAGGTGGCGGACTGGGAAGTAGCGTAGGCAATGGAATGGACTGTTATAAGAAGCTGTGCTTCTGGACAGCAGGTGAGAAAGGGCATTATCTGTTTGAGGATGATATGGGAAACCGTATCCGGATTGTATGGAATGCAGAATGCGCTGCGGGAACAGCGGAGCAGGGTGATGTACAGTATACAATACTTACCGCAGAGCAGAAAAGGTGGATGGGAGAAGGATAGAATGTGTGCAAGGGAGACAGATATCAGGACAGGAAAGGATTTTGTTGTCGAAGGAACAAATTACAGAATCAGCGTGCTGACAGACAGGCTGATCCGTTTTGAATACAGCCCGCAGGGTGTGTTTGTAGATGCTGCTACACAGGTTGTCGTCAACCGGAAGTTTCCGTCTGCAAATTATGAGATCAGGAGAAACGGCGATGAAATTGAAATCCTGACAGAATATCTGGCGGTGAAATATAATCAGAAGAAATTTTCGCAGGAATCACTGAGTGTCCGACTGAGAAAGGGTGCTTTTTCATGGAATGCAACGTGGAGATATGGCGACGCATGTGAGAATCTCGGGGGAACAGTAAGGACACTGGATAATGTTGACGGTGCGATTCCCTTGGAGAACGGACTGCTTTCTCGAAATGGGTTTACCGTGATGGATGACAGTAAATCCATGATTATGACGGAGGATGGCTGGATCAAACCGGCACCGGAGGAACATACGGATATTTACTTCTGGGGATACGGGCATGCGTATAAGGAATGCCTGAAAGCTTTTTATCATCTGTGCGGACAGACTCCGATGTTACCGCGGTTTGCGCTTGGAAACTGGTGGAGCAGATTTTATGCCTACACACAGGAAGAATATCTTGGACTGATGGAGCAGTTCCGGAGAGAACAGATTCCGTTTGCTGTGGCAGTGATCGATATGGACTGGCATTATGTTCAGCTCGATGAAAAATACGGTAGCGGATGGACCGGGTATACATGGAATGAAAAGCTGTTTCCAGATCATCAGGAAATGCTTAAGAAACTTCATCAGGACGGAATGCATGTGACGCTGAATGTTCATCCTGCGGATGGAGTGCGCGGACATGAAAAGGCATATTTGCCGATGGCAGCGGCGCTGGGGCTGGATGCTGAAAACGGGGAGGCAATTCCGTTTGATGCGGCAGATCGCAGGTTTATGGCAGCTTATTTTGAGTATCTGCATCATCCGCTTGAAAGGGAGGGAGTCGATTTCTGGTGGATAGACTGGCAACAGGGGAAGATTTCCGGGTTAAAGGGCCTGGATCCGTTGTGGGTGCTGAATCACTTTCATTTTGAGGATCAGAAAAGAGAAGGAAAGAGACCGATGATCTTTTCAAGATATGCAGGTCTTGGAAGCCACAGATACCCGATAGGTTTCTCAGGCGATTCGATTATAACATGGAAATCCTTGGATTTTCAGCCTTATTTTACCGCAACAGCATCCAATGTGGGATATGGCTGGTGGAGCCATGACATTGGCGGACATATGAACGGATATCGTGACGATGAACTGATGGTGCGATGGGTGCAGTTCGGAACCTTTTCGCCGATTATGCGTTTACACAGCTCATGCAGCCGGTTTACCGGAAAGGAGCCATGGAACTATCCGGAGCGCGAGTGCGGTATTATCACAAGATATCTCCGGTTACGCCATGCAATGATACCCTACCTTTATACAATGAACGAGCGGAATCATTCACAAGGTGAAAGCCTGATACAGCCAATGTATTATGAGTATCCCGAGGAAAATAATGCATATGAAGTGCCGGGGCAATATTTCTTCGGAAATTCATTGCTGGTTCATCCGATTACAGCGAGGACAGATGAAATCAGTAAAATGAGTGCCGTGACATCATGGCTTCCTCAGGGGGAGTGGATTGATGTCTTTTCGGGACTGAGATACCATGGCGGCAGGACGATAAAAATGTATCGTCCATTGGAGGAAATTCCGGTGTTAATGCCACAGGGAGGAATTATTCCGCTGCAGCAGACGGAACATGTTTCAAGCTTTACTGCGAACCCGGAGGATATGGAACTGCTGATTGCGGCGGGAGATGACGGACAATTTGTTCTCTACGAGGATGACGGCGAAACCATGGGATTTGAAGAGGGACACGTGGCACGGACTGAGTACAGGCTGGAATGGAAGGAAAAGAAAGTATTCATGATTTGTCCCGTTGAGGGAGAGACACAGCTGCTTCCGGAAAAGAGAAACTACAGGATAAAGGTATATTGTGTGCGGAACAACTGTGTCGGACATATTACGGTGAACGGGCAGGAGCAGCCGTTTGAACAGAGCTATGACAAGAAAAAGAATATCCTTACGATTGTGATTGACGGTGTGCCTGTTGCGGAGGAACTGGCAATGTGGTTTGAACATGACAGCGATCTTGAAAAGAATGAATATTCAGATAGAATTTTCAAGCTGCTGAACCGCTGTCAGATAGAATACTGCGTGAAGGACAGAGTATTTGACTGTGTCAGCAGAGCCCGAAATATGGATGAGGCGATCCTGCAGCTGAACGCAATGGAACTTCCGAGAACAGTCTATGAGGCGATTGCGGAAATTTTGCTGGCATGATTGCAGAGAGGAAACGATATGATTGAAAGATTTATTTTCGGTGAACCGATAGAGACGGATGCCGTATTGAAGAAGCCGCAGCCGGCACAGTGGCAGAATGCAAGACTGATGTTGGAACGGGGAGAATTCGTGACAAGGCTTTCCGACGGGGAGATTGTATATGGCCTTGGGCAGAATGTAAGAGGAATCAATAAACGCGGCTGGAGATATGTCAGTGACTGTACGGATGACAGCCAGCACACAGAGAGTAAGCAGTCGCTCTATGGAGCGCATAATTTTCTTATTCTGGATGGCGGCTCGGCGATGGGGGTATTTATTGATACTCCTGCAAGGGTAATCTTTGATATCGGTTATTCCAGATATGATGAGCTTCGGATCATACCTCAGACGGAAGATTTTGAATGCTATCTGATTAGCGGAGACAGCCCGGATGACATTGTACATCAGTTTCGGGAACTTGTTGGGAGAAGTTATATCCCGCCCAGATGGGCATTTGGCTACGGGCAGAGCCGTTGGGGTTATCGGTCTGCAGATGAAATACGGGAGGTAGTCAGAAAGTATCGGGAAAATGACATCCCTCTGGACGCGGTGTATCTGGATATTGATTATATGGAGCGCTACAAGGACTTCACGGTCAACAGGGAAACATTTCCGGATTTTAAAGATTTTGTCAGGGAAATGCGGGAGGAAGATATTCACCTTGTTCCGATCATCGACGGAGGAGTCAAGAAGGAAGAGGGCTACGAGGTCTATGAAGAGGGAAGGGAGAACAGATATTTCTGCAAAGATGCAGAGGGAGAAGACTTTGTAATCGGTGTCTGGCCGGGAAAATGCTGTTTCCCGGATATGCTCAATGAGGATGCGCGCAAGTGGTTTGGACAGAAGTATAAAATTCTGTTGGATCAGGGAATTGAAGGCTTTTGGAATGATATGAATGAGCCGGCCATTTTTTATTCCGAAAAACGGCTGCAGAAGGTGTTTGAGAAAATTGAGGACTATCGCTCGGAAAATCTTGATATCAATACGCTGTTTGAGTTCAAGGATCTTGTCGCGAATGTTTCAAATAATCAGGAGGATTATGCGTCCTTTTACCATAACTACAGGGGCAGGAGATACTGTCACAAGGACGTACATAATCTGTTTGGATATTACATGACCAGGTCTGCATCGGAGGCCTTTCAAGAGCTGGCACCGGAAAAGAGAATACTTTTGTTTTCCAGAGCGTCATATATCGGAATGCACAGATATGGCGGAATCTGGCAAGGAGATAACTGCTCATGGTGGTCACATCTGCTGTTGAATATCAAGATGATGCCATCGCTGAATATGTGTGGATTCCTTTATACAGGTGCAGATATTGGCGGGTTTGGTGCAGATACAACGGAAGACCTTCTGCTCAGATGGCTGGAATTCGGAGTGTTTACACCGCTGATGCGAAACCATTCGGCGCTGGGAACCAGACTTCAGGAGGCTTATCAATTTAAACAGGTTGATCTGTTCCGGCAGGTGATCGGAGTTCGATATAAGCTTCTTCCCTATCTGTACAGTGAATATATGAAGGCGGCACTGGATCATACAATGCTGTTCCGACCGCTTGGCTTTGTATATCGTGATGATGAGCTTGCACGCAGAACAGAAGACCAACTGTTGCTTGGAGACAGTATTATGATTGCTCCTGTATATGAGCAGAATGCAGTAGGAAGAACGGTTTACTGTCCGGAGAGAATGAAGCTGATACGTTTTACGGGTGGAAGGGTTTTGGAGGAAGATGTATTTGAGAAAGGTTTCCATTATGTGAAAATGCCGCTTGGAGATGTGTGTGTGTTCCTGAGGGAGAACAGGGTATTACCCTTATCCTCGGGGGGCATGAATGTACGGAAGGTAGATTATGAAGACTTAAGACTGTACGGATTTGGAGACCGTATCAAAGAGTATGAGTACTATACGGACGATGGAATTTGTACCGGTTACGACAGAAAGAATAATTGCAAAAAGCTGCAGGGGTAATCCCCTACAGCTTTAAAAGTGTTACAGAACAGGGCGGTGCGATCCAGATACCGTCCTTTTTGTGTGCAGATTCGCCGTATGCATAGAGAACCTGTTCAGAGGAAAGTGCGCTCTCAAAGGAAGCTTCTTTCGCAGAAGGGTTGATGATGACGAGAATTTTCTCAGCATCACTGCTTCTGACATAGGCGAGCGGGTAGGAATCCTTTGCGGCGTACACAAATTCGATCTCGCCCTTGCTCTGGAGCGCGGAATGCTTCTGGCGGAAGGCGATCAGCTTCTGAACTTCATGATAGAGAGAGGTCTCGTCCTGCATCTGTGCGGCAGCGGTAGGCCGGTCGGCGGAAGGATCCATTTTGATATAGAGCTTCTCGGGAGCGGCACTGCTGAAGCCGCAGTTGGCGGTGTTGTCCCACTGCATGGGGGAGCGGGAGCCGGTGCGCTCGTAGCCGCCCTCCACCGAGGTCAGCCCCTCCACATACCGCATACCGATCTCATCCCCATAGTAGATGAACGGAGCGCCGGGCATGGTCAGCAGGAAGCCGAAGGCAACCTTCATTTCCCCGGGGGTCAGAGAGCGGGCAAGGCGATCCATGTCGTGATTGCCGGAGGGAATGCAGATCAGCCCCTTCCGCTCGGATTTCTCGTAGTTTTCCTTATATTTATCCACGAATGCGGAGACATCGCCCTTTCCTTCCGAGGAGAAGAACGGATGCTCACAGCGGAAGAGATCGTTATAATGGGAAGGACCGAAGTGGAGCAGGAAGTCCATGTGGAATCCGCCCTGCAGGGATTTGTCCGGTTCGCCCCACTCGGAGACAAAGGCGGCATCCGGGAACTCCTCGTCCAGAAAGGCGCGAACCTTCTGCCAGAGGGCGATCGTGCCCTTGCCTTCTTCATCATTCTTTACAAGAGAGCCTGCCATATCGACGCGGAAGCCGTCGCAGCCCATGGAGAGCCAGAAGCGGATGACATCCATCATGGCATTCAGGGTTGCCTTCGGGCCTTCGTCGTCAGGCGATTGCTGCCATGGGCGGGTAATCTTATAGAAGCCGTAATTCAGGGCGGGCTGCATGGAGAAGAAATTCAGCGCGACAGCACCGTTTCTGGGGGATATGCCGCGCAGGCAGCCCATGTTCTCCGGACCTTCCCAGACGTTGTCCGTCCAGACATACCGATCTGTAAACTCGTTCTTTTCCGCCTTGAGGGATTCCTTGAACCACCTGTGCTCGACCGAGGTATGTCCCGGAACAAGATCGAGCAGGACGTGCATACCGCGCTTGTGTGCCTCTGCAAAGAGCTGTTTCAGATCCTCGTTTGTGCCGTAGCGGGGGGCAACGGTGTAGTAGTCCGCCACATCATAGCCTGCGTCGCCGAAGGGGGAAAGAAAGCAGGGGTTCAGCCAGATTGCGTTGCAGCCGAGCTCGCGGATGTAGTCCAGCCTCTGAATGATTCCCTGAAAATCACCGATTCCGTCGGCATTGGTGTCCTGAAAGGACTGTGGATAAATTTCATAAAAAATTGCATTGTCGAGCCATTTAGCCATTTGAGCGATACCTCCTGAGTCTTGAAAACGTTTTCTTATCTGATGCTATTATTTTACAGAATACACGCAGAAAATGCCATGTATTTTTTATGAATATTTGTGTGCTTTTTTGTACAATCTAAAGTTATCTGTTTTTTCCCGTTACTATGAAATTTGCAGCTTTGGGGAGACAGCTGTGCATTCTGCGCAACGTGGCATATAAAAGGGATGCGGAGGAGCTAGGTGATGAAAACTTTTTTTCTGATCGTTGTGGGTGTCAGCTACGGTCTTCTGTCCTCGGCGGGCGTGTTCACCGTGCTGGTAGCGGTGGGGCTTGTTCCGAGGTTTGCCGGAAAGACGCATACGGCGGGCAAGGTGATGCTATATGAGGAGATGGTCATTTTCGGGACGCTGACAGGCGCTGTTCTCAGCGTCTTTTCGAGATACTGCCAGTTCGGTGCGTGGTGGCAGCAGAGATTTCCACAGTACCTGAATGTGCTTCAGGGAATCGGCATCTTCTGGCAGGCGGCATTCGGGCTTTTTTCCGGCATGTTCATCGGCTGTCTTGCGCTGGCAATCGCGGAGATGCTGGACAGCATTCCGATCCTCGCGCGACGGATTTCGTTCCGGCATGGAATCGGACTGGCAATATTGAGCATTGCAATCGGAAAGGTCTGTGGGTCGCTGCTGTATTTTGCGACGGAGTTCCACAGGACGGTGAAGCCGTGAGGACTAAACTTTATTTGATAAGAGGAGTAAGTCTGGTATGCAGAATAAAACAGTATATCTGAAGTGTGAGAGGAATGTGGAGGTGCAGTCTCCGGACATTTTCATGTCGGATATGGGGACAATACGGTGTTCGGATTCTGTCCTCAGTGCGAGACTGAGGGCGTTGAAGGTACATCATTTTACGAAGGAAGGAACGAAGAGGTGTGTGATCAGTACGCTGAAGCTGGTGGAACTGATGGAAAATGAATGCACCGACATCAGTGTGCAGATTGTCGGGGAACCCGATGTTCTGGTCGAGTGGATCAGCGCCAATAAACATAAAGGCTGGCAGCAGTGGCTGCGCGCGGCACTGGTCTGTCTGGTGAGCTTCTTCGGCACCGCATTTACCATCATGGCGTACCATAACGATGTGGGTATCAATGAAGTATTCACGGAATTTTACCAGATTGTCATGAACAGGGAGCCGCAGGGACTGAACACGCTTGAGGTTTCGTATTCCATCGGACTGGCGGTCGGAATCATTGTCTTTTTCAATCATGTAGGGGGTAGAAGGCTGACGAAGGACCCGACACCGATAGAGGTTTCCATCCGCAATTACGAGGAGGATGTCGATAAGGCGCTGATCGCCACCGCCGGACGGGAGGGAAAAGAAGAGGACGCGTCCTGACAGAAGAACGGTTATTTGAACCTTGTACGAATGGCAGAAAAGGATGGACTTAAAATCAAGTATGTGATAGAGTGATATTTGGAGGATTGTGAAGTTGTGAAGCAACGGAGCAAGCCGTAGACATCATTTGCAGGCGCGGTGAATGATGGGCATGAGAAAGAGGAAGAAGCGATAGAAAAAGACATGGGTGAACATAGACACAGCAATTTAAACCAGAGGATTCGGGAGGCGTTCCCGGCAGTTCTCCAGTTTATTAAGTTTGGCATGGTAGGGGCGGTCAATACCGTTTTATCTTACCTGATTACGAATGGATGCTACTACCTGCTGCGATTACATGAACAGCTTTCCAATCTGATTTCCTTTCTGATCACTGTGCTGATTTCCTATCTGCTCAACAGCAGGTTTGTTTTCCGGGAAAAAGAGGAGAATAAGCAGCCGTGGTATCTGGCATTGGCAAAGGTTTATGCATCCTATGCCTTTACAGAGCTGATTCTGATGGGTATTCTTTTGTTTGTACAGGAGAGAGTTCTGGGAATCCCTCATTATATTGCAACACTTGTGAATTTGTGCGTGACTGTGCCGCTGAATTTTGTGTTAAATAAATTCTGGGCATACCGGAAAAAATCGGATGGCTCAGATGGAATGGAAAAAAGAACAGGGAAGGAATCCGAAGAAGCATGAAGATAATGCCGAACCGTATGGATTACGGTTTTCAGAAATATCAGAAGGAATTTGAAGAAAAAGCGCTTTCCGTCCTGCGCTCGGGCTGGTATGTTCTCGGAAATGAGGTCAGAACCTTTGAGGAGAATTTTGCCGCATATACCGGGGCAAAATATTGTGTCGGACTTGCAAGCGGTCTGGATGCGCTCTGGATGGCGGTCAGACTGTTGGGGATCGGCGCGGGTGATGAAGTCATTGTTCAGGGAAATACTTACATAGCAAGCGTCATGGGAATTACCATAAATGGAGCAACACCGGTGTTTGTAGAGCCGGATTCCTTTTATCAGATTGATGCAGACCGGATAGAAGAGAAGATCACTGAGAGAACAAAGGCTGTCATGGTGGTACATCTCTATGGGCATGTGGCGGATATGCAGAAGATTCAGGCAATCTGTCGGAAGCATCACCTGCGGCTGATCGAGGACTGTGCCCAGTCACACGGGGCGAAATACAGGGGACAGATGACGGGAACCTTCGGAGATGTGGGCTGCTTTTCGTTTTATCCGTCCAAAAATCTCGGTGCCTTCGGCGATGCGGGGGCAATCGTGACCGATGACCCGGAGCTGGCGGATGCCATGAGAGTGTATCGGAACTATGGAAGTGAGAAACGCTATTATAACAGGGTCGTGGGAGCAAATTCCAGACTGGATGAGCTGCAGGCAGGACTGTTGAACGTGCGTCTTCAGCATATGCAGGAGATCACGGAAGAGAGAAGGCAGCTGGCGGAGCGCTACAGCCGGGAACTGCACTGTGCGGGTGTCATTCTGCCGGAAGAGCGTGAGAATACCTATGCAGTCTGGCATCAGTATGTGATCCGTACAGACCGGCGGCAGGAGCTGATCGAATATCTGAATGAAAATGGAATTGGAACGATCATTCATTATCCCATACCGCCGCATCTTTCAGAGGCCTACCGCGGGCTTGGACATAAGAAGGGAGATTACCCGGTGACAGAGCGGTATGCGGATACGGTGCTTTCCATTCCGATGTATACGGGAATGACCGAGGAAGAACAGCAGTATACGATAGCGTGTATGAATCGATTTGAGTAGGAGAGAAGATTGCGCAAAGGACGTGCGCAGAAATGAGGATAACAATGGTAAAGCTGGAGGAGCAGATTCAGATTCTTGATTTCCCGGATCTGGGGGATGAAAGAGGAAATCTGGTGGTAGTGGAGGGCGGCAGCGCGATTCCGTTTGAAATAAAAAGGATCTTTTATATCTATGGTTCTGACAGTGAGGTGGTCAGGGGATGCCATGCAAATCTACGTTCGGAGTTCGTGATGATTAATGTCTCGGGAACCAGTAAGGTCAAGGTGGACAATGGGCATGAGAAAAGGGTGGTTGAACTGAACCGGCCGAGAATGGGACTGTATCTGAAGAATAATGTCTGGAAGGAAATGTATGATTTTTCGCCGGATTCCGTCCTGTTGGTGCTTTCCAACGAGCATTATGATCCGGCGGAATATATCAGAGATTATGGAGCCTATCTGGAGCTTATGAGAAAAGAGAAAGAGGACGATGAGTAAAATATCAATTGTTGTACCGGTATATTATAACGCAGACACGCTGGAGCTTTTGTACGAGGATATGCAAAAGAAGATTCTCGGTCAGCTGGGCGATTATGAAATTGTATTTGTGGATGATGGATCAGGGGATGAGTCATGGGAGGTCATGACGAGACTCAGAGACAGGGATACACACATAAAATGCGTAAAGCTTTCACGGAATTTCGGCGAGCATGCGGCATTGCTGGCGGGACTTTCAGCGTGTACGGGGGATTGCGCTGTGACAAAACAGGCCGATCTGCAGGAGGATTCCGGTATTATTCTGGAGATGTACGAGAGCTGGAAGCGCGGAAATAAGGTGGTTCTCGCAGTCCGCAAGGAGCGGAAGGAGAATCCGGTGAAGGTTTTCTTTGCAAACCTTTATTATGCGCTGATACGTAAGATTGTGAACAAGAACATGCCGGTGGGCGGCTGTGACTGTTATCTTGTCGACCGAAAGGTGATAGAGGTACTGGAACGTCTGGACGAAAAAAATTCTTCCCTCACACTTCAGGTGCTGTGGGCAGGATTCCGGACGGATAAGATTTACTTTGTAAGACAGGACAGAGAGATCGGAAAGTCGAGATGGACGCTTGCGAAGAAGGTAAAGCTGGTTATGGACTCTGTCATGAGCTTTTCCTATTTTCCCTTGCGCTTTATGACGGGGCTGGGAGTGCTGTTCAATCTTCTCGCAATCGTGCTGCTGATCAGCGTAATGGTGGAAAAGATCACAAAGGGTACGCCAATCGTGGGCTGGGCATCCCTGATGTGTGTGATTCTGTGCGCTTCCGGGGTCATTATGCTCATGCTGGGCATTCTTGGGGAGTATATCTGGAGAACGTTGGATGCCGCGCGGACAAGACCGCCGTACATTGTGGATGAGGTTCTGGAGGAAAGGGACAAGGATGGAGAAAAGTAAAAAACGGATCAGATGTTTTTTAATCATTTTGTCTGTTCTGGCCGCCTTGAAAATGATTTTCTTTGCATTTGGACTGGATGAGGAATATCAGGTCGTGATGGCATACCGGAATGCAACTGGTGACAGGCTGTTTCTGGATATGTGGGAGCCGCATCAGTCCTCGGCGTTTCTCTGTACTCTTCTGATGAAGCCCTATCTGCATTTCTTTGGTACGACAGGGCTTGTCATATATCTCAGAGTATGCGGAACATTGATTCATCTGGGTATCAGCCTGTTTCTGTACCGTGTGGTAAAGGGGATTGTTCCCGAAGAACAGGCATGGCTGCTCTCCCTTATCTACTTCGGAACGATTCCGAAGCAGATTATGCTGCCGGAATTCGGCATTATGCAGGTATGGTTTTATACATTGTTCTGTCTTTTCCTCATTCGGTTTTACAGGGATGGCGGAAAAAGGGTGTATCTCGTTCTGGCGGCGTTTGCACTTGTTCTCAATGTGTTGGCCTATCCGTCCTGCCTGTTTTTGTATCCTTTTGCCATGCTGATGCTGTGGCGGCTTTCGGCTGGGAACAGATGGCGCGATATGGGAATATTTACCGCTGTCTGTGTGGTTTGCGCCGGAGTGTATCTGGGATTTTTGTTCCAGTATACGAATCCGGAGGAGCTTGTTAAAACACTCTCCTGCATTTTGGGAGGAGATGTCACCCATTCCCTGACTCCCAGTGGTAGTGGGCGAATGACGAGACTGATTAAGGACTTTTTCCTGCTGGGTGTGCTCTGGCTTCTTTGCAGACTGTCAGCGATGCTGATTGCACGCTGGCGAAAGCTCGGAAAAGAGGCTGTCGGCGGAATTGCAATGATACTGGCATGTATCATAGAACTGATTGTGTGGATTCCAATGAATCTGGGCTATGAAAATATGCAGCTTTATCTGGTAGTGCCTGCTCTGGAAGGATTGATCGCTTATCACGGAAAAATCCGGAAAGAAGGGGAAGGCATCGGAGAAAAGGAACAGAGCAGGACAGTGACCTTGCTGAAATGGTGTATGGCAGGGGCCTTGGTTTCTCTGGTTGCAGTGGTATATCTGACGGATCTTTCTCTGATGCAATCGATTCCGCATGCGATGCCTGCAGCCTTTTTGGGGATGATTCTCTTAAGCCTTGCATCGGAGCGGGGACAGGTGGAAAAATGGAAAAGGGGCGGAGTTTATCTGGTTCTGGTCGTTTGGTGCTTTACGGCAGTGATTGGAAAGGGCTACACGCTGAGAGGAAGTTCCAAATATAATAATGTACTGCTGAGCAGCGGTGTCATGAAGTATGGCCCGGCGATCGGTACAATATCCAACTATTTCATTTCCTATGTCTACAATTGTGATTATGAGGACTGGCAGAGTGAAATGCAGGATGGCGACAAGGTGATGATTGTCGTTGACCAGATCAATAATCTCGGAACGATTCAATATCTGTTCCGGGATGTACAGGTTTCCCATTTTTCTGTTGTTGATCCGACGGCATATGATGAGAGACTTCTGGAATATTGGGAGATGTTTCCGGAAAAGGCGCCGAACGTGATTATTGTGGATTGCTGGTACGGACAGCTGATGATTGATTCAGATAACTGGATTATGCAGTATATCGAGAATGAGTTCGGCTATACGGAAGTGACGGATGGACGATATATCAGAATATTCAGAAAATAGAAGGATTTTCGGGGATTAATTGAATCCCCGGAAGCCTTTTCCAATGATTTCGCTGCTGTTTGTGATAGCGATGAAAGCGCCGGGCTGGGTCCTGCGGATAAAGTTACGCAGTTCTACCGCCTGACTTCTTTTTGTAATTGTGATAATGACGGTTTTATCGTTGTGCTGGTAGGCACCCTGTGCATGGTAAATAGTTGCACTGCGGTTCAGGTCATTAAGGATAAAATCACAGATCGGATCGGGATTATCACAGATGATCGTGAAGTATTTGCAGAGATTAATATTTTCTATGACACCGTCCACAACGAGAGATTTTGCCAGAAGACCACACAGAGAGAACAGTCCGGTCTGGGTGTCAAAGGCGAAGCATGCTGCAACAACGATTCCAAGGTCTACGAAAAAGAGTGCAGTACCGATGTTGAGTGTGGTGTATTTTTTCAGGATCATTGCAATAATGTCCGTGCCTCCGCTGGAGGCGCCCATATTGAACAGAATGGCGGCACTGAACGCGGGAAGCACAATGGCGAAGATCAGTTCCAGAACCGGCTCGGTTGTCAGGGGCTGCTCCATCGGGAAAATGAGCTCCGCCACAGACAGCCCAAGGGATGTCAAGAGGCTGACGTACACGGTCTTAATGCCTGCGTCCTTACCGAGAAAGAGAAAGCCGAGAACTAACAGGGCAACATTGATAAAGAAGGTAATGCTGCTCGGCGAGGCGGGAAGGATGGCACTCAGGACGACAGCGATACCAGTAACGCCGCCGAAGGAAAAGTGATTTGGAAATTTAAACAGATATACGCCGAGAACGAGAATCAGCGTAGCAGCTGTGAGCATAAAGTACTCCAGTATTGTCTGCCTGATGGTTGCTTTATTCAATCGCATGGTTAAAACGCTCCTGTTTTAGAATAAGGTTATTATACCATGATTGTTTCTCAATCATGGTATTGATGTCCATTCGGACGCTTTTCGTTTTAGAATAAGGTTATTATACCTTAAAAGATGGGAAAAGAGAATGGAAAATCAGAAATTATAAATTGGGGACAGGAGTTTATTGATTTTTGTTATTAAAATAGACTTGATTGTAATATCGGGTGAAGATTCGGAGAGAGTATGGGAGGTGGAGAAATGTCGGAAACAATGGACAGTCTTTTTTTGGTGGTTCATGTAACATGTGGAGAGGCATACAGCGTGAGCGGCGGTCAGCAGGACGTTGTGATGATTCCGTTTACAGGAACGGCTGATGGTCCGTATTTCAGCGGTAGAATCATTGGCACCGGTGCCGATACACAGAAGATTCCCAAGGGCGGAAGTGCATTCCTCTCAGCGAGATATATGCTGGAGGGTGAGGATTGTGGAGGGCAGAAATGCCGTATCTTTATTGAAAATCAAGGAAGTGATTTTGGACACTGTAAGCCGGTGATTGTCACTGACAGTAAAGCACTGGCAGAGTTTGAAAAGATGCCGCTTACTGCGAGTGTGGTGCCGGACGGAAACAGTGTTACCATAAAAATTTACAAAGAGGAAAAATAAGGAGAATTCTGAAATGTCAGAGTTAAGTGTAAAGTTCTTTTCTGAGGCGCTGAAAAGGAATGTGCGCTTTGAAATGTATCTTCCGGATGCAGGGAATCATGAAGGAAACAGGAAAATGAAGACCCTGTTTCTGCTTCATGGTTATACGGGGGATGCTGATAACTGGGCAGGGGAGGAGCTTGCGCAGAAGTATCATTTTGCCGTTGTGGCACCGAATGGGGAAAACGGCTTCTGGCTTGACGGACCGGCAACGGGACATAAGTTCTGCACCTATGTGGGAGTGGAGCTTGTGAACTATCTGCGCCGTACCTTCGGTCTTGCCATGAATGCTGACGAGACCTATGTGATGGGATTTTCAATGGGAGGCTTCGGT
The DNA here is from genome assembly GCA_900554205.1 of uncultured Lachnospiraceae bacterium. Taxonomy (GTDB): domain Bacteria; phylum Bacillota; class Clostridia; order Lachnospirales; family Lachnospiraceae; genus Acetatifactor. The sequence goes on from USGM01000003.1 coordinate 55,650, forward strand.
GCGCTGCATACGGCATTTGCGTTCCCGGAATGTTTTGGAAAGGTGGCGGCGATGTCTTCCGCGCTGATTATTCACGAGATTGCGCACATGAAGCCGGGAGAGAGTAACGGTGTTGCAAACTATGATTACTATCATGGATGCTTTGGAGACCTGGAGACGGTAGAGACCAGCGAAAGCAATCCCGAGGTGCTTGTGAAGAGGTTGAAGGACAATGGACGGCAGATCCCGGAGATTTTCATGAGCTGCGGGACAGAGGATTTTCTGCTCGAAAACAACCGCGCATTCCATCAGTATCTGGAAGAGACAGACATTCCCCACATCTATCTTGAAAGCAAAGGGGAGCACAATATGGACTTCTGGAAGGAGTATTCGGCAAAGTTTGCTGAGATGATGTTTGGGGAAGAGTGACGCAGGAAAAGAAACAGAAGAACATTCGAGGGTGACGCTGTTAAAATTTGGAGAAAAATTCCTTGAAATTAGTAAAACGTTTTGGTAGAATGGAATCAATGGATCTAGGAAATTGACAGCACACACGGTAAAGTGAGGGAAAAGATTGAAAAGGATTACGATTAAGGATGTGGCGCGGGAAGCCGGGGTCTCCATAACAACAGTATCGCATGCATTGTCGGGTCAGGGCGTCATGAAGCCGGAAACGCGCGACAGGGTTCTGGAAGTGGCGAAGAGTATGCAGTACATACCTGATTGGAACGGCAGGAACCTAAAGGCAGGAGAGACCGGAACGGTCGGTTTCTTTACGGCCTCCATCCGCGGATATTATGGAATTCTGGTCGATTCCATGTATGAGGAATGCCATGCGAGCGGCTACGAGATGGAAGTGTTTATGACGGACAATGGGGACAGCCTGCTCCGTATCCTGCTGAGCGGGCGTGTTGACGGCGCGATTATCCTGCACAGTGGCTTCTTAAAAAATCACGAGAAGCTTCTGCTGGATTCCGAGCTGCCGACAGTATTCCTTGACCGGGAGATTGGGAAAAGTCATGTGTCCAGCGTGCTGTTCGACTCTTACCAGACAGGGCGTATGGCGGCGGAATACCTGTATTCGCTGGGACACCGCCGGATGATGACACTGAAGGGATCCGATACCTTTGACGGCATAGAGCGTCAGAGGGGCTTTGAGGATTACCTAAACGAAAAGGGCTGCCCTCTGGATCCGGGCTATTCTCTCCGCGGCGATTTCGACAGATGGGTTGCCTACGGCGAGATGAAACGTTTTCTCGAAAACAGAAAGCCCCTGCCGGACGCTATTTTTGCGGCAAACGACGACAGTGCGTTTGGATGTATGAAGGCTTTGTCGGAGGAGGGCTACAAGATCCCCGAGGATGTGAGTGTTCTGGGCTGTGACGACATTGAGCTGAGCCAGTGGTATGTGCCTGCACTCACGACGATTTGTACCCATATCGGTGAACAGGGAATTGACTCAATGCGGGAACTGGTGAATCTGATCGGCGGAAAGAGCCGTGGAACCGTGCAGTGGATCAATGGGCAGATTGTTGAAAGAGCATCCTGCAGACAGGCTTTAATCGCAATGAAATGACACTGGCATCCGGCAAAAAGCACAAAGGAAAAAGAAATAATTTGGATAAAGCATACAAAATCACAAAAAGGAAAAGATTTCTGTTGACAAAGTAGCTGAATGAGGCTATTATGAAATTGTAAAAACAAAACGTTTTACTAATCCGGATAAAAACAAAAGGCTGCTGAGAGGCAGCCGAAAATTAAGGGAAGAAAAACGTTTTGCTAAAACGGAACAAAAGAACAGAGAGGCTGTTCGCAAAGTTCAAAACATTTTTAAGAAATGGAGGATTATTATGAAAACAAAAAAGGTGTTGGGACTGTTACTTTCAGCAGCAATGATCGCCGGAGTCATGACCGGATGCGGCAATGACGGAGCAGATGCTTCAACGAATGCCGGCGGCAGTCAGGCAAGTGAATCAAAGTCCGGCGAAACCCAGAGCGGTACGGAGGAGAACGGTGGAACCGTTGAGGAGGCCAAGGCATTCTGGGAGTCGATGGATCCGCAGGTGTCAGGCAGCATTGACATTATGTGCTGGTCAGGTGACAGCGTTTACCACGAGGACATTGGTCATCAGGAGCTTACACCCGCAGACCTGACTTCGCAGAACTATGCTATGATCTATTCCATGGCGAAGAAGTTCAATGAGTATTATCCGAATTTGAAGATCAACCTGTACGCAAAGGCAGACGATCCCGATGGAAATGATACCTCATGGGATCAGGAGCTGGAAAACTTCAAGGCGGAACATGGAAAGTATCCTGACATCTACGCATCCACAATGCTGTCGGATGACACTGCAAAGGGTATGGTGGCAGACCTTTCCGTATTTGCGGATGATCCGATGTACCAGTCCTTCAACGAGTCCCTTATGGAGAAGATGAACTATTACGGTTTCCAGGCAGGACTGCCGCAGTTCATGGAGCCCTGGGGCGTATATGTAAACAAGGAGCTGGCAGAGGACAACAATATCGATGTTCCTTCTCCCGACTGGGATATTGATGATTATACAGACTTTGTATCCTCCGCAGACAACAAGAATTTCTGGGGACTGATCTACGGCAATGCGACACAGATCATCCAGACCGGAACCCAGACAGTAATCGCGGCGCTGGATAAGAACGAAAAGCCTGATATGGCATCTGAGCAGGTTATGAGCCTTCTGGATTACATCCCTCAGTGGTCCCAGTACGAAATCTGGGCAAAGAACGGAGAGGGCGCTGTAGATTCCGCAATTATGGATGACGGCTGGTGGTGGGGCTACCGCTTCTTCTGCCGCAACTACGTTCTTACATACACAGGTGATCCATGGATGCTGAACACAGCGGCAATGCCTCAGAACGAGGACGGAACATGGCCGACCAACGCTGTAGAGTCCGGTGACTGGGATATTTACCCCAGACCTGCGACAGAGTATCAGGGAAATACCGTTGGTATCTGTATTGACCCGATGGCAATCCACAACTACGCAATGGACGACGGCGATCCCGCATGGAGCGATGCAGAGAAGGCACAGCTTGACCTGGCATACGCATTCGGTTCCTTCTGGTGCGGAGCTACAGAGGCAATGCAGGCGAGAGCAGACCAGATGTGGAGCAATGCAGGCGTATTGCAGCCCTGTCTGAACGACTCCTTCCCTCTGGTGACAGGAGATGCGTTTGACGAGCAGATGCAGATCTGGTACAGCGTTGACACACATACCCGTTACGGCGACGCAGACAAGATGCCCGGTTTCCAGTATGTTGTACAGCTCTGGAAGGACGGACAGATATGGGATGTATCCGACAAGTGCTATCCGTGGTATGTATATGAGGACGGAACCAGAAAGGAATGCCTGTACGAGTGGCTGAACCTGACGAACGCAGACGTTGTCGGTGTCGGCGTGACAGAGGCAAGCTGGCTTGATACTGTGAAGGCAAACCTGCCTGAGTGGAATACCAAGATGAACGCAAGACTGGAAGAGGCACAGAAAAATCTGAAGGAAGGTCTGAAGACCTATTACGGATTTACGGATTCTGATTTCTAAACAGAAGATCCGGGGTGACAAGCTTATAAATCAGTAGGAAGGAAGGGCTTATTTTCGAGAATAAGCCCTTTCCTTTAAAAAGGAGCATGCTCATGAAGCCTAGGAAGAAAATTTGGAAGAAAATATTGATCGGTGCTGCATGTGCGGCGTTTGCAGCTGGTGGTATCTACCTTCTCTTCGGCAGGAACCAGGCGGAGTATGTGGAGGATGTCAGTCAGGAGGAGCTTAAAGAAGCATATGAACTGCTGGCGGGTTCTCTCGTATCTGCGGATTACATGTATACAGACTATCTGAAATATCTCGACACGGAAATGGGCGTCGGCGGCTGTCAGGCGGAAAGCTCTCAGGGCGGCGAGGCATTTGAGGCAGGAGAGGAGCTTCCTGCGTATGACGGAAAAGCAGTCGTGCTGGATTATGAGGAGACTGCTGAATATAGAGTGAATATCGAAAAAACAGGTGTTTATTACCTTGCCGTTGACTATCTCTCGGCGGGTGATTCCTACCTTGACTATACAGTGGAAGTAGAATTAAACGGCGAGGCACAGTATCAGGAATGGAAGACGGTGGAGCTTCCGCTCTACTGGAAGGATTCTGTGGAGGAATATCTTCTGGACAGATACGGAGACGAGATCGCGCCGGCACAGGAGCGAATCAGGGAGTGGAGACACACAAGCCTTTACAACAATACCTGCTCCTCCGTACATCCGCTCTACATAACGCTCGAGGCTGGAGAGAATGTAATCACCCTGACGAACCGGTCCAACGACGGACTCGCTCTCGGAAGGCTGTATGTAGAGGCTCCCGATGAGGTGATTCCCTCCTATGAGGAGTACCGGGCACAGTATGAGGACTGCAAGATCGCGGAAAAGCAGGATATGGCGGCGGTCGGAGCGACGGATTATGTGAAGAAAAATTCAGCGGAGATCATTTATAAATCGACAGCCAGCCCGGCAGTCACACCGTATGATGCGGAATATAAGCTGCTGAACACGCTGTCGTGGACGAAGCCGGGGGACGAGATCACTTATGAAATTCAGATTTACAAGGACGGTCTTTACCAGCTTGGTTTCCACTACATGAATGAGAAGGAAGAGTTCAATTCCTACGAAAGTATCCGCATCGACGGAGAGATCCCGTTTCAGGAGCTTGCCTGCTACGCATTCCCTTACAGCGACGGCGGATGGGCGAACGAGGTGCTCTCCGATGAGGACGGAAATCCTTATTACATCTGGCTGACAAAGGGAATACATACCCTGACAATAAAGGCGGAGATGGAGCCGGTGATTGAGGCATGGCGCTACGGCCAGCTCCTTGCCGAGCATGTGACGCAGTTCGCGCTGGACATCAAGAAAATATCCGGTCAGGATGCGGATAAATACAGGACCTGGAAGATGACGCAGTACATACCGGAGATACCGGATTATCTGGACGCCTATATGACGCTGATACAGCACATCCGCTATCTGCTCCAGAGCGAATCGGACTACGGAATCAATGGTGCATTGCTCTCCTATCTGGATAAGGCGGAGATCTTCATCGAGGATATGGCGGAATACCCGGACGAAATCGCGCTGTACACGACGAGCCTTACAGGCGCAGATAACTCCGTTCTGGTCGCTGTCAGCAAGTTTACCTCAGCCATTATGAAGCTCAACTTCTCACTGGATGAGATTTATGCGTTCGGCGGGGGCAGGATGCCAAAGGCAAAGGCGAGTGTCCTCGACAACATCAAAAACGGCATACAGACGGTGTACTATTCCTTTACCTCAGACAAGTACCGGACAAATTCCACGGACGAGGAAGAGCTGACAGTATGGGTTTCCAGAGCGCTTACCCATGTCGATCTTCTCCAGAAGCTGGCAGACACGGAGTTTACACCAGAGACAGGAATCAAGGTAAAGCTTTCCGTCATGCCGGATGTAAACAAGCTGACGCTGGCATCCGCCGCGGATCAGACACCGGACGTAGCGCTGGGGCTTGCCTCCTACATGCCGTTTGATCTGGCGTGCAGAGGCGCACTGTATGACATGACACAGTTCGGGGACTTCTGGACGATAGCAAACCGCTTCGCGGCGGGAGCCATGGTTCCCTATACCTACAACGAAGGCATCTATGCAATACCTGAGACGCTGGACTTTGACGCAGTGATCTACCGGACGGACATTTTTGAAAATCTCGGACTTGAGGTTCCCGATACATGGGAGGAGCTGGAGGATATGCTTCCGGGACTGCAGCGGTACGGCATGAACTTCTACCATAATATTTCCTCCGGTGTCGGCTACAAATGGTTTTACCAGACGACACCGCTGATCTATCAGAACGGCGGCAGCCTCTATACGGAGGATGGAACACAGACGGCGATCGATGCCCCGGCATCCGTGAAGGGCTTGAAGAATCTGGGCGATCTGTTCGTTGCTTACTCACTGGATACGCAGGTTCAGGAGTTCTTTAACTCCTTCCGCTACTCAGTACTTCCGATCGGCATCGTGGACTCCAACAGCTATGTGCTGATCAAGAACGGTGCGACAGAGCTGGACGGACAGTGGGCGCTGGCTCCGTACCTCGGAACGGTACAGGAGGACGGAACCGTCAACCGCAACTTTATCGCCAACGGAAGCGGCGGCGTAATCTTTGCCGACACAGACAAGGCAGAGGCGGCATGGGAATTCATGAAGTGGTGGACGGCGACGGATACCCAGGTGGAATACACCTACACACTTCGTTCCACCTACGGCGATACCTACTTCTGGCTGCCGTCCAATGTGGAGGCACTGGCACAGGCGCCGATCGACCAGAAGGATAAGGAAGTCATTCTGGAGATGATCCCCTGGCTGAGGGATGTGCCGAGAACACCGGGACAGTATCTGGTGGAGCGTTCCATATCGGACATCTGGAACACGATGGTATTTGATGGCACGTCGGCGCAGGTGGCTGCGGATGAGAAGGTCATCGCCATCAACCGTGAGATCAAGAAGAAAATGCAGGAGCTTGGCTTCTACGACGAAGAAGGAAATATGTTAAAGCCCTATGTCATCCGTGACGTTGACTGGATCAGGGAACAGATGGATAAGGCAGTCAGAGGAGGTGAATAGATATGAAGCGAAGGAGGAAATTCAGCAAGGAGGACGGCAGATCTTATCTGATGCTTTTGCCGTACATCATTCTCTTTTCCACATTTATACTGGTTCCGGTTCTGATCGCTATCTATCTGTCCTTTACCTATTTCGATGTGATCAATAAGCCGGACTTCACCGGACTGCTGAACTATATCAGCCTTTTCACACAGGATGAGGTGTTCCTGAAATATGTATTGCCGAACACCTTCCTGTACGCACTGATTGTCGGGCCGGGCGGCTATGTGCTCTCCTTCCTGCTGGCATGGATGCTCGCGCAGATCCAGCCCATCCCCAGAACAGTGCTGGCGCTTTGCATCTACACACCGTCCATGCTGGGGCAGGTATTCATCGGTGTCATCTGGAAGACCATCTTCTCCGGCGACCAGTCGGGCTGGATGAACAGTATTCTGTTAAGGCTGGGACTGATCGATACGCCGATCCAGTTCCTGCTGACGAAGGACTACTTCATGATGATCATGATTATCGTCTCGCTGTGGTCAGCAATGGGTATCGGCTTCTTAGCAATGATTTCCGGTATCCTGAATATCGATCAGGAGCTGTACGAGGCGGCCTATGTGGACGGACTCAGGAACCGTTTTCAGGAGATCATCTATATCACGGTACCGTCGATGAAGCCCCAGATGCTTTTCGGTGCGGTTATGGCAATCGTAAATGCCTTCAACATGGGCTGGATCGGAGTTACCCTGAGCGGAGCGAACCCGACGCCGGAATATTCCGGACAGCTGATTACCAACCACATCGACGACTACGGCTTTATCCGGTACGAGATGGGCTACGCCGCAGCAATCTCCGTGGTGCTGCTGCTCATCGTATATGCATTCAACGTCATTGCACACAGACTGTTTGACGAGAAGGACTGAGAGGAGGGAGTAACGTGAGTAAAAAGCAAAAGCAAAAGCGCGGTAATTTTCAGGGCTCCCGCATCAATCCAAAGAATTTTTCCAGAGGACAGATCAAGTTTTATCTGATTCTTGTTCCATTGTCCCTCTTCATGATCCTGCCGGTGGTTATGCTGATTAACCGTGCGTTCATGCCGCTGGGAGAGCTGTTCGCCTTCCCGCCGCACATCTTCGCACACAACCCGACGGTCAATAATTTCAAGAGCCTGTTCAACCTTTCCAGTACGACCGGAGTGCCTATGCTGCGGTATCTGCTGAACTCCGTGATCGTGACGGTGTTTACGGTGCTGCTGAATCTGGTGATCACGGTTCTCGGAGCCTACACCTTCGCAAAGAAGAACTTCAGGGGCAAGGCAGTCCTGTTCGAGATCAACCAGCTGGCGCTGATGTTCGTGCCGACCGCGGTTGCAATCTCCAGATACCTTGTCATTGTCAAGCTGCACCTGACAGACACATGGCTGGTACATATCCTGCCGCTGGCGGCAATGCCGGTCGGACTCTTCCTTGTAAAACAGTTTACCGACCAGATCCCGAATGCGCTGATCGAAGCGGCAGTCATGGACGGAGCGAAGGAGCTGACAGTCATCCGGAAGATCATTGTACCGCTGATCCGGCCGGCGCTGGCGACCTCCATCGTGCTGACCTTCCAGCAGGTGTGGATGGCGGTTGAGGCATCCAACAATTATGTCAGCAACGACACCATGAGAACGCTGGCTTATTATCTGAATTCCCTGTCCACCAACAACACGGTCGCTGCGGCGGGAATGACGGCGGCGGCATCGGTACTCCTCTTCATACCGAACCTGTTGATCTTTATCTGCATGCAGTCTCAGGTAATGAATACCATGAGTCATTCCGGAATCAAGTAGGGAGGGAGCGAGAGATGAGAAGACATACAAAAATCGGGCGTATCCTTTTTACCCTGACAGTGAGCTGTCTGATGCTGTTACAGCCGATGTGCGCAGAGGCGAATCAGGCGACATCCTATACCTACTCGGCAGATGAGAACGGCTACTGGGTGCGTACACAGGACGCATATCTGCCGGACAAGACCGTGACAGAGCTCGGACTTTCGACGCCGGAGGATCTGTTCATCGATGACGATAACATGCTTTACATAGCCGACACGGGCAACCGGCGTATCGTGAAATACGACATCGCAAGGGGCAGAGTTGAGGGCGAGCTGACAGACAGCGGGTTCACGGCGCCCCGCGGAGTCTATGTGACGGAGAACGGAGACATTTATGTGGCGGACTCTGGCAGCAAGGCCGTGCTGATCTTTGACAAGAATTTTCAGAAGCTCGGAAGCCTTGGAAGACCGGATTCACCGATCTTCGCGGACACGAACTACGAGCCGAAGAGAGTGGCTGTGGACGGCGGCGGAAACGTTTACCTGATTGGTGAGGGTGTCTACAACGGCGTGATCCAGCTGGCGGGCACGGGAGAGTTTCTCGGCTATTTCGCGGTAAACGACGCGGATCTGACCTTTAGCCAGAGATTACAGCAGCTGCTTTTCACCAGAGCACAGCTCGCAAATCTGGTTGACATCAATCCGACCGTGTTCACAAACGTCTTCGTCGATAAGAGCGGCATCGTTTACACGGCGACCAGCGGAACGAACCGCAACGGTATGAAGAAGCACAGCACAAACGGCGGAAACATGTTCAAGACAAACGTCTGGTCCTACGACACCCTGACAGATGTCTATGTGGACGACGACGGACTGATCTATACATCCTCCGCGGAGGGCTATATCAATGTCTATTCCAAGAACGGCGAGGAAATCTTCAGCTTCGGCTCCTATGTGACGACGGTTGACATCTCGGGACTATTCACCAGCCTTCCCTCCCTCGCGGTTGACAGAAACGGAAATATCTGGTGCGTGGACGGAAGCAAGGGTTATCTGCAATCCTTCAAGCCGACCGAATACGCGCAGATGGTCTACTCCGCGATGAACCTGTACGAGGAGGGACGCTACAGCGAGGCAATGGTACAGTGGAACGAGGTCTTAAAGCTGAACCAGATGTCGATTCTGGCGCACAACGGCGTCGGCAAGGCTTATCTGCACGACGAGGAATATGAAGCGTCTCTGGAGCATTTCAAGGTTGCGAACAACAAGGATTTCTATTCGCAGGCATATTGGGAGGTCAGAAACGCATGGCTGCAGAAGTGGCTCGGACCGATCCTCGGGGTGGTGGCACTGCTGATTGTCCTAAGGGGCGTGGTTAAGGTTATCGACCGGAAAAAGGGCGGACATATCGCAGCGGCAGGAAAGCGGGTGAAGGAGAAGCTCGGCGGGCTGCCTGTGCTGAAGGATATGATCTACGCACTCCGCACACCGAGACATCCGATGGATTACTACTACGAGATAAGGAAGCACCGACAGGGCTCCATCCTGTCCGCGACAGTCATCTACCTGCTTTTCTTCATTGACTTTATGGCATTTAAGACCCAGAAGGGCTTCATTTACCAGACGATGAAGGTAGAGGACATGGACATCGGCTCTATCGTGATCGGCTTCTTCATCCTGTTAGGGCTGTTTATCCTCTGCAACTATCTTGTCACCAGCATCAATGACGGCGACGGAACCTTTAAGCAGATATACATGATACCCGCCTACGGACTGATGCCCGCGATGATCTCGATTCTCGTGGTTACGCTTGTCTCCTATGTGCTTACCTACAATGAGGCGTTTCTGCTGACGATCGTGCTCATCATCGGGATCACATGGAGCGTCATCACCATATTTATAGGATTGCAGACGGTACATGACTACACGTTCGGAGAGACAGTGAGAAGCATCCTGCTGACAGTGATCTTTATGATCATTGTCGCGGTGATCGGCATTATCATCTCGATCATGTGGGATAGCCTGTATTCCTTCCTCACCTCAGTCGGAAAGGAGATGATTCAGAATGTCATGTAGGATCAGAAAAAGAATTGTGGCTGCGATGGCAGCAGCGCTGTTTTTGACAGGAATCTGCACGGAAAACGTATCGGCTGAAAGCTATGTGCCGACCAACCGAGACACGAAGACAGCGCCGGACAAGGCGGAGTATGAGACTCAGGAGTATTCGGAATATGAACTTCTCGCAGAGACAGGAACGGTAAAATACTACTGGAGAGAGGACAGGGATATTCTGGCGGTAGTCGATAAGGAGACCGGCTTCTGTATTAAGACCGGAGCGGATCTGCCCTTCGCCGACGACATCAAGGATGCGGTGAAGAAGCTGAAAAAGAAGGATGCCTCCGCAGAGGAAATCTTAGCTGCGGCAGAGAGCTATCCCGATGATCTGAATACCACCTATGTCGGCATCGCAAACTCCCTGATCACGGTTGAGTATTATGAGAGCGACAAGGTAAAATATCTCTCCTCCGCAGCGAAGGAGGGGGCAAAATCGGAGCTGACAAAGATGGAGGACGGAAGGTTCTGCCTGACCGTCACCTTCAACAAGCTGGATGTCACCCTGAAGCTGTATCTCACGTTGGGTGAGGACAGCGTCAGATACCATATCCCTTACGACGAGATGAGCGGAACCGGTCTGAACAAGCTGGCGGCTGTTGACATTTCCCCGTTCCTCGGGGCGAGCGGAGGACGCATGAACGTCATGAACGCGGAGACGCTGGAATGGGAGACGGTTGACAATTACCGCGTGCCGGGCTATGTGCTTGTTCCCGACGGAAGCGGAAGCCTGATCCGGTTCGTGGATAATACCTCCACCTTCAACTCCTATTCGGGCGATGTCTACGGAAAGGATTTCGCAACGGAGACCTATTACAGCTTCGCCTATTATGATGATGTTCCGGTGAAGGAGCCCGTTATGCCGGTGTTCGGCATTGCGCACGGCGACGGACAGATGGCATTCGCAGCGTGGGCGAACGAGGGCGCGGAATACATGGAGGTCATCGTGAACCCCGACGAGACCAAGGGAACAACCTATACATGGGCTTATCCCCGGTTTGAGCTGAACGTCAATTACTATCAGGTCTACGACGAAAAGGGTAGCGGCTTCTTCAAGCAGATGGATGACATCTATCAGTACGATATTGATATGACCTACGCGTTTCTCTTCGGAGATGGCAGTGACGGAAGCCCTGCGGCGGACTACACGGGAATGGCGAGAGCCTACAGACAGTATCTGATCGACGAGGGCGAGCTGACACTGCTGGAGGATGCGGCGGAGAAGATTCCGATCCGGCTCGACTTCATCATGGCAGATGCCAAGAGCAGCATCGTCGGCACAAGGCAGGTCGGAGTGACCACGGTGGAGGATGTCAGGGAGATTCTCGGAAAGGTGCTGGACAGCGGAATCACGAATGTCAACTCCGGGCTCATCGGCTGGCAGAAAAAGGGCGAAAGCCTGATAAAGCCCTATAAAATGTCCTTCTCGGCAGAGACGGGCAGCAGGGCAGCCTTTAAGAAGCTGATCGCGGAATTTGGTGAAAAGGGTGTGGATATTTCCCTTTCCCGTGATCCCATCACCATCAACAAGGACATGACCGGGTACTACAACACCGCAGTAAAGTGTATCAGCAACTGGTATCTGAGCATTGAAAAGGAAGCAATTCTTCCGGAGAATATACCAGTCGATCTTTTTAGCTATGCAACGCCTGAAAAGACGGCGGAGTGGATCAGGAAGCTTTCACAGAAGACCTCGGACATGTCGGAAAGCCTGACGCTGACGGAGATGCCGCATGTGCTCACCTCGAACTGGAGCAGGGACGGCGTACAGACGAGCCTGACAGAGGCGATAGAGCTGTACCGGAACACTTTGGAGGAGGTCGGAACAGAGACGAAGCTGAACCTTGAAAATCCAAACAGCTACCTTTGGAAGTACACAGACAGATATTTGCAGATTCCGGTGGGAAGCTCCCAGTACATTTTTGAGACGGATGCCGTGCCTTTCCTGGAGATGGTGCTCCACGGAACCATGGAGCTGTACGCACCCTATGCGAACTTCTCGTTTTATACGCAGGACAGCATACTGAGGATGATTGACTACAATATTTCACCTTCCTTCATCCTGTCGAAGGAGCCGTCATGGAACCTTGCAGATACCTTTTCGGCAAACCTCTATTCGACGGAGTTTTCCCTCTACGAGGAGCTGATCGGCGAGGTGTACGGGGAGATCAACAGTGTGCTGGGTCAGGTACAGGGCTATGAATGGATACACAGGGAAGTGCCGGAGAACGGCGTGGTAATCAATACTTATAGTAAGGATGATATGACGAAATACGTCATTGTCAATTATACGGAAAATGAAGTGAGCTATAAGGGCACGACAGTTGCACCGGAGAGTGCGGCGGTTGTCGGAAAGGGGGAATAGGAGATGGCTGATCGGAAAAGGATTAAAAGCAGCTATGAAAAAAGACAGAATCGTCTGGGATATGCGTTCATGCTTCCGTGGATTATCGGATTCCTGATCTTCACGCTGGTTCCCTTTGTGGCGACGATTGTCCTGAGCTTCTGCAATGTCAGCACGAACATCACGGGCTATGACATCAGCTTTGCGGGCGGGAGCAACTACTATACAGCCTTCTTCAAGAACACGGAGTTTATTCCCGCGCTGGGCGAGTTCATCGCGATGGCGATTCCCTATACCTTCGTCATCATCATCGTGTCCTTCGTGATGGCTTATCTGCTCAACAAGATTGAGGTCGGCAAGGGGCTGATGAGAACGATCTACTTTCTCCCCGTAATCATTATGTCCGGCCCGGTCATGAGCCAGATCCTTGACAAGGCGGATGACGCTGTGCAGATGGCACAGGGAATGCAGGGCGGCTATGACGGCGTGTTCATTCTGGAAATGATAAGGAGCTACTCCCCGCAGATCGCCCGGTTCATGGAGGGCGTGTTCGACCAGCTGACGATGATCCTCTGGTTTACCGGTATTCCCATTGTCCTGTTTGTCAGCGGCTTGCAGCGTATTAACATTTCACTGTACGAGGCGGCAAAGATCGACATGGCAAACGAATGGCAGATCCTCTGGAAAATTACAATCCCGATGATCAAGCCGACAGCACTTGTGGCGACGATCTTTACGATCGCACAGCTTGGAACCTACGACACCAGCGCGATCTATTCCCTGATCAAGACGGCGACCAGCAATACAAACGGCGGGTTTGGATTTGCGGCAACCTATTCATGGATCTACTGTATCGTGGTACTCATAATGATCGGTCTGGCGTGTCTGATCTTCAAAGAGAGACAGCCGAGGAGGCGTGATATATGGTAAAGACGAAGAAGAATAAAAAACACGATCTGAAGTGGTGGCGCAACATGCTTATCAAGGCGGTGATCTACTTTGTGCTGATCTGTGTGGGCTTCGTGTATCTGGAGCCGATCTTCGAGATCATTGCAAAGACCTTCATGTCCTCCGAGGACATCATCGATCCGTCCGTCAACTGGCTGCCGAGGAGCTTTTCGCTGGGAAACCTGAAGGTGGCGGCGAATGTGCTGAAGCTCGGCTCAACGTTGAGGAATACGATTCTGTGGGCGGCAGGACTTGCGCTGGCGCAGACCTTTGTCTCCGCGATGACAGGCTTTGCGTTCTCCAGATATGATTTCAAATTCAAGAAGTTCTGGTTCGTCATGATCATACTGGCGTTCATCATTCCGACACCGGTGACGATGATCCCGAGACTGATGATGTTCGTCACGGCGCAGGAGGCGACCGCGATCCAGCTAATCGGAACGGCAATTCCGCAGGTGCTGATGGCAGTGCTCGGACAGGGCGTGTACTCTACCGTGCTGATTCTGATCTTTTATACCTCCTTCAACATGATCCCGAGAGTGCTGGACGAGGCGGCGCAGATCGACGGCGCGTCCGCGGCAAAGGTCTTCTGGTTCATCGTTGTGAAGATGTCGGCGACGACGATCCTTGTCGTGTTCCTGTTCTCCTTTGTATGGAACTGGAATGAGACCTATATCACCGGAACACTGATGAGAAACAGCATCGAACTGCTTCCGGCAAAGCTCAATATGTTCAACAGTGAATTTGACAGCCTTGTGACGGCACAGGGCGGCGCATTCAAGCTGAATGAGGCGTATAAGATGGCAGCGACGCTGATTTCCATTTCTCCTCTGCTGCTCATGTACGCATTCGTGCAGAAGCAGTTCATTCAGGGCATTGAAAACACAGGAATCACAGGAGAATAGCGCATGAAAAGAAAAAGACTGGCAGGAATACTTTTGACGGCGATGCTGGCGGGCTGTCTCACAGGCTGCGGCAGCGAAGGACAGCAGGAGCAGAGCGTGGCGGAAACGCTGGCGGAGGAGATTGCCTCCGCAGAGGGCGGCACACAGAAAAATGAATCCGCATACCGTGTCGGCAGCGCCCTGTCGGATGCCTACGTCAATCCCAGGGATTATGAGGTGCCGGAGGATAAGCTGAAGGCGACCGGCTATGAATACGACCGGGACGCCCTGCACTACGAGCTGGTGTGGTCGGATGAATTTGACTATGAGGGCAAGCCGGACGAGAGCAAGTGGAGCTACGAGACAGGCGCAAGCGGATGGGGAAACCATGAGCTTGAAAATTACACTGCCGGAGATAATGTGACGGTCGCTGACGGCAGGATGACGATCGAGCTCCGGCAGGAGGGCGACCAGTATACCTCGACGAGGCTTGTCAGCCGGAAAAAGGGTGACTGGACTTATTGTAAGGTGGAGGCATCGGTCAAGCTGCCCACCGGGCTCGGAACATGGCCGGCGTTCTGGATGATGCCGACGGACTCCGCCTATGGAGCTTGGCCGGCATCCGGCGAGATCGATATTATGGAGCACGTCGGCTACGATCAGGACGTGATTGTCCAGACGGTACATACGGCGAAGAACCACGGCGGACAGGGCAAGGGAAAGAGCTTCCCAACAGCGGGAGTCAGCGAAGAGTTCCATACCTACAGCATAGAATGGCTGCCCGATAAGATTATCTTCGGCATTGACGGCGAGGACTCCTTCATCTATGACCCGCATGATTACGGCAAGCAGCCGACAAGCGAGCTCTGGCCCTTTGATAAGAATTTCTTCCTGATTTTTAACCTTGCCTACGGCGGGGACTGGGGCGGCGCGAGAGGAACGGATGATGCCTGCCTTCCGGCGGAATATGTCGTCGATTATGTGCGGGTCTATCAGAGCAGCGAGATTCTGGAAATGACAGGACAGAAGGTCGGCGCAGAGTAAAACGAGAGTAGAGAACAGTTCAGACATGGAGGTAGCAATGAGCAGATATACTTTGGACGGTGACAGATTTGTGATCGAGGACTATACGGAGGTTCCGGCTTTTTCGAGCTTCCTTCCCGGACTTGCCGGGGTGAAGGGAATCCCGCTCTGGTCTTTCTATACCAACAGGGGTCAGGCAATCAACAGCTTCGGCATTCACCACAAGGGGAACGCCATCATGGAGTTCAATCCTGCCAACACGGCATATGAGAATACTCCGGTCAAGGGCTTCCGTACCTTCGTCCGGGTGAACGGAGAGTATTTCGAGCCGTTCTGTGTCTATGCGCCTCAGGCGAAGCGCAGAATGGAGATCGAGAAGAATCTGCTGACGATTTCCGAGGAGGGACACGGGCTGAGGATCACAGTCCGCTACAGCATTCTGCCGAATGAAAGCATCGGCGCTCTGGTCCGCCATGTGACAGTCGAAAACATCAGCGGTGCGGAGCTTGCCCTGGAGCTTGTGGACGGAATGCCGCAGATCATTCCTTACGGAATCCAGAACGGTCAGTACAAGGAAATGTCGAACCTGTTCAAGAGCTGGACGGACATCAGAAACATAGAGAACAAGGCGCCCTTCTATACCATGCGCGCTTCGAGCGACGACTCGGCGGAGGTGACGGAAATCGAGGGCGGATACTTCTATCTGGCAGTGAAGGACGGCGAACTGCAGCCCGTGATCTATGATAAGAAGGTCATCTTCTCCTATGAGGACAGCATGAGGGAGGCGGTGAATTTCCGGGAAAAGGGTCTGGAGGGAGTGCTTGCCGGAGAGCAGTGCTTCGCTAACAAGGTGCCCTGCGGCTTCCTTCCGGTATCGGAGAAGCTGCCGGCGGAGGGCAGACTGGAATTTACGGCATTCTGCGGCTTTGCACCGTCGGAGGGACTGCTGAACGAGAAGGCAGAGAGCTTCTGCGCAGACGGCTATGCGGAGCGCAAGGAGGCGGAGGCGAGAGCGCTCGTCGATGACTTTACGAAGGATGTGCGGACAAAGACGGCAAATCCACTGTTTGACAAATATATGGAGCAGTGCTATCTGGATAATTTCCTGCGGGGCGGCTATCCGTTTGTCATCGGAGAGGGAGAGAAGAAGGCGGTTGTCCATCTGTTCAGCCGCAAGCACGGAGATCCCGAGCGGGACTATAACTTCTTCTCCATCGCGGGAGAATATTATTCGCAGGGCAACGGCAACTACCGTGATGTCTGCCAGAACCGCAGGAACGATGTGTTCTTCCGGCCGGAGATCGGAGCCTTTAACGTAAAGCATTTTTACAGCCTTGTCCAGATGGACGGCTACAATCCGCTGGGGATTAAACCCTGTACCTTTACACTTCCCGAGGAGAACCGTGCGGAGGCGGAAGCGCTTGTCGCAGCAAATGTGAAGGATCCTGAGGGGCAGGTTTTGAAGGTATTGAAGAGCGCATTTACACCCGGACAGATCACAAACGTGATCGCGGCGCATCAGCTCACCGTCACAGGCGATGAGGAGACGCTGGTGAACAGGCTGATCGGGCTGTCCGAGGAGCAATTCGAGGCAAACTTCGGCGAGGGCTACTGGAGCGACCATTGGGATTATAATCTGGATCTGGTCGAGAACTATCTGCTGATCTACCCGGAGCAGAAGGATGCGCTTTTATTCGGAGATGACAGCTACCGGTATTACGACAGCATCGGCGTGGTCAGACCCAGAATCGACACGCATGTGCTGAGCAGAGGAAAGGTGCGGCAGTACGGTTCCCTCTGCCACTGTGAGGAGAAAGCGGCGCGTCCCGGCTTTCAGGCGGACGGTACGAACTGGCTCAAGGATAAGAATGGCAAAGACGTGACGGCTACCCTCTTCGGAAAGATGATGACTCTGGCGGTCAACAAATTTGCACTGTTGGATTCCTATGGAATGGGAATCGAGATGGAGGGCGGAAAGCCCGGCTGGAACGACGCGATGAACGGTCTTCCCGGACTGTTCGGAAGCAGTATGCCGGAGACGCTCGAGCTGAAGCGGCTGTTGGATTTCCTGTGCGCGGCGACAGCGGAAAAGCCGGAGACGGAATGCTTTACGCTGCCGGAGGAGCTTGCCGGATTTATGAGAGATATTTACAAGCTGCTTGGACAGGGAAAGACGGATTTTGAATACTGGGATGCTGTCGCGGACAGGCGCGAGCGCTTCCGCGAGGAGATCCGGTTTGAGACGAGCGGAAATTACGAGACGGTGACTTTTGGCGAGGGCAAAAGGATTCTTGCGGCGTTTTCGGCAAAGATCGGTACCGCCGTGGAGAGAGCAATGGAGTGCGGAAACGGCATTATGCCGACCTATTTCACCTTTGAGGCGACGGATTGCGAGGAACTGAAAAATGCGGACGGAACGCCGAGGATCAGTCCTTATGGTCTGCCGAGCGTGCGCGTGAAGGGCTTCCGTCTGGTGAAACTGCCGTATTTCCTCGAGGGACCGGCACGCATGCTCGCTGCCTGTGGCGATGAGGAGCGTCAGAAGGCGGCAAAAATGTGTGCAGCCATCCGGGAGACCGATCTGTACGACAGGAAGCTGAAGATGTACAAGACCTCCGGCTCCATCGAGGGAATTTCCATGGAAAACGGTCGTGTCCGCGCGTTTACGCCGGGCTGGCTCGAGCGGGAGAGCATCTTCCTGCACATGGAGTACAAATATTTCCTTGGTATGCTCAAGGCAGGACTGTACGACGAATTTTACGAGGCGATACGGGATGCACTGATTCCGTACCAGAAGCCGGAGGTCTACGGAAGAAGTATTCTCGAAAATTCTTCCTTCCTCGCATCGAGCGCGAACCCGGATGCGTCCGTTCACGGGCAGGGATTTGTGGCCCGACTCTCCGGGTCAACGGTGGAAATGCTCTCGATGTGGCTCGGAATGTTCCTTGGAGACGGCGGTTTCTCCTGTCAGGATGGAAAGCTGGAGTTCTCACTGGCACCCAGACTTGCGGCGGAGCTGTTTGACGAGCGCGGGGAAGCGGCATTTATGCTGTTCGGCAGATGCAGGGTCATCTACCACGATGAGAGCCGCAGCAATACCTACGGCGAGAACGGGGCGAAGGTCTGGCGGATGGAGCTGGACGACGGCACAGAGAGACAGGAAGTGTCCGGCAATACGCTCGGAGAGGAGCTTGCACGGAAGCTCAGAGCGGGCGGCATACGGCAGATCGACGCTTATCTGAGATAAACGACAGACCTTCTATGGACAGCGGAAAGGTCTGCGGGAAAGGAATGGATCAATTATGAAGGGGTATTCCTATACAGATAAATACGGCACATTTCATATGGAAAAACCGGAGTATAACAGTTATCTTTACTTTCCGCTTGCGGGGGAATCGGGGCTGAAAAGCAGCATCACGCCCCTTCTCGGTGGAGACAGCAAGCTGGATCAGAATGCCTTTCTGCTGGAGCCGGTCAGCGTGGAGAATCTTCATACCTCCAAGAGTACAAGGAATTTCTGGTGTGTGCTGGAGAACGGGAAGTGCTGGTCGGCGACGGGAGCCTCTGCGGAGACGGAGGCGCTGCGAAGGACGGCGGAGGAAGAGGAAAGCGCGTTGGACGCAGGCCCTATGTGGCACAGAATCAGCCGCACATCAAAGAGATACCCTCTTGCATCGGTCATCACTTCGTTTGTGCCGTGCGATAAAAGAACCTTTGAGGTCATGCAGGTGAAGCTCCGGAACACAGGAGCAGAACCGGTCAGCTTTACACCGGTAGCCGCGATTCCGTTTTATGCGCGGTCTGCGGACAACATCAGGGATCACCGTCATGTGACTTCCCTGCTCCACAGGGTGCGTGTCACAGGCTGGGGCGTTGAGGTGACACCGACGCTGACCTTTGACGAGAGAGGGCATAAAAAGAATACCCTGACCTACTTTGTCTACGGAGCGGATGAAAACGGGGACGGACCTGTGCGCTGCTGTCCGAGAACGGAGGATTTTATTGGGGAAGGCGGGAGCCTTGCAAGACCGCTTGGGCTGGAAGAGGAAGGGAACGCTATATGGAAGACGGCGGGAAGCGAGACGGCGGGTGGCGAGGCGATCGGCGCACTTGCCTTCCGGAGCAGAACGCTTGCCCCCGGCGAGGAGGCGGTCTACAGCATCTGCATGGGCATCGGTGAAGCAGCGGGGAGAGAGGAACTGCGCGAGGGGCTGATGGCTGAGTACCGTTTCCCGGAGACAGCGGAGCGTGCGCTGGAGAAGGTGCAGGAGGAGTGGAAGAAAAAGATCAATGTCCGGTTTGAGACAGGAGATCAGGAGCGCGATAACTTCCTTTACTGGGTTGCGTTTCAGCCCATCCTGCGCAGAATGTATGGATGCTCGTTTTTGCCGTATCACGATTACGGAAAGGGCGGCAGAGGCTGGAGGGATCTCTGGCAGGACTGTCTTGCCCTGCTGATTATGGAGCCTGACGGTGTGCGGCAGATGCTCCTCGACAACTACCGTGGCGTGCGCATGGACGGAACGAATGCAACGATCATCGGGGAGGCGCAGGGAGAGTTTCTGGCGGACAGAAATCACATCGTGCGCGTCTGGATGGATCACGGCGTCTGGCCGTTTATTACGACGCAGTTTTACATTATGCAGACCGGGGACATCAGCATTCTCGCCGAGAAGGTTCCTTATTTTAAGGACAGCCAGATCAGCCGTGGAGAGGAGCGGGACGAGGAATGGGAAGTCTCGCAGGGAACCGTTCAGAAAAATGCCGGCGGACTGGCGGAGGGAACGGTGCTGGAGCACATTCTGCTCCAGAATATTACCGCATTCTACGACGTGGGCGAACATAATCATATCCGTCTCCGCGGGGCGGACTGGAACGATGCCTATGACATGGCGCCGGAGCGGGGAGAGAGCATCGCGTTCACGGCAGCATATGCGGGAAACCTTGAGGAGCTGGCGGC
>USGM01000004.1 GCA_900554205.1 uncultured Lachnospiraceae bacterium
CGGATAAGCAGAAGAAAATGTGGGATTTTCTGGCGGCTGCAGATGTGGCACTCTACTTTCAGAAGAAGGAAAAGAAGGGCTGCGTAAAATTTAGCAGTGTAGTATAGGGAGGGTAATGCATGAAACTGATTTTTATCGGGGCGGATCACGAGGTGACGGGAAGCTGTCACTATATTGAAGTAGGCGACAAACACATTCTTGTGGATTACGGCATGGAGCAGGGAATCAACGTTTTTGAAAATGCTGCGCTGCCTGTCAACGAATCGATGATTGACTTTGTTTTTCTGACACATGCACATGTCGATCATTCGGGACTTCTGCCGCTCTTGTATGCAAGGGGCTTCCGGGGACAGGTCTATGCGACAGATGCGACAGCTGACCTTTGCAGTATTATGCTTCGTGACTGCGCCCACATTCAGGCGATGGAGTCTGAGTGGAAGAACAGAAAGGCGAAGCGCAGCGAGTCCGTTGCAGCGACGGAGCCACTGTACACAATGGAGGACGCGGAGGGACTGATCAAGAGAATCGTCCCCTGCCATTATGCAAAGGAAATTCAGGTCTGTGACGAGGTGAAAATCCGCTTTACGGATGTTGGGCATCTTCTGGGTTCGGCGAGCATAGAGGTGTGGCTGACGGAGAACGGTGTGACGAAGAAGGTCGTGTTCTCCGGGGACATCGGAAATAAGAACCAGCCGCTGCTGAAGGATCCCATTCTGACAAAGCAGGCGGATTATGTTGTCATGGAATCCACCTATGGAGACAGACTGCACGGCGCGAAGAGACCGGATTATGTCAAGGAATTGGCGGGAATACTTAAGGAGACGTTTGATAGGGGTGGCAATGTTGTGATCCCGTCATTTGCGGTCGGACGTACACAGGAAATGCTGTATTTCTTGCGGAAGATCAAGGTGGACCGGCTGGTGGAGGGGCATGAGAATTTCCCGGTGTATGTCGACAGCCCGCTTGCGGTGGAGGCGACAGGCATCTTTCAGGATAACCGATGGGAATGCTTTGACGATGAGGCGATGGAGCTTGTCAAGGAGGGGATCAACCCGATTGCTTTCGCGGGACTGAAACTGGCGATTACCAGTGAGGAATCGAAGGAGATCAATTTTAACGATGATCCCAAGGTCATTATCTCTGCATCGGGCATGTGTGAGGCGGGTCGTATCAGACATCATCTCAAGCATAACCTCTGGAGGCCGGAGTGTACGATATTGTTCGTCGGCTATCAGGCGATAGGAACGCTCGGCAGAAGCATTGTGGAGGGAGCGCAGGAGGTGCGTCTGTTCGGAGAGCCGATTCAGATCCGCGCGCAGATCAGGCAGCTTACCGGCATGAGCGGACACGCAGACAAAAACGGCCTGATCGAGTGGATCTCCGGCTTTGAGGAGAAGCCGAAGAAGGTGTTCGTCGTCCATGGAGAGGACAGCGTCTGCACAAGCTTTGCGGAGTGCTTAAAGATCGAGTATGGTCAGCGCGCTTATGCGCCTTACAGCGGAACCGTGTTTGACCTGACCTCTGGCAAGCTGGAATATGAGACGGAGCCTGTTCCGACGAAGAAGAAAGCAAAGTCGGCGGTTGCAACCGGCGTTTATGCGAGACTGCTCGCAGCGGCACAGAGGCTGCTGGCGCTTGTACAGAAGAAGGATGGCATGCCGAATAAAGAGGCGGCGAAATTCGCGGATCAGATTAATTCGCTGTGCGATAAGTATCAATAGGTGGAAATATAGAAACGAGGAATGAAATGGGTAAGATTATCATACAGAGCGAGACAACGGTTGACCCGATCAGTCTGATCGGGAGAGAGGCAGGGGTGTGCTGGGGTGGCAACATTACGGATGCCGAGAAGAATTATAAGCGCGGCATGGATTGCCTGAAGTCCGGACATGGCAGGACGTGGGAGTATCCGCAGGTCTATATGATCGTTGACGGATATTCGGCGAGAGTCATACGGGAACTGTACACGCATATCGGCGGCTCTCCGACGAGGCTGCAGGCATCGACCAGATATATCAACTACCAGAAGGGCTTTCCCTATGTTGTCCCGCCGAGGATCGCGGCAGATGAGCAGGCGGAGAAGATATACTGTCAGGCGATGGATTCTATTCTGACCGCTATGCAGGAGCTTGAGAAGCTGGAGATGCCGAGGGAGGATGTCGGAATGCTGCTCCCGCTGGGCATGGAGACAAAGGTCGTTCTGCGGACGAACCTGCGCAACCTGATTGACATGGCGCACCAGAGGATGTGCAGCAGGGCGTACTGGGAATTCCGCCAGCTGATGAATGACATGTGTAAGGCTCTGAGTGAGTATTCAGAGGAATGGAAATATCTGGTGGAGCACTATTTTGTACCGAAATGTGAGGTCAGCGGCTTCTGTACGGAGACAAAGTGCTGCGGCAGAAAGCCGAAGTTAAATGAAGCTGATGAAAGGCCGGATAAAAACGGCTGATACAGGAAGCAGGGGGAAACAGATGAACATTATCGCGGCGGTAGACAATAACTGGGCAATCGGAAACAGGGAGAAGCTCCTTGTCAGCATTCCGAATGACCAGAAGCATTTCAGGGAGGAGACGACAGGCAAGGTCGTCGTTCTGGGAAGAAAGACCTTACAGACCTTCCCGCAGGAGCAGCCGTTGCAGAACCGCATCAATATTATTCTGTCAGGCGACAGAAATTATAAGGTAAAGGGTGCGACGGTGGTTCATTCCATCGAAGAGCTGCTTGAGGAACTGGGAAAGTACGACACGGAGGATGTGTACATTATCGGCGGTGAGAGCATCTACCGCCAGCTGCTGCCCTACTGTGATGTCGCACATATTACCAAGATAGACCACAGCTACGAGGCGGACGCCCATTTTCCGAATCTGGATGACGACCCGGAGTGGGAGATCACGGCGGACAGTGATGAACAGACCTATTTCGATCTCGCCTATACCTTTCAGAGATATGAGAGAAAACGACACTAACTTTGCCGATTTAGTTTGGAAAAGCGTATTGACTTTTGATTTTGGAAGTATAATAATGATTAACAAACAATATACAACAGGGAAGGATGGCTGGTAGACTATGGAAAAGAAAAATATTGACTGGGGCAACCTCGGATTTGGATATGTTCAGACGGATTTCCGTTATGTATCCAACTTTAAGAATGGCGCGTGGGATGACGGCGTGATCACAGAGGATGCCAATATTGTCCTGAATGAATGTGCAGGTGTTCTGCAGTATGCCCAGACAGCGTTTGAGGGTCTGAAGGCATATACCACGGAGGATGGGCATATCGTTACCTTCCGTCCCGACCTGAATGCAGAGCGTATGGAGGCTTCTGCGGCAAGACTGGAGATGCCTGTATTCCCCAAGGAGAGATTTCTGGATGCAGTGACAAAGGTTGTCGCAGCGAATGCCGCCTTTGTACCGCCCTATGGCAGCGGAGCAACCCTGTATCTGCGTCCCTATATGTTCGGAACGAATCCTGTCATCGGTGTCAAGCCGGCGGACGAGTACCAGTTCAGAATCTTCTGTACTCCGGTAGGTCCCTATTTCAAGGGTGGTGTGAAGCCTCTGACGATCCGTGTCAGCGACTTTGACCGTGCGGCGCCGCATGGAACCGGTAATATCAAGGCAGGACTGAACTACGCCATGAGTCTTCACGCAATCGTGACGGCACATCACGAGGGCTACGATGAGAATATGTATCTTGATCCCGGAACCCGCACAAAGGTTGAAGAGACCGGAGGCGCTAACTTCCTGTTCGTCACAAAGGATGGCAAGGTTGTAACGCCGAAGTCGGACAGCATTCTGCCGTCTATCACCCGCCGCTCTCTCGTCTATGTGGCGAAGGAATATCTCGGACTTGAGGTGGAGGAGCGCGAGGTATACCTGGATGAGGTCAAGGATTTCGCGGAGTGTGGACTTTGCGGAACGGCAGCAGTCATCTCACCGGTTGGGAAGATCGTGGATCACGGAACAGAGATCTGCATGCCCAGCGGTATGACGGAGATGGGCCCTGTGACAAAGAAGCTTTACGATACCCTGACAGGAATCCAGATGGGAAGAATCGAAGCGCCCAAGGGCTGGATTCATGTGATTGAGTAAATGGCAGGACAGAATAATTTGCGCGGATTCCGAAGACGGTATCTTGCTCTTTTGGTATGTCTTCTGGCGGTCCTTGGCAGTCTGACTGCGTGTGGTGGGACCAGAGTGGTATTTACGACCGGCTTCGGAAAGGATGAGGTGTTCCGCATTGCCGATGAAAGTTGCACCCGCGCCGAGATCATGGTCTATCTGACGACGACCCAGAACCGCTATGAGAGTGTCTATGGGCCGGAGGTCTGGAACATAGCGAAGGACGGTGTGACGCTGGAGGAAAATGTGAAGGAGACTGTGCTGGCAAAGATTGCACAGATCAAGACGATGTGTCTTCTGGCGGAAAAAGAGGGTGTTGAGCTGGATGAGACAGAGAACGGGCTTGCGGCGGATGCAGCGGCGGAATATTACAATTCCTTAAGTGCGGACCGGATAGAACAGCTGGGAGTGGATGAAAAGACGGTTCTTCGTCTTTACATGGAATATGCGTTGGCAAACAAGGTCTATGAGTACATTATTCAGGATATTAACCCCGAGATCAGTGATGATGAGGCGAGGACGATTACCGTGCAGCACATTTTCCTGAGAACATGGACGACCGACGGCAGCGGTGCGAGGGTGCGATACTCGGAAGATGTGAAGCAGTCGGTCTATGAAAAGGCGTGCGACATCAGAGAACAGGCGGTCAGCGGGGAGAAGGATTTTCTTGAACTGGCATCCAAGTACAGCGAGGACCCGAATATTACCTGTTCTTTCGGAAAGGGCGAGATGGAGGAGGCATTCGAGGAGGAAGCTTTTTCCCTTGAGACAGATGAGATCAGTCCTGTGATCGAGACAGATTCCGGCTACCATATTATCAAGTGTATCAGTACCTTCGACAGGGAACAGACGGAATTGAGCAAGCAGGAGATTGTCGAGCAGAGACGGCGAGAGGTGTTCGGGGAGGAGTATGATGCCTTCGCCCTGACGCTGGTGAGACAGCTGAACACAAAGCTTTGGGATGAGATTACGCTGGTTCAGGGCGGGAGCTCGGATACGGCGGATTTCTTTGAAATCTATGCAAAGTTTTTTCCGTAACGTCTCTATGAGGCAACAAAAGATGGTTTAGAAAAATTTTAGAAATCCGGGAATGCCGTGAAATCGGGCGTTTCCGGATAATTATTAGCACTCGATGAAAACGAGTGCTAATTTGCTGTTGACTTTTGAATGCTGCGGATTTACACTTAACATTATAGGAAACTTATTTCAGAGAAAGGGATGTTGTAAAATGGCAGCGAAGAGCGGAAGCTTATCAATTAACAGTGAAAACATTTTTCCTATCATTAAGAAATGGCTGTATTCAGACCATGATATTTTTTACAGGGAGCTGATCTCCAACGGCTGTGATGCAGTGACAAAGCTGAAGAAGCTTGACATGATGGGCGAGTATACCCTGCCGGAGAATTATAAGGCAAGGATTGACGTGGTCGTTGACCCGGAGAAGAAGACTCTGACCTTTACCGATAACGGTCTGGGAATGACGGCGGAAGAGGTTGACGAGTATATCAACCAGATCGCTTTTTCCGGTGCAACGGATTTTATTGAGAAATATAAGGACAAGAGTAATGCGGATCAGATCATCGGTCACTTCGGTCTGGGCTTCTATTCGGCATTCATGGTGGCAGATGAGGTACACATCGACACTCTGTCCTACAAGGAGGGCGCAAAGCCGGTACACTGGGAGTGTGACGGCGGTACGGAGTTCTCCATGGACGAGGGGGACAAGGCTGAGGTCGGCACAAAGATCACGCTGTTCCTGAATGAGGATTGCCTTGAGTTCTGCAACGAGTACAAGGCGAGAGAGATCATTAAGAAATATTGTTCCTTCATGCCCACCGAAATTTATCTGTCCAAGGCAGATACAAAGGAAACCCAGATCATCAAGCCGGAGGAGAAACTGGAGGACGATGTTGTCATCGAGGAAATCCATCCTACCGTGAAGGAGGACGGCACCACCGAGGGCGAGGAGAAGTTAAAGATCAGAAAGCGCCCGGAGCTTTTAAATGAGACGACACCGCTCTGGACGAAGCACCCGAATGACTGCACGAAGGAAGAGTATCTGGAATTTTACCGCAAGGTATTTCAGGATTACAAGGAGCCTTTGTTCTGGATCCATCTGAATATGGACTATCCTTTTAACTTAAAGGGTATTCTGTACTTCCCGAAGATCAACATGGAATATGAGTCCATCGAGGGAACAATCAAGCTGTACAACAATCAGGTCTTCATTGCAGATAATATCAAGGAAGTCATTCCTGAGTTCCTGCTTCTGCTGAAGGGTGTGATCGACTGTCCTGATCTGCCGCTGAACGTATCCAGAAGCGCTTTGCAGAATGACGGCTTTGTAAAGAAGATTTCCGAATACATTACCAAGAAGGTAGCGGACAAGCTCTCCGGCATGTGCAAGACCGAGAAGGAAGAGTACGACAAATATTGGGACGACATCAGTCCGTTCATCAAGTTTGGCTGCCTGAAGGATGACAAATTCTGTGAGAAGATGAACGATTACATCCTGTTCAAGAATCTGGACGGAAAATATCTGACCCTGCCGGAATGCCTTGAGACAAAGCCGGTTGACACGGAGGAAACCGAGGCCGGAAATGCCGTTGACGAGAACGGCGAAAAGGTGGAAGCCGAGGTCGTGAACGACAGCGCAGAGGAGAAGGCAGAGAGCGAACAGGAAGAGAAGAAGGAAAAGATCATTTATTATGTGACGGATGAACAGCAGCAGAGCCAGTACATCAATATGTTCAAGGCGGCGAAGATGGATGCGGTCATTCTGACCCACAATATAGATCAGCCCTTCGTCTCCCAGCTGGAGTCCAAGAATGAGGGAATCAAATTCCAGAGAATTGATGCGGATGTGACGGATGCACTTAAGACAAAGACTTCCAAGAAGGCACAGGAGGAGTTTGACGAGCAGGCAAAGCAGATTGCCGACATCATGAAGAAGGCGCTCAAGAATGACAAGATCACGGTCAAGGTAGAGAAGCTTAAGAATAAGAAGATTTCCTCCATGATTACGCTGTCTGAGGAGACGCGTCGTATGCAGGATATGATGAAGATGTACTCGATGCCCGGCATGGATATGGGTGCCTTTGGCGGAGAGGGCGAGACGCTGATCCTGAACGCAAATCATCCTCTTGTACAGTATGTGATCGAGCATAAGGACGGAGAGAACGTAGAGACGATCTGCGAACAGCTCTATGACCTTGCAAAGCTGCAGCATGCACCGCTGGCACCGGAGGCAATGACGAAGTTCATTGCGCGGAGCAACGATATTATGATGCTGCTAGCAAAATAATTAGAACAAAACAGACAAAAAGTATGAGAGCCGCAGTGTTACACTGCGGCTTATCATGTATGAAATGTGTATTAAAGAGAGGGGCAAAATGAGTCAGAGGGAGAAAAAGGACAGGTTTTATCCGCGCAAGGCGAAGGAAATGCAGCGTGTGCTGAAAAATGCGGATAAGGAAGGAAGGCTTCAGCAGACGCTGGTGGAGGAGCTTCAGCACCCGATCAGTATGCCAGCAATCTGGACATGCCGGGAATATCTTCATAAGGTATCCGAGGACACCTATCCGAGGGGGAGCAGCGAGTGGATGGCGCTGCTTTCCGTGCGTGCACTCCTTTCCACCATGGAGGACGATCTGGAGAGTGCGAAAAGCTATATAGCTATCCTTGGCGATGTGCCGGAGAATGCAGATGAAAAACAGCGGGCGACGCAGGAATTTGTCCGGCTGGCGACAGAACTTGTCATGCCTTATATCAGCGACAACCGTTTTTTGCACGTTGTGGCGGCGCTGCGGGAGAGAAACGTACCGCCGATACGGAGCCTCACCCTGTCCGCGAGCAGACCGAGTATTCTGAATGGCTTCCGGGATTTTACAAGATATGGACGGAGCATCCCGGACGGCAGGAAGCAGATAGAAGAGAGCGTCCGTATGCTGTACGGCGATAAGGGCAAGGGCGTTGTGGAAATTGCTCTCGCAGAGTGGTATTACCAGAAAAATGACACCTTTCATGCGTTGGTTCTGGTGGCGGGGACGATCCCCCTGATGGAAAGCAAGCAGGACATACAGTGTCTCTTTGTGGCGATGGCGCTGCAGATGAAGATACTGTTATTAAACGGTCAGACGAAGGCTGCAGCCCCTCTGGTGTCCCAGATCAGGACAAAAATTGAAAACGTCGGGTGGGAGGAACTGGAAAGTAGTCTGTATGCCCTGTCCGCATGGGCTGCCTGTTATGACGGAAATCAGGAGATCGTGCAGGAATGGATGGAAAAGAATGCCCCGGATGAGACAGGGGAATTCTATATGATGGATATGTATGCCTATCTGGTGAAGGTGAGGTGCTATCTTTTTGCCGGAAAGTATATGATGGCGCTGGTGCTTGCGAAGCAGCTCATTCATATGCTTGAGAGGTGCAACCGGTATATGGACATCTGCGAATGTCATATGCTGGCGGCGATCGCCTGCTACAAGGCGGGCAGCATGGAGGATATGTGCGACGAGCTGGAGATCGCTATCAGGATGGCGAAAAGATATTGCTATATCAGATTGCTTGCGGATGAAGGCGCGTATATGGTGAATCTGCTCAATGTATATGAGAAGATGAGAGGAACGGATGAATTTACCGATCAGATCAGGGAGCTTGCGCAGGAGGTAGGGAAGCGTCTGCCGAATTATATGAAGTCACCGGCGGAATACTACGAGCCGCTCACGGCGACGGAGAAGAGGGTGCTGAGACTTCTGGCGGAGGGTCTGTCCTATGAGGAGATGGGAGAAAAGCTCGGGAAGAAGCCGGGAACCGTGAAATTCCACAGCTCCGGCATCTTCCGGAAGCTACAGGTCAAAAACCGCAGTCAGGCGGTAAACAAGGCGACACAGATCGGATTGATCTAGATTGCTTGCGCGCCGACGTATTTTTCAAGGGTGGCGGCTACGGCACCGATATCGGACGACAGCTCCGCAAAGTATTTCTTGACAGTGTCAGCCATGCCGAGGGCGACGAGATCCACACCGAACACCCTATCGTTGGAGAGGAGCTTATCCAGACCGCTTAAATCCTTCGGGGCGGCAGACAGCTCGTAATCCTTCACATAGGCGCTTGCCGTATCCAGAAGCGGGTCGGAGCTGGGTGTGAATGCCTTGCCGAAATCGTCCACTGCCATCAGGTAGCGTAGCCAGCCTGCAAATACCAGAGGAATCAGCTTCAGGTCGGCTACGTTCAGGTCGGAATTTTTACTGTATGCCTTGATCGTCTCACCGAAACGGATGGACAGCTTCTGTGAGGTGTCCGTGGCGATACGCTGAGGTGTGTCAGGCATGAAGGGGTTCGGAATGCGGACGTTGACAACCTGATCGATAAATTCCTTCGGATCAAGGATACCGGGATTTACAACGACGGGAAGCCCTTCCTGATAGCCGATGATCTCAACCATCTTTTTCAGAACAGGATTCTTCATCTCATCCGAAATCAGCGTGTAACCCAGCAGACAGCCATAGATGGCGAGAGCCGTGTGCAGAGGATTCAGGCAGGTGCAGACCTTCATCTTTTCCACCTTGTCCACGGTTTCCCGGTCAGTGAAGATGATGCCGCCCTTTTCGAGAGCGGGTCTTCCGTTGGGGAAGGAGTCCTCGATGACAAGGTATTCACATTCCTCTGCGTTGACGAAGGGAGCGATATAGGTATTTTTGGAGGTGATGACGGGATCAAGTCCCTCTATACCGTCAGCCGCAAGGATCGCTTCCACCTTCGGGTCTGGTCTGGGAGTGATCTTGTCGATCATGCTCCAGGGGAAGGAGACAGCCGAAGAGTCCTCCACATAATCGAGGAAGCCCTTATCCGCCAGTCCCTTTTCACACCATGCCCTTGCGAAGGCAGTTACTGCGGCGCGCAGCTTGTCGCCGTTGTGGGAGCAGTTGTCCATGCTGACCATGGCGATAGGGAGTCTGCCACAGGTAAAACGGTGGTAGAGCAGGGAGACGACCTTGCCGAGGTAGCTGTCCGGCAGCGAGGGACCTTTTGCAAAATCGGCTTCAACGGCAGGGAGAGTAGCGCCCTTTGCGTCTGTCACAGCGTAGCCCTTCTCGGTAATGGTGAAGCTCGCCATCTGCAGGGAGGGATTTGCAAAAATCTCCTTCAGGCGGGTATATTCCTTTTCATCCTGGCTGTCCAGAATCAGGGATTCCATGATGCTGCCGACGATTGTCTTTTCCACGGTATTGTCTGCCTTTAAGGTTGCAAGGATGGTCAGATTATCGTGTGGGCGGTTGCTCTTTTCGATGATTTCGTAATCATAGCCCTCCGCGGCGATGAGACCGGTGGACAGAATGCCGTCGTTTAAGAGCTTTTGCACAACGTTTGCCTGAAAGGCGCGGAAGATGTTTCCGGCGCCGAAATGAATCCATGTGGGATGTTCATAAGTGTTCTTCTTTACAGCTTCGTAGTCGAAGGCGGGCAGGGCGTAGCCGGCGGCTTCAAAGGCGGCTCTGTCTGCGTTCAGACTTTTCATTGTCAGTTCCATTTTAATCCTCCAAAGTTTTTATTTGGCTTATTATTCCATTATCTGTTTCAATTTATGCCTCTCTCGTGGCTCTTTTCGATGGCTTCCCAGAGACCGTTCAGATAAGTTGCGCCGAGCGCTCTGTCATACAGACCATAGCCGGGCATGGCAACCTCATCCCAGATCATGCGGCCGTGGTCGGGACGGATCGGACCGTCGAAGCCGATGTCATAGAGAGCCAGCATGATTTCGTACATATCGAATGTACCGTCGCTGGAGAGATGGGCGGATTCCTCGAAATCGGTGGGAGAATTAAATTTCAGGTTGCGCACATGGGCGAAGTGGATTCTGCCTTTCAGGGAACGGATCATATCGGGAAGGTCATTTTCAAGATTTGTCCCATAGGAGCCGGAGCAGAAGGTCACACCGTTGTGCGGGTTGTCCACCATTTTCATCATGCGCAGAATGTTTGCCTTGTTGATGATGATGCGGGGGAGTCCGAAGACACTCCATGCGGGATCGTCCGGATGAATCGCCATATTGATGTCATACTTGTCGCAGACGGGCATGATGCGCTCCAGAAAGTATTTCAGGTTTGCAAACAGCTTTTCATCATCGACATCCTTGTACATTTCAAACAGCTCCCTGATGTGAGCCATTCGCTCGGGCTCCCAGCCGGGGAGAATCGCGCCGTTTGCGTCTCCGCTGATGGAGGCGAACATGTCCTCGGGATTTAAGGCATCTACAGCCTCCTGTGTGTAGGCGAGAACAGTGGAGCCGTCGGGACGTACTCTGGCAAGCTCGGTTCTTGTCCAGTCGAAGACAGGCATGAAGTTATAGCACACCATGTGGATGTCAGCCTGACCGAGGCGTTCGAGTGTGGTGATATAATTGTCGATGTACTGATCCCTGTCGGGTGTGCCGACCTTGATCGCGTCATGGATATTGACGCTTTCGATGCCGGTGAGCTTCAGACCGGCATCCTCAATCTCCTTTTTCAGGGCAAGAATGTCCTCAGTCTTCCAGACCTCGCCCGGTGTTGTGCCGTAAAGGGTCGAGATCACTCCGGTAACGCCGGGAATCTGTCTGATCTGTTTTAATGTGACGGTGTCGTACTTGCTGCCGTACCAGCGCAATGTCATTTGCATCGCAAATCCTCCGTTTCGATTAATCTCTGTCAAGAGTATTGTTTTTTGAATTTAATATCAGTATAATCAAGAGTGAAATGCATGAAAAGGATAAATATTGCCCAGTATCATGCAAAAATTGCTCTAAATTGTCTGCGCGCACCTGACACAAACCCGCTGTGCGAAAGGAACGTGCGCAGAAATGGAGATAAATATGGGAAGAGAGAATATGATCCGTGTGCTGGCGGCATCCGATGAACGCCAATATATGCTGAACGAGGATTACGAGGTCTACGAGAAGCAGGGGGCGCCGATGGGAGCCATGGCATTCCATTACCATGATTTTTATGAGATCATCTATGTGCTCGAGGGGGAGTATTCCTCCATGGTCGAGGACAAGACCTATCACATGAAAAAGGGAGATTTCCTTCTGATCGACCAGAACGTCATGCACAAGTACCGCTATGTCGAGAAAAAGCATGACTCCTCCAAGCGGATTATCCTGTGGATCTCGGGGCAGATGCTCGGTAGGCTTGGGGGCGGGGACATGAATCTGGCGGGATGCTTCAAGGGCAAGAAGAACTGTGTCTGTCACTTTCCTATTTATTATGAAGAAATGCTGCAGGGATTTTTGTTGAAGCTGGCGATGACACAGATGCAGGAGCCGGGCAGCCCCGGCGCGAAACGGACGCTCGACAGAGGACTTCTGACAATGTTTTTCGTGTATCTGAATATCCTGTGTGCGCGGGAGGAGTATCTGGTCGGGCATGAGGTGGTAAGTCATCCGCTCGTGGAGCAGGTTTCTGATTATATCGACGCACATCTGGCGGAGACAATCACAGTGGAGCTGCTGGCGGCGCAGGTGCATGTGAGCAAATATTATTTCCTGCGCAAGTTTAAGGAACTGACCGGAGTGACGGTGCACAGCTTCCTGATCGATAAGCGGCTGATCCGGGCTTGTGAGGTGCTGAGGGAGGGCGGGAGCGTGACGGAGAGCTGGCAGAGCACAGGGTTTTCGGATTACACTTCCTTCCTGAGAAATTTCAGGGAGAAGCTCGGCATCCCGCCGAGATATTACAGGGAAAACAGTTCTTCCTTGATAGGGAGTTTTGATGTTGACAGTATGGACGAACAGGAGAAATGAGGGAAGATGGACATGAAGAAGATATTGCTGATAGCTACCGGCGGGACGATTGCCTCCGGTTATACGGCGGAAGGGCTGACACCGCAGATCGCGGCGACGCAGATGCTGCAATATGTAGAGGAATACAAGACCTTTTGCGAGGTGGATGTCACAGAGCCGTTCAGCCTTGACAGTACGAATATCTATGGGCGGCACTGGCTGCTTCTGGCGGGGGTGATCGAGGAAAATTATGCGGCGTATGACGGCTTTGTGATCTGCCACGGGACGGACACTATGGCGTTCACGGCAGCAGCATTGTCTTATCTTGTGCAGAACAGCAGCAAGCCGATCGTTGTCACGGGTGCACAGAAGCCGATCAGCCTGCCGGTGACGGACGCGAGGACAAATCTGCTGGACAGTCTGCGGTTTGCGGCGGACAGCAGGGCACACGGCGTGAACATTGTCTTCGGCGGAAAGGTAATATCGGGGACGAGGGCAAAGAAGGAGCGCTCCAAGAGCTACAATGCCTTTTCGAGCATCAATTACCCTTCTGTGGCTGTGATACGGGACGGCAGGATTGTATTTTATATAGAAGACAAGGAGAAAGCGGCGGAGGCGGTGCACTTTTATCACGAGCTGAACGACAGGGTTTTACTGTTAAAGCTGGTTCCCGGCATGGATGGCAGCATTCTGAACAGGCTGTTCCCGTTCTATGACGCGGTCATCATCGAAGCCTTCGGTGTGGGCGGCTTCCCGGAGTATGGGACGGAGCCGTTTTATCCGGAAATCCGGCGCTGGGTCGATGCGGGGAAGATTGTGATGCTGGCAACGCAGGTCACGCATGAGGGCAGCGATATGGAAATCTATCAGGTCGGAAGAAAGATGAAGGAGAAATTTCATCTGCTGGAGGCCTACGATATGACGTTGGAGGCAACCGTGACAAAGACGATGTGGGCGATGGGAGTGACGAAGGATATTGCGGAATTTCGGAGATTATTTTACCGCACGATCAATCATGACATTCTGCTGACACCGGAGGAGTGATGCCGGTTTGCTTGACAAGCCTTTATCGAACGAATATAATTGTTATTGATAATAATTAAACAGATGAGGATAGGAAGATGGAGTTACAGGAAGGATATGACGCATTAAAGGATAAATGGCGCCGAAAAATGCTGAAATCGTATTTTACGGCAATTGCGATTCTGTTTCTGGCGGAGATCGGAATTTATTTGTTTATGAGCAGTCCGAAGATCGGAACGATTAACAGGGGGATCGATTACTGGCTTTCTTATATTTTGCTGCCGAGTTCGATCAATCTGGTCACGACGCTCGCAACAAGGGCGATCGTATACAGCAGGATGCGTGACAGGGTCAAGAATCTTGCTGTCATTTTCTGCCTTGTCGTTTACTGTCTCGTGACGGCTACCTTTCACGGTTTCTTCCTCATGACATCGACGACCTTCGTTCTTCCGGTGGCGGTGTCTGTCATGTTTGATGACATCCATGTGGTAAGGTTCGCGTCTATTACCTCGGCAGCCGGAATGATCTTAAGCCTTTTTACCGCCGAACTCTATGACGGAACGTGGACGATCGGTGAACGATGGGGTTATACGGGTGTGACGAGCCTGATTTTCATTATGGTGTTTCACACAATCTGCTGCGTGCTGATCCGTTACGGCGAGGAGAAGAAGGAGGTCATGCAGCACAATGCGATGCTGAATGAGGAGATGCGGCAGGCGTTGAAAATTGATTCCATGACAGGGCTTTACAACCACACAGAATTCTACAAGAGACTGGACAGTTATTGCAGACAGTTCCGAAACCGGAAAGACCGCCTGACAGTTGCGGTTCTGGATGTGGATCATTTTAAAAAGGTGAATGATACCTTCGGGCATGAGAATGGGGACGCGGTGCTGATACAGATTGCGTCGGTTCTGAAGAACATCTGCTGTCAGACGGGGCATGCATTCCGTTACGGCGGGGAGGAGTTTGCGGTGATCTTCCGGCATGAGGCGGAGAAGGAAGCGCTGGAGATTCTGGAGCGCGTCAGAACGGCGGTCAATTCGCTGCGCTTTGAGAGTATGCCGGATATGCAGATTGGTATCAGCTGCGGCATTTATGAGTACATGGGTGAGACAATGGATGCGCAGGAGATTTTTGCCAGAGCAGATAAAGCACTCTACAGGGCAAAGCAGACCGGGCGCAACAAATGTGTCTGCCATAGTCAGGCTATTACCGCTGGAGGAAATACGAATGATTAAACTGCAGATTTGCTGTATGATTGTCATATTCTTTATCATGTCTGTATATTTTTTCACGAGGCGGGTAAGAACCTGTCGCACGGGATCAGAACCTCTATGAATGCCATTGTCGGCATGACGGAACTGATGCAACCATGAAGCTCCCCAGACAGATGATCTGACGGAGGATTACCAGAGCTTCACAGCGCCTGAGACGCATATCCTGAACGTTGATGACAATGAGATGAACCTGAAGGTGGCGGTCGGACTTCATGAAGACGGTGGAGGAAATGATTGTGCTGCTTGACATAGTCGGGTAAAAAATTTAGATAAATTGTTGTAATTTGCTGGAAATTCAGATATTATTGTATTATGTGACTTCTATGGCAAAGAAAATTCGTTTGGAGGCAAAAGAATGAGGAATATGTCGGTAAAAGCAAAGCTGGTATTACAAATTGTTTTAATGGGAATCGGACTGCTCGGTGTTTCATTTTTCGGAGTAGTCGGCATGAAGCTGATCGCAAAGGGAAACCCGGAACTGAATGCCATTTCCTCACAGTGGATGGGCTACATGGCGATTTGCGGAGGACTTGTATTCGTATTACTCATTATAGCCGGTATTATTATTCTTTTAAGCATTGACAGACCGCTCAGGGAGGCAGTAGAACTCATCAACCGGATGGCGGCGGGCGAGATGACCGGACGGGCAGATCCGAGACGGATGAAGACAAAGGGCGAATTCGGTGAATTGATGACATCGATGAATACACTGGCAAAGAATCTTGATGAAATTCTCACAGAAGTACAGCGAGGCAGCTTTGCACTGTCAGAGAATATGAATGGTGCTTTGACGAATCTGAACAATCTGAATGGTGAGATCGAGAGCGTATCAGCTACCACGGAACAGTTGTCGGCAGGAATGGAGGAGACCTCAGCTTCCGCCCAGCAGGTGAACAGCATGGCGCGCGAGATCGAAACGGTTTCCAAGAACATTGCAGTCCGTGCACAGGAAGGTGCCGAGAAGGCGGCTGATATTCATCAGCGTGCCATGGAGGCAAAGGAGAGCACGACGGCAAACAAGGCAAGGGCAAGCAATATCAAGAACGAGATCAGCGTCAGCCTCAAGAAGTCTCTGGAGGACGCAAAGGTCGTAGGCGAGATCAAGAAGCTGGCAGAGGCAATTATGGGTATTACATCCCAGACGAATCTGCTCGCACTGAATGCTTCCATCGAGGCGGCGAGAGCCGGTGAGACAGGAAGAGGCTTTGCAGTCGTGGCAGATGAAATCCAGAATCTCGCAGAACAATCCAAGGCTACCGTTGAAAATATCCAGAAGCTGACGGCGGAGGTAACGGTTGCGGTTGATAATCTGTCCGCGGATGCAGAGAAGCTGCTGAATTTCGTTGCAGTTGATATTTCGGGAAATTTCCATGCATTCCTCGACATTGCGGATGCTTATAATGATGATGCGAAGTATGTGGATGATCTGGTGACAGATTTCAGTGC
Organism: uncultured Lachnospiraceae bacterium; assembly: GCA_900554205.1. Lineage (GTDB taxonomy): Bacteria > Bacillota > Clostridia > Lachnospirales > Lachnospiraceae > Acetatifactor. The sequence goes on from USGM01000004.1 coordinate 16,633, forward strand.
GATTTCACAGGAACTGCTGGCATCTATTGACGGTGTTCTGACGTCTATTGATAATGTCAGCAAGGCTGCAACGGAAGGCGCAGAGGAGACGGCGGAGATCGCGTCCCACAGCTCGGATATTGCAGGAGATTCCGCTAAGATTCTTGAACTGATGCATGAGGCAGATGAGACGGCTGCCGTATTGAAGGGGTGTGTAGAGAAGTTTAAGCTCAGCAGCACGAAATAGAATGGAATAAAACAGGTACATACAAAGGCTGTCCGGAGTTATCCGGGCAGCCTTTTTGTATTGATAGGTTTTCTCAATAAGTAATTTTAGTCTTGTCATGGAAGTTAGTAGGTGCTAACTTGAATCCGAAGGTTATTATTATTTAGGAAAGGTGGAGGACGGAAAAATGTTTCTTGAGATAAAAGGAATTAAAAAACATTTCGGAGAGGGAGAGAGCCGTGTCGAGGTTCTGAAGGGGATCGACATCGGCATCGAGAAGGGAGAGATCTGCGTGCTGCTCGGACCTTCCGGCTCGGGAAAATCGACGCTTCTGAACATTATCGGCGGCATCGACAGCGCGGATGAGGGCTATATCTCCATCAACGGCGAGAAGACCGCAGAGATGAATGAAAAGCAGCTTACTTTGTACAGAAGAAAGCATCTCGGCTATGTCTTTCAGATGTATAACCTGATTCCCAACCTGAATATCAAGGAGAATATAGAGGTTGGCGCTTATCTGAGCGATCATCCGCTGGATGTGGACGACCTGTTGAAAACGCTCGGACTTTACGAGCACCGGCACAAGCTGCCGAACCAGCTTTCCGGCGGACAGCAGCAGCGGACGGCAATCGGCAGGGCAATTGTCAAAAATCCCGATATACTGCTCTGTGATGAGCCGACGGGAGCTCTGGATTATAATACCTCGAAGGAGATCTTAAAGCTGATCGAAGAGGTGAATCGTAAATATGGAAATACGGTGGTCATGGTGACGCATAACAGTGCGATCCAGCAGATGGCTGACCGTGTCGTAAAGCTGAGGGACGGTGTCGTGCGCAAGGACTATGTCAATGAAGAAAAGATTTCCGCTACGGAACTGGAATGGTAAGGGGGATAGGACATGAGAAATCCATTACATAAAAGATTCCCGAGGGAGCTTCGGGATGAGATTGGAAAATATCTGGTCATCTTCCTTTTCCTGCTCGGGATGATCAGTGCAACGTCCGGCTTTCTGGTGGCATCCGGCAGCATGTCGGCAGCGTATGATGAGAGCTTTGAAAAATATAACATTGAGGACGGCAACTTTGAACTGGCGGCGGAGGCGGAACCGGAGCTGCTGGCGGAGCTGGAACAGGAGGGGAAGGTAACAATCTATCCCAACTGGTACATCGAGGAGGAGACCAAAGAGGTAGAAAGTACGTTGCGTATTTTCAAGGGCAGGACGGATGTCGATCTTATCTGTCTGATGAAGGGAAAAATGCCGGAGAAGGAGAATGAAATTGCGATTGACCGTATGTATGCGGACAATAACGATCTGGCAGTCGGAGACCGCCTGACGGTCGGCAGAAAAGAACTGGAAATTACGGGATTCGTAGCTCTTTCGGATTACAGCGCCCTTTTCTCCAACGCGCAGGATATGATGTTCGATGCAATGAAGTTCGGAGTCGCGGTCGTGACGGAGGAAGGAATGGATGATTTCGGCACGGATAAGCTGCATTACAGCTATTCTTGGCTGTATGAGAAGGCTCCCGCTGACGATACCGAGGCGAAGGAGATGGGGGAGGACTTCTTAAAGATCCTTTCCGGTAAGGCAATCGTGACAAATTTCCTCCCGCAGTACCGGAACCAGGCAATTCACTTTACCGGAGATGACATCAAGGGAGATAATGCGTCAATGACGGTTTTCCTTTATCTGGTCATGGTTATCATTTCCTTTATTTTTGCGATAACGACCTCAAATACCGTGATGAAGGAATCCATGGTAATCGGCACGCTCAGGGCATCGGGTTATTCCAGAGGAGAATTGCTGAGACATTATATGACGATGCCGATGCTTGTGACGCTGGTTGCGGCAATCGCCGGCAATATTCTCGGCTATACATGGATGAAGGGCTTTTTTGCGGATATGTATTACGGAAGCTATAGTCTTCCGACCTATGTGACGCTCTGGAATGGGGAGGCGTTTGTGAAGACAACGATCATTCCGATGATTATCCTGTTTCTGATTACACTGGCCGTTCTATGGGAGAAGCTGAGTCTTTCCCCGCTGCGCTTTATGCGGAGGGACTTAAGCCGCAGAAAGAAGAAAAAGGCTTTCCGGCTGAACACGAAAATAAAGATCATGACGAGGTTCCGTCTCAGGATTATTTTCCAGAATCTCCCGAACTATATCACCATCGTGGTCGGGATATTCTTTGCAAATGCAATCCTGCTGTTTGGCAGTATGTTCGGGCCGCTGCTGGATAATTTCGAGAAGGACATCACAGGCAGCATGATCTGCGAACGGCAATATGTCCTGAAAATGCCTGTCGAGACAGCGAACGATCAGGCGGAGAAATACTGCGCGGGAAGCTTAAAGACCTTGGAGGACAGCCTACAGAGCGAGGAAATCACGGTCTACGGTGTAGATGATGACAGCCGGTATCTGGAGCTGGAGAAGCAGGATGAGGGAATCGCTGTCTCCAATGCCTATGCGGAAAAGCACAAGCTCCATGTGGGCGACAACATAACACTGAAACAGACCTATGGGGAGAAGGAGTACAGCTTTCAGGTATCTGAGATTGTGTATTATCCTGCGGCGCTTGCCATCTTTATGCCGAGAGAAGAGTTCAATGAAACTTTTGACAAGGACGAGGGATATTTCAACGGTTATTTCTCCAATGAGACACTGGATGATATAGACGACAGGATGATCGCAACAGTCATCACAAAGGACGATCTGACGAAGACCTCCAGACAGCTCAGAATATCCATGGGAAATCTGATGGTGATCTTTCAGGTGTTCGGCGTGGTCATGTTCATGATGATTATCTATCTGCTGGCAAAGATCATTATTGAAAAGAATGCGCAGTCCATATCCATGACAAAGATTCTTGGCTACAATAACAGCGAGATCAACGGGCTGTATGTCACGGTGACGTCGATCGTCGTGCTGATTTCGATCGGGGTGACAATACCGCTTGCAAACTATCTGATGAAGACGCTTTGCGTTGTGATTTTCAGAGAGTATTCGGGGTATCTGGCATATCATGCCTCCTACTCTGTGTTTGTGGAAATGTTGCTCCTCGGCGTTGCAGCCTATGCGGTGGTCGCATGGATACTGATGCGGAAGGTGAAAAAGGTGCCGTTGGCAGAGGCATTGAAAAATAGCGAATGAGTAAAACAAAGTTCAGAGCATAGTTATTGATAAAATTTCTCAATAACTATGCTCTGCCTTTTTTATGTGCTGGCAAAATAGTATAATTACCCGTGTAAAAGAAGCTCAAACAGGGCTTACGAAAGAAGGAGGTTTTTATTATGTGGAAGGCTTTGTCTAAGGTGAACTGGAAAAAGGTAGGAACCTTTGCGGGAGGTGTTCTGTTTGGAACGGCAGGTATTAAGCTTCTGTCCAGCAAGGATGCAAAGAAGGTATACACGCAGTGTACAGCAGCGTTTCTGCGTGCGAAAAAGTGCGTGATGGATACCGCGACCACGATTCAGGAGAATTGCGGTGACATCTATGCGGAGGCGAAGAATATCAATGAAGAGCGTGCCGCACAGGATGATGTGTTTGAGGATGAGACAGTGGAGGAAGCTTCGGAAGAGGCTTAAGGGCATATGAGATTTTGTATCAGACATGAGACAAAAGGACGTATCAGATTCCATATTCTGCAAAAACGCATGACCTATGAACAGGCGGACATCCTGCAATATTATCTGGAGGGACAGCAGGGAGTCAGCTCGGTAAAGGTATATGACCGGACATGTGATGTCGTGGTTGTCTATGAGAGAGGAAGAGAGAAGCTGATCGAGGGACTGCAGAGGTTCCATTATGCAGACAGCAATGTTCCCAAGGAGGTTCTCGGAAATTCCGGCAGGAAGATGAATGCGGAATATCAGGACAAGCTTGCGGATAAGATTATCTTCCACTATGCGAGACGGTTTTTGCTGCCCGCACCGGTGAGAGCGTGCTATAACATCGTACAGTCTCTCAAATATCTCAAGGCTGGACTGCATTGCCTGAGAATGCGGAAAATCGAAGTGCCGGTGCTGGATGCTACGGCAATCGGTGTGTCGATCCTGCGCGGAGATTTCTCGACAGCGGGTTCCGTAATGTTTCTGCTGGGTATCGGGGAACTGTTGGAGGAATGGACACATAAGAAATCGGTGGATGACCTTGCCCGCTCACTCTCTTTAAATGTCAATAAGGTCTGGGTAAAGACCGAGCAGGGAGAAGTGCTGACGGACAGCGCGAAAATACAGCCGGAGGATGAAATTATCGTACATATGGGAACGGTCATTCCCTTTGACGGTGTTGTCTCTGACGGCGAGGCGATGGTAAATCAGGCATCGCTGACCGGAGAGTCTGTGCCCGTGCGCAGAGGAATCGGAAATTCTGTATATGCCGGAACCGTTGTGCATGAAGGTGAACTGACGGTTAAGGTCAGGGCAGTGGGCGGCGGCAGCCGCTTTGAAAAGATTGTTTCCATGATCGAGGAATCCGAAAAGCTGAAGTCCTCGGCGGAGAGCAGGGCGGAGCATCTTGCTGACCGGCTTGTGCCGTGGACGCTCGGAGGAACGGCGTTGACATGGCTGCTCACGGGAAATGTGACGAAAGCGGTCTCCGTATTGATGGTAGACTATTCCTGCGCGTTGAAGCTTGCAATGCCGGTGTCGGTTCTCTCGGCAATCCGGGAGGCGAACCAGCATCAGCTTACCGTCAAGGGCGGAAAGTTCTTTGAGGCAGTCTCCGAGGCGGACACAATCGTGTTTGACAAGACGGGAACACTGACAAAGGCATGCCCGACGGTGAGAGAGGTGATTTCGTTCTGTGAGAAGTCGTCGGATGACATTCTGCGGATTGCGGCATGTCTCGAGGAGCACTTCCCTCATTCCATGGCGAAGGCAGTTGTGGATGCAGCGGTGGAGAGAAAGCTGGTGCATGAGGAGATGCACAGCAAGGTTGAATATATTGTTGCGCACGGTATCTCGACGACCATCAGCGGAAAGAAGGCAATTATCGGAAGCTATCACTTCGTATTTGAGGATGAGGGCTGCGTCGTGCCGGACGGCATGGAAGAAAGGTTTGCGGAGCTGCCACAGGAATACTCCTATCTGTATCTGGCAATCGAAGGAAAGCTGGCAGGCGTTATCTGTATTGAAGATCCTCTGCGTGAGGAGGCAGCCGATGTCATCAGACAGCTGCGGCAGGCGGGCTTCTCCAAGCTCGTCATGATGACGGGTGACAGCGAGCGGACGGCTTCGGCAATCGCTGCGAGAGTCGGCGTGGATGAGTATTATTCCGAGGTGCTGCCGGAGGATAAGGCAGGATTTGTCGAGGCGCAGAAGCGTGCCGGCAGGAAGGTCATTATGATCGGTGACGGCATCAACGATGCACCGGCGCTGTCGGCGGCAGACGTGGGCATCGCCATCAGCGATGGCGCGGAGATTGCCCGCGAGATCGCGGACATCACGATCGGCGGAGATAATCTGGAACGGCTTGTCATGTTAAAGAAGCTGAGCGACGGGCTGATGAAGCGTATTCACCGTAACTACCGTGCAATCGTCGGAATCAATACCGGTCTGATCCTGCTCGGAGTCGGCGGAGTTCTTCAACCGACAACCTCAGCTTTGCTGCACAATACTTCGACCCTGTTCATCGGTCTGGAGAGTATGCGTAATCTGACGTGAGAATATAGGAAATGAGAAAGGCAACCTGTGAAAGGGTTGCCTTTTTGAATGCAAAAGAGGACACAAAATGTTCACAATTTTTTTAGCACTCACCTCTTGACAGTGCTAATAATGAGTGTTATAGTACAACTAGAACAAGGGAAGAGATAAAGAAATGAATCTCAACCGGAGTTCAAGAGAAAAAACAATAACACAAATGATTGGCATGACTGTCAAGAATAAAGAATGGAGGAATGACTTATGTTGATGCCTAGCGTATTTGGTAGTGATATTTTTGATGACTTTATGGATTTCTCATTTCCTGATGTGAACAGGGAGCTGTATGGTAAACACGCGAAGAACGTGATGAAGACCGACGTCAGGGAGCTTGACAACGGGTATGAGATCATCGTTGATCTGCCCGGCTTCAAGAAGGACGAGATCGAGGTTCAGCTTGACAACGGCTATCTGAACATCTCGGCAGCGAAGGGACTTGACAAGGATGAGTCCGATAAGAAGGGCAAATACATCCGCAAGGAGCGTTATGCGGGTGCTATGAGCAGGAGCTTCTATGTAGGTGATCACATCACCGAGGATGACATCCATGCTAAGTTCGAGAATGGTATCCTGCAGCTGGATGTTCCCAAGAAGGAAGCCAAGGCTGTTGAGACTAAGAAGCGCGTTGCCATTGAGGGCTAAGCGGTGTGAAGAATGTGCCCCGGGAATTCTTTCCCGGGGTATATTTGTAAGAGTTTGAAAGGAGGGTGAAGGGCATGGCTGGAAAAAGAGATTACTACGATGTTCTGGAAATTGGTAAGACGGCGTCGGACGCAGACATCAAGAAGGCATACCGTAAGCTGGCGAAAAAGTATCACCCTGATATGAATAAGGATAATCCACAGGCCGAGGAGAAGTTCAAGGAAGTCACCGAGGCGTACAATGTGTTGAGTGATAAAGAGAAGAGAAAACTGTATGACGAGTATGGGCATGCAGCGTTTGATGAAGGCTTTACCGGACAGCAGGGCGCCGGCGGACAGGAATTCCATTTTCATGGAAATCCGGGAGGCGGCTATCAGGAGTTTCATTATTCAGGCGGCGATATGGACGATATTCTGGAAGGACTCTTCGGCGGACATGGCTTTCAGGGAGGTTTCCGGGGAACAGACTTCGGGGACGGCTTTTTCCAGGGCGGTGCAGGTCGCGGAAGCCGCGTGAGAAAAGGTGAAGATGTCACAGCAAAGGTGGATGTGAGCTTTGACGAGGCAGCGCTCGGGGCGGATAAGGTCATCCAGCTGCGCGGAGCCGACGGAAAGCTGCAATCGCTGCAGGTTCATATTCCCGCAGGCATCGATTCCGGGCAGAGGATCAGGCTGAAGGGTCAGGGAATGCCGGGGAGAAACGGCGGCGAGGCAGGAAGCCTTCTGCTTGAGGTAAACGTGAAGAGCAAACCCGGCATGGAGAGAAAAGGCATGGATGTCTATACAACCGTGATGGTTCCCTTCGAGACGGCGGCGCTCGGCGGCGAGGTGGTCGTTCCGACTCTCTACGGCAAGGTGAGCTGTAAGATAAAGGAAGGAACACAGTCCGGCACAAAGGTCAGACTTACCGGCAAGGGAATCGTGTCTATGAAGAATCCTTCCGTAAAGGGCAACCAGTATGTTACCATCCAGATCAATGTTCCGCGTCATCTGAGCCCGGATGCAAAGCGGAAACTTCAAGAGTTTGCAGCCTCAGCCAATGTGGCGTGAGGCTGCATTTTTCATAGTTTTCTGTTGCGCACATAATCTGTGGGAGAGACTCCCTCAATCTTTTTGAATACCTTTTCAGGTGTAAATATGCATTGAAAAGTGATGCTTCGTATAAATATCTTGAAATTCACATAATTATCTGTTATAATCAAACAAAACGGCAAAAACGTTTGAAACATTGAAATATATTGAATGGAGGGTAGAAAAATATGAATTTTAAGAGAATATTTTTAACGTTTGCTTGCAGCTTTGCGGTGTTACTTTGTACACCACCAACAGTTGCATCGGCAGCTACCGTTTCGCAACCAGTTTCGGAAGAGGTATTGATAGAGTGCCAAACTGATCTTGTTACCGCAAATGAAATTGTTGTGAATTCTACAGAACCGGTATGCGATCACAGAGATCCGAAGAATCCACTTTATCCGCATTCTACTATGCGGTACATAAGAACGGTTGATTGGTATAACTAAAAACTCACTCATGATGAGCAGGAAATGAAGAGAAGGGCGACTGGGCTATAAATACCCAGTCGCAAGTTGTATAAATGAAAAAACTATTTTACATTTTAATGTTGTCAGCCCTAATCTTGATGCTGACAGGATGTTCGGCAGGCGGAGAAGAGAAGCCGGGCGATGGGCAGACAGAGGCGTCCGAACAGAATTATGAGAGGGACACAGCTCAGCTTCTGCTTTCGGAGGATGCGAATACATATTTTGTTGACTATACAGAGAATGGGTTTTTCTATTTCACGAGGAGTGAAGACGGTTATTATTTTTATAGTCAGACCTATGACGGAAATGCGGCAGTGCCCTTTTGTGTAGTTGAGAATGGAATCGTGCGGGATTTCTCTAGTGTTACAGCGGATGGAAAATGCCGACTTGCTGTTCTATGCACCGGTGAGGAGGCACGCATTCTGGAATTTGATGAAGGGGGAAAGCTCTTTAGGGAAAATATCATTGACGAGAGCTTTAACGACCTTGGGGAAATTGTAAGAATTTATGCATGGCGGGATGAAGGCTTTGTCCTTGGAATGGCAGATTCCATATTTATATTGGGGGCGGATGGGCAGCTTACAGAGACCCTGCCCTTAGACGGTACCGTCAGGGATTTTTGCGGGGCGAGGGAGGATGCACTTTTTGTCACGGTTGAAAATGATGAAACAGGAAGCAATGAGCTATGCCTGATGAAGCTGGATATGCGGAAGCGGTGTGCGGATGTGGTGAGGAAGCTGCAAAGCGGTCTGGTAAAGGTTTTTGCCTTTGAGGACGGCTTTCTGTCGATATTTGAGGACAGAGCCGTTTTCTTCCGCGAGGGAGAGGACGACGAAGAGGTTCTTATCGATCTGGATCAGCAGGGCATACTGGCATCACAGATTCAGGCTGCTTTTGGAACCAGAGAGGAAATAAAACTCGTCCTGGCGGATCAAGGGCAGGAAGCATATTTTATGACATTGAGACCGTCAACAGAACAGCAGCTTTATGCATCTGACGGCAGGAAAATTGTGCGTGTAGCGATACCGCAGGAGTATGTTTACCAGATGGAATTCCATGCAAAAAAATATAATCAGACGAACGATAAGAGCTTTGTTGAGGTGGAACGGTTTGAAGGCAGTCTGGAGGATTATCTTGGAAAAGGAAATCGACCGGATGTCATTATGTTTCGTGACCAGACAGAGATTGTCGCATATGTGCAAAAGGATGTGCTTGTGGATTTTTGTCCATTATTCCAGAAACAGAAGCAGTATTCTCTCGATGGGATCATTCCAAAGGCGAGGGAGCTTCTGGGTATTGAAAATGGCGATAAAATGTATGCGATGGCAGGAAGGTTCAGGCTGTTGCTGCGTACCTCCGATGGGACAGAATTTGATTCAGACGGGAAGTGCGATTGTGTCACCTATCTGAAATGGTACGATGATTTTTTGACAGAAAACGAGATCGGTGGTCTCGGAGAGATTGAAAAAGTTCTGTATGCGAATGTGGATGTGTTTTATGATGAAGATAGGGCAGAAGCTTCTTTTACCTCAGAGGAGTTTGCAGAACTAATGCAGACATATAAGGAGATCTATACCCGTCACGGAGGAGACAGCGGACAGAAAATTGTTACCGCGGACAAGATACATGGTGAGATCGCCAGAGGACCGCGATGGCTTGCAAGCTTTAGCCGTCCGGAGCTTACTGATCCGGACATTAAAATTGAAGGTACACCGGGAACGGATGGAGGAAGCCGAATTTACATGAGACTGGATTACCCGATGAGTATTCTGAGCACTTCCGATTACGTGGAGGAGGCATTTGATTTCGTTATGTATTACAATTCACAGGATGAGCTTCTGGTCAAGGGGGATACCGAGGCAGCCTATGGAAAAAGCGGTACAACGACAGCAATTTTCTCGGTTTATGAGGAAGCCCTGAAAGAGAATATATATGAATCGGAACGACCGTATATTACCTTGGACGGCATAGAATATTTTTACACCGAGGAACAGAATGCCCGCCTGAAAGCGCTGATTGACAGTGCTGTCCCAAATACGAAAGCGCAGAGTGACATCTACGGGATGCTTATGGAAGAGATGGAACCGTATCTGAAGGGCGGAAAGGAACTGGAAGCTACATGTGAAATTCTGCAGAACCGTGCGGAGCTGTACCTGAAGGAAAGACAATAAACGTGATATGCCCGAAATTTGTGTGCGCTGACAGTATAACTGTCAGCGCACAATCTTTTCATATTTTTCTGTTGCTCACATAATCTGTGGGAGAGATTCCCTCAATCTTTTTGAATACCTTGCTGAAGTAGAAGGAGCTTTCAAATCCGAGACGTTCTGCGACCTCGTAGATTTTCAGGTTGCCTTCATCGAGAAGATGCTTCGCCTCGTTCACCTTGCAGAGATTGATGTACTCCGAAAATCCGGAATCATTGTATTTTCCGAAAAGCTGGCTTAAGTAGTTCGGACTGATGCCGAATACGGCGGCAACCTCGTTCAGTGACAGCTTTTCCGAGAGATGTTGTCCGATGTATTTTTTTACGTTTGTCACGATATGATTCTTGTAATCTCGATGATGCTCGTCGAACAGTCGGCAAAGCTGATCCTTGAAGTAGCTCAGCCAGCTGACAACCTGTTCCACGGTTGTCTGTCTGTAGATGGAGCGGTAACCGTCAGAGCTATCGCTGAAAAATTCCGAGACAATCCTGTCGCCGTCCTGAAGCAGCGATATTGCCAGAAACAGAATGTTACACGCGCCATCCATTGCCTGAACATAGTGGTTCGGGTGAGCGAGGAAGAGCTCACAGAGACTGTCCAGCGTCTCCGACAGGGCGGAGGCATCATACTCCTCAAACGCCTTTGTCAGGCTTTCACGGAAGAGACTGATATTGAAGGAACTGTGAGAGGAAGCACGCTGCGAGGCGGTCTCAAAGCATACGACTGTGGTGCTGTCATCCGTGAGCTGACATGCCTGCCGCGAACACTGGTAGGAATCGCTGAGAGCGAGCGGCTGCTCAGTGAAAGTGCCGATTCCGCATCGGAAGGAAACGTTATAGTATTTTACAAGAGTGTCGCTGATACTCTGCAGGATGTCGGATAATTCTTCTGCTTCTGCCGCGGTGTTCTCAGGAAGGGTCTCGTAGCAGAGCAGGAGGGCAAAGTGTCTCGTATCCAGTGCCAGACAGTAGCAGGGGTGATATTTGGATGCAAGTTCCTTTAGCATCTGCATGGAGCTGGAGAAGAGGGCGAGCTGCTTTTCGAGGGTGAGCTCTGTCTCCGGGCTGTTCATGACACCGTAACAGCAGACATATCCCTGATAGTGGAAGTCGAGCTTCAGGTCAAGGCTCTGGAGCCGGAACTGCTCCTCGGATTCAAACAGGTTATTGATCAGCCGGATAAAGAATTTGTCATAGTAGGGGCGGACAAGATTCTCCGCAGCCTTTGGGATGGCAGTCTTTTGCAGCTTTTCCTTGACGCGGCCGATGGCATCCTTCAGGTTTTCCGGGGTCAGCTCCAGCTTTACAAGATAATCCGTGACCTGATAGGTGATCGCCTCTTTGACCATATGGAAGTCCTCATAGCTGGTGAGGATGATGAAACACGGGTGTTCATTTCCATAGCGTTCCCGGCAGCAGCGGATCAGCTCGAGACCATTCATCACCGGCATCTTTATATCCGTGATAACGATGTCCGGAAGCTGTGTCTCCATCATATTCAGGGCGAGCTGTCCGTTTGTGGCGCTTCCTGTCACCTCGATATCAAGTTCGTTCCAGTTGACCATTGACTTGATGCCTACCTGTACCAGCGGCTCATCATCTACAATCAGTAATTTATACATCTCTATTCTCCTTATGCCGGATGCCCGGCAGCATTCTTTAAATCTGTCATTCGGGAGGACATTCCGGGATATGTATGGACATGACGGTGTATTCGCCCTCCACGCTGTCGATGGTGATGCCATACTGCGCGCCGAACTCATAGCGCAGACGTTTCTGAACATTGCCCACACCGATTTCGCGGAAGAAATCGGCACTGCTGTCCTCGTGTCCATCGAGGATCTGCCTTGCTTTTTCCGGTGACATGCCGATGCCGTCATCCCGGACTTCGATGCATATGCCATCATGGGCAGCGGCAGTAGTCTCACGGTGGACAGTGATCAGAATATGCCCGGAGCCCTTCGGTTCGATTCCGTGGAAGATGGCATTTTCGACCAGCGGCTGTAACGTGAATTTGACGATACGGCAATCGTACAGTGCTTCCTCCGTTACCTCAATGTCCATGGCGATTGTGCCGCCGTACCGGTATTTCTGGATGGTAAAGTAATCCTGAATCAGAGACAGCTCTTCCCGGATGGGAACCAGAAGACTTGTGCCCTTTGAGATGCTCTTGAGGAGCTTTGCGAGGGAGGTCGTCATCTCGGATATGCCGTCCGCGCCCTGAATGGTTGCCATCCATTTGATAGAATTCAGGGTATTGTAGATAAAGTGCGGATTGATCTGGCTCTGGAGCATTTTGTATTCCAGATCACGTTTCTGCTTTTCATCCTCCAGACGCTTATTCATCAGAAGATCGACATTCTCTGATAGATCATTGATACCCCTGCCGATGTCGCCCAGCTCATGCGCCCATTCAATAGAAGGGTCGCGGCTGAAATCGCCCTCCGCGATGCGGAGCATTTTAGAGCGGATTCTGGATACGGGAACATTAATCATCCGGTTCAGTGTCAGCATCAGAAGGATGCCGATGGCGAGAATGCTGAGCAAGGTGAAGATCAGGATGCCTATCAGCAACAGCTGCTGGTTGCGCAGCTCTGAATGAGAGATGCTCTGGCTGATATAACACCCGGATATATTTAAGGGCGCGGAGACGATTGTCTGCGAGTGTTTGTCTGCGTCATGGATTCTGTTGATATAGAGTCCCTGAATCACAGATGAGTCCGAGAGGTCTTCCAGCACCGTGTAATCTGCCGATATTTCACTGAGGCTGCCGTCAATGTATTGGTAATGATGGTCGCCCAGCGTGAGATAGACGGTACTGTCCTCGGCTATGGAATAGAGCTTTAAGGCATCTGTATATAAATCCGGGGAGATTTCCAGAAACAGAAAGCCTCCCTGGACGGAACTGAATTTGTAGGTGATGGGACGGATGACGGGCAGTACAAGCCGCTCCTTGCGGCTGAAGGGATCGTCGATAAAACCCACCGAGAAGCTCAGACTATTGGCGTTCAGCAGCTCCTCAAAAAAGGAGAGCTGTGGTACCTCCTGCGCCAGATCGGCGGTGGAGGAGTAGGTAGGAGTGACGATCTGGAGAAAATGGTAGCCGGTGATGACGGCAAGTCTCGGAACGTAACTGCTGGAGGGATTGTTATTATATTCCTCGGCAATGCGGTCGTAGGTTGCCACGGCAAGAACGGAGCCGGGATCGGGATTCCGCGCGATATAGTCCGCAATGTCACCGTTCGTCTGGCAGAAGCGTGCCAGCTGGCGGATGTCGTTCATACTGCTGTTGATCTTGTCGGATAAAAGCTGGAGATTCGTCTCCGTAGACTGGATCAGGCTGTGCTGTAAATAATTTCGGAAAATATAGTAGCTGACGCTGCTGATAACAAGACACATACCGAGCAGACAGGAGATTGTCATGGTCAATATTCTTTTCTGGATGCTGCCTTCAAAGCGGAAGGGCAGTCCTTTCCTGAGGATGGATTTCGGCATAATGCTCTATCTCCTTGCTGGTGTGATTTTTGGCTGTTCTTTCATTAATTATAGCTTCCCGGACAGGTGGTGTAAATACAAATTCCCGCTTTGTGGGAACTGTGTAAGATATTACAGGAAAGTGTAAGAAAGTATATGTAAGCCCTTAAGACTTTTGCAAAAAAGGGAAATTGTGAATAAAATTTGAATGAAATATTAACTTTTTCCATGTCAATAGCTGCGAAAATCTTTTATACTTACAGTACAGTAAGGAACTGCAAGAGAGAGGGTTCTGAAAAAGGAGGATTACAATGAAAAAGAAAGCGCTTAGCCTATTACTGGCGACAACAATGGTAGCAGCTCTGCTGACAGGCTGTGGTGACAGCAACAGCACACAGGGAAGTAGCTCGTCTACGGAGAGCAAGGAATCCGCTGCCAAGGACAGCAGCTCGACATCAACCGACAATTCATCGACTGCGGAGGCGGTTACCTTAAAGTGGGCGATCTGGGATCAGGAGACCACGCAGTACTGGAAGGACATCAAGGAGGCTTATGAGGCATCCCACGAAGGCGTCACGGTCGAGATGGTTGACCTCGGATCGACGGACTACATGACAGTTCTTGCGACAGACCTTTCGGGAACCGGTTCTGACTTCGATGTGGTTACGATCAAGGATGTACCCGGATATGCAACTCTGGTTCAGAAGAATGCAATCCGTGCGCTGGATGATTACATAGCGGCAGACGGTGTTGACCTTGCAAAGTACGCCGGAGCGACCGATCAGGTAACGGTTGACGGAAGCCTGTATGAGCTGCCTTTCAGAAATGACTTCTGGGTGCTCTTCTATAATAAGGATCTGTTTGATCAGAAGGGTGTCGCTTATCCGACAAACGATATGACATGGGATGAGTATGATGCACTGGCAAGACAGATGACAGATACAACCTTCGGCTCCCAGATTTACGGCGGACATTATCACACATGGAGAAGTACGGTCGGACTGATGGGCGTTCTCGACGGCAAGCATACGATCCTTGACGGCGAGTACGACTTCATGAAGCCCTACTACGAGATGGTTCTTTCCGAGGAGGCTGACGGCGTTGTAAGAAAGTACACCGACCTTAAGACAGAGGGACTTCATTATTCCGCAGCGTTCTCCGGCGGAGATGTCGCAATGATGAATATGGGTTCCTGGTTCATTGCAACTCTGATCTCCAACCTAAAGAGCGGAGAATATGATTCCAGCCTTTGCGGTAACTGGGGCATTGTGAAATATCCTCATGCAGACGGCGTTGAGGCAGGTTCCACTCTCGGAACAATCACAGGTCTTGCAGTGACGACAGCGACAGACACACCCGATGCAGCATGGGATTTCGTAAAGTGGGTGAGCGGCGAGGAAGGCGCAGCAGTGATGGCATCCTCCGGTAATTTCCCGGCAATCATGACAGATGAGGTTAAGAATATGATCGCAGGTCTGGACGGCTTCCCTACCGATGCAGAGAGCAAGGAAGCGCTGAGCGTATCAAACCTGTATCTGGAAGTACCTTATGCACCGAATGTATCAGAGATCAACTCCGTACTCGATTCCTATCACGGTTCCATCATGACAGGCGAGATGAGTGTTGACGATGGCATTGCAGCTATGAATACCGAGGTTCAAAAGATCTTGAATCAGTAAGAGAGTGAGAGAAAAGTTTCAGAGGTGAGGAGCCGCTTCAGGCGGCTCCTTTCTTAAAAGAGATCGGTTTATCAAGAGACAGTTTTATCAGAGAGGAGCGTAATCGTATGCCGAAGATGGATGAGACCGCGAGGGCAGCCAGAATTGATGAGCTTCAGAGCAGGCTGACACAGCTGATCGAAGAGGTTCAGGCAGAGACAGACATTAAGAAAAAGCAGAAGGCGATTGCGGAGATTGGCAGACTGAACCGGAAGATTGACAAAATAAAGTCCGGCAGGATACTGAGCCGGGAGACAAAGCGGGATTTGATCGCATATTCCTTTATAGCACCTAATTTTATCGGATTCTGTGTATTTACGCTCATTCCCATTATCTGCGCCTTCGGACTGGCGTTCCTGAAATGGGATGGAAGCAATCCTGTCCAGTGGGCGGGAGTGAAAAATTTTGCACGGCTCGGGCAGGACATTTTCTTCAAGGCTGCCTTGAAGAACACGATCATCTACTGCCTCGGCACTGTGCCGTTGACGATGGTAGCGTCGCTTGCGCTTGCCATTGTGTTGAATCAGAAAGTTAAAGGAAGAGGAATTTTCAGAACTCTTGCCTTTTTCCCATATGTTGCATCTCTGGTGGCGATCACCGCCGTATGGAAGATGCTGTTTCATCCCTCGAAAGGGCCTGTAAACAATATCCTGCTCAATGTGTTCGGCGTCGCGCAGGAGAATCTGCCGCAGTGGTTTACCGGCGGACTGGTACTGTTTTCCATGATCCTGTTCAGTGTATGGAAGTACATGGGCTATTACATGGTAATCTACCTTGCCGGACTGCAGGGAATTTCCTCGGAATTGTACGAGGCGGCGAGCCTTGACGGTGCGGGCACATGGAACAAGTTCCGTTATGTGACATGGCCGCAGCTGTCCTCCACGACCTTCTTTGTAGTCGTCATGCTGACGATCAACTGCTTCAAGGTATATGACATCGCAATCATGCTGGCGGGAGGCGGAAGCGGTGAGCTGACAACCTCCTCGACGGTTCTTGTGTACTACATTTACCAGAAAGCGTTCGTCGACTGGGATCTCGGATATTCCAGCGCAGTGGCAATGGTGCTGTTTGCAATGGTACTGATCGTGACGATCATCCAGTTCAGAGGACAGGCGAGAAGAGAGAAGGCTTAAGGCTTATTTGAAATGCGCAGGTCATGCGCGGAAATGAGGGATATTATGAAGTCAGCACATAAAAAAGCCGTGTTAGGCAAGATTCTTGTATATGCTATATTGATTTTGATCGCGGTCGTCATGGTGATTCCCTTTTTGTGGATGCTCTCGGCATCGATCAAGAGCGACCGGGAGGTCTTCCAGATGAATCCTTTTGTCTGGATTCCGGAGAATCCGAGATGGAATAATTATGTGAATATCTGGAAGAAGATTCCGTTTGGAAGATTTGTCGGAAATACAGTCTATCTGACGATTGTTGTGACATTTCTTCAGCTCCTGACCAGCAGCTTTGCGGCATACTCCTTTGCAAAACTGCATTTCAGGCATAAGAACGGTCTGTTCCTTGCCTACATTGCGACAATTGCGATGCCTTGGCAGGTCTACATGGTTCCGCAGTTTATCATGATGAGAAAGATGGGCTTGAACGACAAGCTGTTAGCAATCATCTGTCTTCAGGCGTTTTCCGCCTTCGGTGTGTTCATGATGAAGCAGTTTTACGAAGGTATTCCCGATGATCTCTGCGAGGCAGCGAGGATCGACGGAATGAGTGAGTACCGGATATATGCGAGCATAATGCTTCCCCTGTCGAAGCCGGCGCTGTCCACATTGACGATCTTTACCTTTGTGGCGACATGGAACGACTACCTCGGGCCTCTGATTTATTTAAAGACACAGGAGAAGAAGACGATACAGCTCGGACTGAAAATGTTCATCAGCCAGTATTCCTCCGACTACGGACTGATTATGGCGGGCTCGGTGCTCTCCCTGATCCCGGTGCTGATCGTATTTCTGATTCTCCAGAAATATTTCGTCGAGGGAGTTGCGGCTACCGGCTTGAAAGGTTAGGATGAACGGGTTAAAAAAGAGAATAAAGAACCGGACGGCATTGCATGTGCCGTCCGGTTCTTGTATATGAGGGGAACATGAAATGTCAGCGAAGGGCCTCCTCGATGGCGCTTAATTCGTCGGTGGTAAAGTCCAGATGCTTTATGATCTGTACATTGTCGTCAATCTGGGATTTACGGCTTGCGCCGATGAGCACACTTGTCACCTTGTTCTCACGGAGCACCCATGAGAGGGCGAGCTGCGCGAGACTCTGGTTTCGACCTTCGGCGATTTCCTGAAGTCTCTGAATGGTCAGCAGCTTTTCTTCCGTGATGTTTTCCGCTTTCAGGAAGTGGTTGCGGGCGGCGCGGCTGTCAGCCGGGATGCCGTTCAGATAGCGGTTTGTCAGCAATCCCTGCGCGAGAGGGCTGAAGCAGATCACGCCACATCCGCACTCGGCAGCGGTGTCTAAAAGTCCGTCGCTTTCCACCCAGCGGTCAAACATGTTATAGCGGGGCTGGGTGATGAGCAGTGGTGTCTTGTTTTCACGGAGAATGGCGGCTGCCTCGCGGAGCTGGTCGGAACGGTAGTTGGAAAGTCCGACATAGAGCGCCTTTCCCTGTCTGACAATATCGGACAGGGCATTCATCGTCTCCTCCAGAGGGGTGTCCGGATCGGGGCGGTGATGATAGAAGATGTCAACATAGTCCAGTCCCATGCGGCGGAGACTCTGGTCAAGGCTTGCCATAAGATATTTGCGGGAGCCCCAGTTTCCGTAAGGCCCCGGCCACATGTCATAGCCCGCCTTTGTGGAAATAATCATTTCGTCACGGTAAGGCCGCAGGTCGGAGGCGAGGATTCTCCCGAAATTCTCCTCGGCAGAACCGTAGCTCGGGCCGTAGTTGTTTGCCAGATCGAAATGGGTAATGCCGGAGTCGAATGCCTCGAATAATATTTCCCGCATGTTTTCGTAGCAGTCGACGGAGCCAAAGTTGTGCCAAAGCCCCAGCGATACACGCGGCAGAAGGAGACCGCTCTTACCGCAGCGCAGATATTTCATAGTTTCATAGCGATGTTCGTTAGCCTGATACATGGATAAAACTCCTTTCGGTTTGTGTGATAGCCTTATTATACGGGAGGTCAGTGCAGAAATCCATGGACAAAAAGGTGTATTTCATAGACAAAAATGTTCGGATAGAAAGCGTCCTTCCGAAAAAAGGTATATGCATATCTGGGTATATCATGGTATCATAATAGGGAGATTCAGGCTGTTTGACAATACTTTAGCATATATAAGGAAATTGTTTCATGAATGTTAAGGAAACCTTAAGGCTCGCTGCCATTCCCAAACCGTTGCTGGAATGGTATGATAGGAGCAGAAGAATTCTCCCATGGAGGGAGGAGCCGACCCCTTACCATGTCTGGGTATCGGAGATTATGCTGCAGCAGACAAGAGTGGAAGCGGTGAAGCCGTACTATGACCGGTTTATGGCGGCGCTGCCGGACATCCGCTCGCTGGCGGAGGCAGAGGAGGAGCAGCTGTTAAAGCTCTGGGAGGGGCTGGGCTACTATAACCGGGTGAGAAATCTTCAGAAAGCGGCGATACAGATTCAGAGTGAGTATGCCGGGAAAATGCCGGGAGATTACGAAGAACTTTTAAAGCTCAAAGGGATCGGAAGCTATACGGCGGGGGCAATCGCCTCGATTGCGTTCGGGATTCCGCGCCCTGCGGTGGACGGCAATGTGCTGCGTGTGATTTCGAGAGTCCGGAAGGATGAAAGGCTGATCACGGAGCAGAAGGTGAAAGCTGCTGTTGAGGAAGACCTGCTGGAGATCATTCCGAGGGATCGTCCGGGAGACTTTAATCAGGCGATGATGGAAATCGGTGCCTGTGTCTGTATTCCGAACGGTGCGCCGCACTGCGAAGAGTGCCCGCTGTCAGGCATCTGTCTGGCGCATGAGGACGGTGTGGAGACGGATTTCCCGAGAAAGGCGGTGAAAAAGCCGAGGAGTATCGAGGAGAAGACGGTTCTTGTCCTCCGGGATGAGAACAGGGCGGCAATCCATAAACGGCCGACGAAGGGGCTTCTGGCGGGAATGTATGAATTTCCGATGCTCGAAGGGTATCGCACGGCGGATGAGATCACAGCTTTCCTTGCGGGAAACGGCATTCATGCGCTGCGTATCAGCCCGCTCGGGGATGCAAAGCACATTTTTTCACACAAGGAATGGCATATGAAAGGGTATATGATCCGCGTGGATGAACTGTCGCACGGAGCGCCCGGAGATGCCAGCAGGGAATGGCTTTTCGTCGAACCGGCGGAAACAGAAGAAAAATATCCTATTCCATCCGCGTTTGCCGCTTATACCGCGGCATTGAGCATCAGGCTTGGAAAGGAAAAATATCAGGAGGAAGACAAATGAAACTATTGTCAATAGCGGTGCCGTGTTATAACTCAGAGGCATATATGAGCAAGTGCATTGACTCTCTTCTTGTGGGAGGGGACGATGTCGAGATCATTATTGTGGACGACGGGTCTACGCGGGACAGGACTGCAGAGATCGCGGACGAGTACGAGGCAAAGTATCCGGGCATCGTCAAGGCGGTTCACAAGGCGAACGGAGGACACGGCTCTGCGGTCAATGCGGGCATCGATAACGCCAGCGGACTTTACTTCAAGGTTGTGGACAGCGATGACTGGGTAAAGAAGGATGCCTATCTCCGTGTGCTGGAAACACTGAAAAATCTTACGGGAGGCCCAAGCGCACTGGATATGCTCGTATGTAATTACGTCTATGAGAAGGAGGGCGAGAAAAAGAAGAAGGTCATTCAGTACCGTGGAACGCTCCCCCTGAACACCATGTTCACATGGAGCGACTGCAAGCATTTCAAGAAGGGACATTATATCCTGATGCACTCTGTGATCTTCCGGACAAAGCTGCTCAGGGAATGCGGGCTCAGACTGCCGGAGCATACCTTTTATGTGGATAATCTCTATGTGTTCGAGCCGCTGCCGTTTGTAAAGAACATTTATTATCTGGATGTCAATTTCTACCGGTATTACATAGGCAGGACGGATCAGTCCGTCAATGAGGAGATCATGATTTCACGCATTGACCAGCAGATCAGGGTCAATAAAATCATGGTGGACTATCTCTCCGAGAGGAGAACAGAGATTGCGAAGAACCGCAGATTATATCAGTACATGAAGAATTATCTTGAAATCATTACGACGGTTTCCTCCATTCTGATGATACGCTCCGGCACAGAGGAAAATCTGGAAAAGAAGGCAGAGCTCTGGGAATATATCAAGCAGAAGGATAAGAAAATTTATCGCTGGCTGCGCACGGGACTGATGGGAGAGGCAATGAATCTTCCCGGCAAGGGAGGCCGCATGATTTCCGTGGAAGGCTATAAGATTGCACAGAAGATATTCAAGTTTAACTGATAAACAGATAAGGACAGTAAAAACAGGGGGCAATGATCTGCTCCCTGTTTTAATGTTCGGTTTACGATTAATCTGCCTGCGGCGTTCTCTTGTGCCGATTCGCGGGCTTGCCGATTACGAGCCATTCCTTGTGGTATACAAGGGCATACATGATGGTTCCCATGAGGATGCCGGTGGCGACGTCGAATACGGAATGCTGCTTGATGAACATCGTGGAGAGAATGATGGATACGGCAAGGATGCCCGATGCGATCCGAATCATTTTCCCATGCTTCATAGAAGCAATGTCCTGACTGCGCATAACAGCGAAGTGCGCACCCATGGAGTTGAACACATGAATGCTCGGCCAGAGGTTCGTCGGCGTATCTGTCTTCCAGAGAAGGGAGACGAGATAGGTGAAGCAGTTGTCACGCGGCATGGTGGCGAGACGTAAGTGGTGTCCGTTCGGCCAGAGGGTGGAGACAAGAAGGAAAACAGTCATGCCTGTGCAAAGGAAGGTACATGCTTTGTAATAATCCTGCTTGTTCTTAAAAAACAGATAGACGACCACGACGGATACATAGACGAACCACAGCAGATAAGGAACTACGAACACCTCGCAGAAGGGTATGTAGTCGTCCAGACTGACGTGAATGACCTGATAATTTTTAACATTCGTCTTTTCCAGCCATGCAAACCATACCAGATAAATGACCATATACAGCAGAACCGGTATGGCGTGTTTATATTTATCATAAAATTTTTTAATTCGTTCAGGCATTGTAAATCATCTCTCCCTTGATTCTCTCTTTTTAACAACTTTAGTATAGCGTCAAAAAATTAAATTGCAATGCCTTTTTTGGCTTTTTATGCAATTCTTAAGAAAACCTTTAGGTTTGTGGTCAGGGGCAGATAATGCGGAGCGCGGCCTGTTCGCACGTTACGGTGAAACGGTCAGCTGTTCTTGTCACCTCGCCGTCAGTGTGCAGCCAGAGCGGAGAAGACAGCTCGATTCTCACCTTTTCCGCGCGGTAAGGGTTGATGCCCCTGAAGCGGTAATGCTTACCCTTGAACGCTGTCGGAAGGGCGCGCAGGATTCCGGGCTTTGAGATGTCGCCCACGGCACAGAGATCCAGAATACCGTCCGTGGCATCGGCGTTGGGGCAGAACATGAAGCCGCCGCCCTCGAACCGGTGGAGCATACAGGCGGTGAAAAGCATGTTGCCGATTTCAATGGGAGGGTTATCGTCGAGGAACAATTTTCCGGAAATCTCCTTGGCGGCAATGAGCTGTTTCAGGGCAATGCCGAGGTAGGTGAGCTTGCCGAGCCCGATCCGGTTCAATACCTTTTTGATGCCGGAATGCAGTGCCTCCTCACATACGGCGGCATCATAGCCGACACCGCAGCTGACAGCAAAGCGCCGTTTCTGACCGTCTGCGTAGGTTACTGTGCCGAGATCCATGGAGACCGCCTTCCCGGAGTGCAGGATCAGATCCAGTGCGGCTGTCGGGTCTGTCGGAATCTGCAGATCCCTCGCAAGATCGTTGCTGGAGCCCGTCGGAATATAGCCGAGCGTCACCTTCGACGTGTCGCTGATGCCATGCAGTGCCTCGTTTACGGTTCCGTCCCCGCCCAATATAATAAGAAGAACCGGAGTCTCCGAGGCATGAGCCGTAATTTCTGCCGCGAGTCTGGCAACATCACCGGCGCGTTCGGAGAAATAGGGGCGATATGGCACATTATCCCTGAGAAGAGCCGGTTCAATCTGACTCTTCCATATTTTAAGACCCTTGCCGGAGCGTGATGCCGGATTAATAATGATATGATACATGGGAAATACCTTCTCTTTCGTCTGAATAGATACTTCTATTGTAGCAACAGTTTTAAAATCCGTAAATAAAATCATGATAATTTTTATTTTCATTCGGCATTTTGTATGCTATAATCAAACGGATATATTTTAATACAGTACAGTGTGAAAAGGGAGGATTGGAAATGTATTCTTTGGATGATGTACGGGCAACAGATCCTGAAATTGCACAGGCGATTGTGGATGAGCAGGAGCGGCAGAACAGCCATATCGAGCTGATTGCTTCCGAAAACTGGGTGAGCAAGGCTGTCATGGCGGCGATGGGAAGCCCTCTGACGAACAAGTATGCCGAAGGCTATCCCGGCAAGAGATACTATGGCGGCTGTGAGTGCGTGGATGTGGTGGAAAACCTTGCAATCGAGAGGGCGAAGGAGCTTTTCGGCTGTGAGTATGCGAATGTCCAGCCTCATTCGGGCGCACAGGCTAACATGGCAGTGCAGTTTGCAGTCTGCAGGCCGGGAGATACCATTATGGGCATGAATCTGGATCACGGCGGACACCTGACACATGGAAGCCCGGTAAACATGTCCGGAAAATATTTCCACATTGTCCCTTACGGAGTCAATGACGAGGGCTTTCTGGATTATGACAGGATGCGTGAGCTCGCATTGGAGTCAAAGCCGAAGATGATTATTGCCGGTGCATCGGCATATGCCCGGACAATCGATTTCAAGAAGTTCCGTGAGGTGGCTGATGAGGTGGGCGCTGTTCTGATGGTAGATATGGCGCACATTGCGGGACTTGTGGCAGCAGGTCTTCATCCGAGCCCCATCCCCTATGCGGACGTTACGACCACGACGACCCACAAGACGCTGCGCGGTCCCCGTGGAGGAATGATTCTTTCCAGCAACGCGGTAAATGAAAAGTACAATTTCAACAAGGCAATTTTCCCCGGCATTCAGGGCGGCCCGCTGATGCACGTCATCGCGGCGAAGGCAGTCTGCTTCAAGGAGGCGCTCAGCGATGATTTCAAGGTTTACCAGAAGGGAATTATCGATAATGCACAGGCCCTCTGCAAGGGACTGATGGACAGAGGCATCAAGATCGTTTCGGGAGGAACCGACAACCATCTGATGCTGGTTGACCTGACGAATTTCGGACTGACCGGCAAGGCAGTCGAGAAGCTGCTGGATGCGGCGCACATTACCTGTAATAAGAACACAATCCCGAATGACCCGCAGTCACCGTTTGTCACAAGCGGTGTCCGTCTCGGAACTCCGGCAGTGACCTCGCGAGGCATGAATACCGGGGATATGGATAAGATCGCGGAGGCGATCGCTCTTGTCATCAAGGGCGGCGAGGAAAAGATCCCCGAGGCGCGCGCGATTGTGCAGGAACTGACGGATAAGTATCCTCTGATTTAAAGAATTTAAAATTCGGCTGTATGCATAGGTTTATGTATACAGCCGAAGCTTTGTGTCTGCACTATCTTTTGGGGTCGGAGCATGTTTTGGTTGTTTATCAGTCAAAAACATGGTACAATAGTCCTAGATTTTCGCATAAGATATATCAGACATCGCATGACAACGGAGGAATGACATCAGGATGGATAAAAATAGAGAACAGCTTAGAAGACCGATGTATCTGGTGAATACGCTGCTTTTGATGACACATATACTGCTGTTACTGTTTTTTGTACTGACGCATATCACACTTATGGCGGCAGTGAACATTTTCAGCATGGCAACTTATATTGTTTTGTATGTGGCGATCAAAAACGACAGGTCAAGGGTTTACATTATCTCGACTACGATGGAGATCATTGTCCATATGGTGCTGGCGGTGGTGTGCGTCGGCTGGGACAGCGGGTTCTGGTTCTATTTCTACGGCTGTATGGGGATGGTATTCTATGCGGATTACTTTGTCTCAAGGGCGAAGCTGAAAAGGGTGAACACGATCGGGCTCAGTGTAATCTGCGCCATCTCGCTGTTCGGCTGCCTGATCGTTTCACGGCTTCATGAGCCTGTCTATACGCTCGAGGGAGCGGTTGCCACGGGTGTTCTTGTAAGCAATGCCACGATCACCTTTACGTTTATTGCGGTGCTGTTCTGGCTGCTGATCGACAGGGCACTCTATTATCAGGGGGAGCTGGAACGTCAGGCGAATTACGACAGGCTGACGGGACTGGTGAACAGAAACTATTTGATAGAACATTTACAGCTGCTGTATGGACAGGAGGATCTGTCGAATTACTGGCTGGCAATTATAGACATTGATGATTTCAAAGGGATTAATGATACCTACGGACACAACGGCGGCGACTATGTGCTGAAAGGCGTGGCTGATCTCATCATGGGCAACTGCGGAAAACTGACGGCGTGCCGGTGGGGCGGTGAGGAGTTCATACTGGTCGGTCAGGCGGAGGAATGCCTGACCGGAAGCTCCGAGTCGGTCTGCTCCATTCTTGAGCGCATCCGCGCAGCGGTGGAGGACTATGATTTCAATTATGAAGGACAGAAAATCAATATTACGATAACGATTGGCGTAGCTGTCCATATGCAGGCACAGTCCATAGACGAGTGGATTAATGTTGCAGATAAGAAGCTCTACCTCGGAAAACAGACAGGTAAAAATAAACTGATTTTCTAAGACATGAAAAAGGGTATCAAAAAATAAACAAAAAAGCCTTGTGCTTTCTATGCACATATGCTAGAATATCTTTCGTTGGCAAACAAGTGTCCGCGGGACGGAAACGTTTGCGGGAGAAACGTATATGAGCGAAGCAGCAAAGTATTATGTGGTGACGCAGAAAGCGGTGCCGGATGTGTTGCTGCGGGTTGTCGAAGCAAAGAGGCTATTGGAGTCGGAGAAGGTTCCGACCATTCAGGAAGCGGTTGATGCTGTCGGCATCAGCCGCAGTTCTTTTTATAAGTATAAGGATGACATCTTTCAGTTCCATGACAATTCCCAAGGGACGACGATCACGTTGACCTTTCAGATGGATGATGAGCCGGGGCTGCTGTCTGATGTCCTGAAAATCATAGCGGAATACGGAGCAAATATTCTGACGATCCATCAGAGTATTCCGATCAACGGAGTTGCATCCCTGAGTCTGAGTGTACAGGTGCTGCAAAGCACAAAGGATATATCAAAAATGCTGGAGCGGATGGAGGCCCAGAAGGGCGTACATCATGTCAAAATACTGGCGAGAGAATAGAGGAGGCGGATTATGATTAAAGTTGCGGTTCTGGGATACGGTACAGTGGGAAGCGGTGTTGTGGAGGTGATCGAGAGCAACAACGCGGAGGTGAGCACCAAGGCCGGAGAGGAAATGCATGTCAAGTACATTCTTGATCTGCGCGATTTTCCGGGGGACACCTACGAGAGTCTGGTGGTGCATGATTTTAACCTGATCCTCAACGATCCTGAGGTCAGTATCGTGTGTGAGGTGATGGGAGGCGTCGGAGCGGCTTACCAGTTCACAAAGCAGTGTCTGGAGGCGGGCAAGAGCGTTTGTACCTCCAACAAGGAATTGGTCGCAAAGCATGGCGCAGAGCTTCTCCAGATTGCAAAGGAGCATAATTGCAGCTATATGTTCGAGGCGAGTGTCGGCGGCGGAATACCGGTCATCCGCCCGATCAACAAGGCGCTTACGGCAGAGAAGATTGAGAAGATCACGGCGATCCTGAACGGAACGACAAATTATATTCTGACAAAGATGGAAAAGGAAGGCGCTGACTATGCGGAGACGTTGAAGAAGGCGCAGGAGCTCGGCTATGCGGAGCGCAATCCGGAGGCGGATGTGGAAGGCTATGACGCCTGCCGTAAGATTGCGATTCTGTCCTCCCTCATGATGGGGAAAAATGTGGATTCCGACAAGATTTACACGGAGGGTATTACCGGAATCACGAAGGCTGACTTTGAATATGCCAAGGCGGCGGGAATGACGATCAAGCTTATTGCCACGAGTGAGGCGCTGGAGGACGGCAGCGTGCTCGCGTTTGTCGCACCGGCAATGCTGTCCGGGGAGCATCCGCTGGCAGTTGTAAATGATGTGTATAACGGTGTGTTCATCACAGGAAATATGCTGGGTGATGTAATGTTCTACGGGCGCGGCGCAGGAAAGCTTCCCACAGCCAGTGCGGTGGTATCGGATGTCGTTGACTGCGCAAGACATATCGGTCGTTGCAGCATCGTCTGTCTCTGGGACAGGGAGGAGGCTGCGGTCGCCGATGTGGAGGGGGCGGAGAGCAGATTTTTCATCCGCGCGAAGGCGGATGCCCGCAAGGAGGTTGAGCAGGCATTCACGGGCGGCGGAAGCTTTATCGCACCCGGAAGGACGGAGGATTTCGGTTTCTTCACGGAGAAGATGAAGAAGAAGGACTTTGACGCGAATTGTAAGGAGTTGGGGGATGCCGTGCTCGGCAGAATCCGGCTTGCGTAGAAAATATAGAGGATAAGAGGAGTTAGGAAATGGCTAAGGTTGTCAAATTCGGTGGAAGTTCACTGGCGAGTGCAGAGCAGTTTAAGAAGGTTGGGGAGATCATCAGGGCGGACAAATCCAGAAAATATGTCATTCCCTCTGCGCCGGGAAAGCGCTTCAAGGATGACACGAAGGTAACGGATATGCTCTATGGCTGCTATGCGTTGGCGGAAAACGGAAAGAGCTATAAGAAGGAGCTTGCAGCGATCGAGAAGCGTTATCAGGAGATCATTGAAGGACTCGGTCTTCAGCTGAGTCTGGAGCAGGAGTTCGCAGTGATCGAGAAGAACTTTAAGGACAGAGCCGGAAGCAACTATGCCGCGTCCAGAGGAGAGTATTTGAACGGCATTATCATGGCAAACTACCTCGGTTTCACCTTCATCGATGCCGCTACTGTGATCTTTTTCAGTGAGGACGGAAGTCTCGATGAGGAGAAGACGGATGAAGTCCTTTCTGCAAGGCTGGCTGAGTGCGAGACGGCTGTTGTGCCCGGGTTCTACGGCTCACTGCCGGACGGAAGCGTAAAGACCTTTTCCAGAGGCGGCTCTGACATCACCGGCTCCATCGTTGCCAAGGCGGCGAAGGTCGATGTCTATGAGAACTGGACGGATGTGTCCGGCTTCCTGATCGCTGATCCGAGAATTATCGACAAGCCGGAAGGAATCGAAGTGATTACCTACAAGGAGCTGCGTGAGCTCTCCTACATGGGAGCGACCGTGCTGCACGAGGATGCGATCTTCCCGGTACGCCAGCAGGGCATTCCCATCAATATCCGCAACACGAATGCGCCGGAGGACAACGGCACATGGATTGTTGGCAGCACCTGCCAGAAATCGAAGTATGTCATCACAGGTATCGCCGGAAAGAAGGGCTTCTGTTCTATCAACATAGAGAAGGATATGATGAACTCGGAGATCGGCTTTGGTAGAAAGGTTTTACAGGCGTTTGAGGAGAATGGAATTTCCTTTGAGCATGTGCCCTCGGGAATCGATACGCTGACGGTATTCGTTCATCAGGATGAGTTCATGCACAAGGAGCAGAAGGTGGTTGCGGGTATTCACCGTCTCGCAAATCCGGATTCCATCGAGATCGAGTCGGATCTTGCACTGATCGCTGTTGTGGGACGCGGAATGAAATCGACCAGAGGTACTGCCGGAAGAATCTTCTCGGCTCTCGCACATGCAAATGTCAACGTCAGGATGATCGATCAGGGTTCCTCGGAGCAGAATATCATTATCGGTGTCGCAGACGAGGATTTCGAGACGGCAATCAAGGCAATCTATGACATCTTTGTTGTGACAAGGCTGTGATCCGCAAACTGTTATAATTTTTGATACAATTTATAAAAAATATGAAAAATGCTATTGACATCTGTGGGAAGTAGTGCTAGTATAATATCTGCGCGATGCGTTTGCGGAAGTGTCGGAATTGGCAGACGAGCAAGACTAAGGATCTTGTGATAGCAATATCGTGTGGGTTCAAGTCCCATCTTCCGCAGGAAAACAAAGGGTTAAGCCTAAGGGCTTAGCCCTTTTTGTTTTCCTGCCGAGGAGTCCCTTGAACCCGTGGGTTCAAGGTCTCCTCGCTGTAAATGGCTCGTCGGTCGGCGCAAAGCCGAGGTTCCCCGGACCTCGAGCGCCCCATCTTCCGTGGGAAGAAATATTAGCAAATAAGTCATTTTGAGAGCCGGCATTCAAAAGGTAATCAAAAAGGTAATCAACGCAGGAAAGGAGAGTCCTGCAAAAGTGCTACGAAAGATAAATCGACCACAAATCGGTTTGTTTTTTTGCCCATTTTTAAAATTTTCTTGGTAAACGATTTTGATACCCCCACCCCATCATTTCTGGTACAAAAATTCAAATCCTCGCTTTCTTTGTCTATTGTTGATATTATAATAACAAATATAATGCACTTATATATTGACAAAATAATGCACTTAATTTATACTTATCTAAGTGAGTTATAGCCAGAAAAGAGGTGCAATATATGAGTGAAACAGAATTGAAAACCACAGAAGCACAAAGAAAAGCAGTAAGAGAGTACGAAAAAAAGAACGATAGAATAAACGTAATTTTTCCAGCAGGAACAAGGGACAGAATGCAGGCAGTAGGAGTGAAAAATCCGAGTACATTTATAAAAGAAGTTGTTGCGGCAGAATTAGAGAGGATGGAAAAATATAGAAAATAACGCACTTATACTACTGGTACTATAATGTACTTATATTATAATATTTATGTCGAAAAGCGACAGATGAAAGCCAGAAAGGAAGGTGAAAATGTTGCAAATAGAATACAGTAAAACGGCTGTCAAATTTATAAACAAAATGGACAGACCGACAAAGCAGCGAATAAAGGCAGCTATTGAAGGATTGACAGAACAGCCGCCAAAGGGAGATATAAAAACATTGCAAGGCTACACAGACGGGCGGAAGAGGTTAAGGGTTGGCAAGTACAGAATAATATATAATTTTCTCCCGAATGGAGAAATAGAAATATTATATATTATTGATATTGATTCGAGAGGGGATATCTATAAATAATATCCCAAAGAAAGGAGAATGAAAGCATGAGTACAGCGACAAAACAGGCAATTGATCTGATGGAGTTATTGCCGGAAAAAGATCAAAATTTTGCGTTAGAATTTATTAAAAAACTTGTGATAGCATGGGATCCGGATTACACAAAAGTAACGCCGGCAGAACGTGCAGAACTAGAAAGAGCACAAAAGGAAATTGAAAACGGGGAAACAATTTCACATGATGCAATTAACTGGGATTAAGCAGAGGAAAGGCGGTCTTTATAAGGCTGCCTTTTTTGATACTCAAAATAGGTCAAAAAAATCACAAAAAACGACATGCCGGGGAATAGGCGGTTTTGAGGTGTGGAAAATCAAAAAGGTAATCTACTATTTAAAGAAGTTTTGCGGGAAATTGTCAATATTTAAGCATTCTCGTTACAATGGATTGCTTATTATTTTGTAGATGGGTACGATTTAAACATAAATTTAAACATAAATAGGAGGGAGAAGTTTCATGGATAAAGCGAAATCCGGGAAGTTAATCAAAGAAGCAAGAATGCAGAAGAATTATACTCAGAGTGAATTGGGGAATCTTCTGGGAGTAAGTAATAAGGCTGTGTCAAGATGGGAAACGGGAGAAAGCTTCCCAGATGTTGGTATTTTAGAAAACCTAGCATTAATTCTTGGGGTTAGTATTCAAGATATTATTACAGGAGATAAAACAGGGGATAAAGAAGAAAAGGATAATAGTGTTGTAACAGAGATTGTTAGAGTTGCATCGTTACAGCAACGGGAAAAGAAACGTAAATTAGTTACGGATATTTTGATGATCATTGTTCTTATGTGTTGCAGTATCGCAGGATATTCCGCAATGGGCACTGAGAGAATTATTTTGGTAAATGATTCAACGACCAGCTATCTTATTTTGATGGCGGTATCATTTTTTATAGTATTTCTGATCGGAATATCAGGAGATAATGTTGCTGACAATAATAATTGCAAATTAGAAAAAAATATGAAGATAGTAGCTTTCGTGTTGCTAATACTGACATTAGCAATAGGCTTCGGGGAATTCCTGATGATTTGCAATGACACTATCCCATTTAAAATAGAAAAAATGAAAGTTGGACCAATAATCAATGGACAACTGATTGCTATATTTATTGCAAACATAATTTTTTGTATTTGCGAAATGTATATGTATGAAAAAAGGATTATATCAATTTGCTTTGGATGGTTATTGTCTGTAGCATCGATGTATTTATTGGTGTTATATGGAGATTTGCTACATAGAGTTAATTCAACACAGGGTTTGATTGAAAGTCTGGTATTAAGAAATTTTGTTGTACTGGCAGTATTAGCCGCATTTTGCAAATTCCGGTCAAACGGTGCGCCCATTCCGAAATAAACGGTGTAGCTATTCCGATGTAACGGTGCACTTATTCTGAACGAGCGGTGCGCCTTTCTGTATACTGAATGATGTAACTTATTCATCAGCAGTTGAGAAAGGAGCAAATGTATGCAAAGTTACTCAACAATCATCGGCGTGATCGAACTACGCCTCGGTGGTATTGGATACCGCACCACAAAAGCACGTTATGGGATCGGAAACAGTACTATCACACTCATCATGAAGCGTTTTAAAGAAACAGGTTTTACCCTGGATGACCTTAAAACGATGGAACCAGCAAAAGTAGAAGCATTATTCTACCCACCGGAAAATCTAAGACAAGCAGAGAAGCCGCTTCCGGATTTCCACATGATCCATCAGCGTATGCTGGCAATGAAACATCCTGATCTTGCCTTCCTTTGGTTGGAATACAAAGAAGCTCATCCGGATGGTTATCAGCTGTCTCAGTTTTACAAGCTGTACAGAGACTTTCTCCATGAAAATTTTGGCTTGGAAAAAGTCTCAATGCCGGTCGAGCGGATTCCCGGCGAAAAGATGTACATCGATTGGGTTGGGGATCAGCCAGAGTTATTAACAGATCCGTCTACTGGAGAAATCCGCAAAGTTCATGTATTTACCACTACGTTAGGCTTTAGCAGCTGTGTGTATGCTGAGATCTTTCTGGATGAAAGGCTCCCAAGTTTTATCAACGGTGTTGTGCATGCGCTAGAGTATTATCAAGCAGTTCCTAAGTATCTTGTTCCAGATAATCTCAAGACAGCAGTTACAAAGCACTCAAAGGATGAATTGACACTGAATTCTGTATTTTCTGACCTTGAGGACTTTTATGATGTCATTGTGGTTCCGCCACCACCGCGTAAGCCGAAAGGGAAACCATCTGTTGAAAATCATGTGCGGTTTCTCGAGACCCACTTGATTGAACGGTTGAAAAAGGATATCTATACAAGTCTGGAAGAACTCAACAGGACAACACAAAAAATAATAGCAACCATCAACCAGGATGAATTCCGCCAGAAATCTGACATCCGTAAAACAAGGATGTACGCGTTTGAAGCCTATGACAAACCGCGGATGCGTCCTCTGCCGGGAGGCTGCTATGCGCTTTGTGATTACAGGTATTATGCACGTGTACCGGATAATTATCATCTTGAGTATGATGGTCACTATTATTCTGTATTGTACACATACCATGGCAAACCTGCAATCCTGAAAGCAACGATGTCGGAAATCAGGATCTGCGACGAAAACAACCGTCTTATATGCAGGCATCCTCGTTCCTACAAAGATTTTCCACGTTACATTACAGATGTAGCACATATGCCTGAACATCACCAGTACTACAAGGAACTGAACGCTCACGATGGTGCTTATTATCGGCGCTGGGCGAGCGTATTTGGTGAATCAATGGTCACACTGATTGACCGTGTGCTTCGCAGTGCAAAGCACGAGGAGCAGGCCTACAACAGTTGTAAAGGCATGCTGCACATGTGCAATGAGGTTCCACGCCATCTGGTTTCGGAAGCAGCTCAGATGTGTATAGATGCAAATGCCTGCAAGTATTCTTACTTCAAAAAAGCTCTCAGTAAGGTTACAGATAAGCACACTTCATCTACTGACAGAACCGATCACCTCCCAGAGCATGAAAACATCAGAGGGAGGGACTGCTATCAATGAGCAAAACATCGTCTAACACCAGAGAAATCGTCACTTGTGAACGCCTCCGTCAGCTGAAAATGTCTGGGATGGCAGATGCATATGAAAAGCAGCTGAATGATCCAAACGCTGATCTTACATGCTTTGAAAAACGCTTCGCAGAGATCGTTGAACGGGAATGGCAGGTACGATATGACAAAAAATTCAATCGTCTGCTGAAGCTTGCAAGGCTCCGCTATCCATCTGCTGATATCGACGAAACGATAAACGATCCGGCAAGAAAGCTGGATGCTGCTTCCATCCTGAAATTGTCGGAATGCCATTGGATTGATGAAGGTAAGAACCTTATCATAACAGGAATGACCAGCAGTGGAAAAACATATCTCAGTAATGCTCTGTGTGTAGCTGCTCTTCGTCAAATGAAAACAGTACGTTATGTCCGGGCCAATACCCTTATGCTTGAACTTGAACAGGCACGTCTAAAAACCGTATATCTTGAGCATGTATCTGCTTTAAGTAAACTGGATCTGCTTGTGATCGATGACTTCGGTCTGATGGAACTTGACCTTGATAAATGCCGGGATCTTTTCGAGGTTATCGATGGACGGGATGGAAGAAGATCAACGCTTATTGTCTCTCAATTTCCAGTGAAATCCTGGTTTGACCTCTTTCAGGAGCATACCTATGCAGATGCATGCCTTGCCCGGATCACCGACAAACGGCACTGTTACCGTTTGGAAATGAATGGAATCAGCATGCGAGATACAGATAAATAACCGTATCAATTTCACCAGTGGCACTGCGTGCTACCATAGCGGTGCTCCGCACCGTTCAAAATGGAATGGCTGCACCGCTTACGCGGAGCAGCTGTCCCGTTTTACCGTAACTTGCACCGCATTTTTGATATGCACTAATATTCTAATAAAAAAGAGGAAATAACAAGTCTATATAAACTGTTTCCTGTATTCTGTTGGAGTTATATTCATC
This sequence comes from uncultured Lachnospiraceae bacterium, assembly GCA_900554205.1. Lineage (GTDB taxonomy): Bacteria > Bacillota > Clostridia > Lachnospirales > Lachnospiraceae > Acetatifactor. Next base: position 50,408 of record USGM01000004.1, read on the forward strand.
ACTTTTAAAAAGGCCCGATTATAATAGCTGACATTGTTAAAACCGTGAGAGGTGGCAATGTCAGTTATTTTATTGTCTGTGGAAAAAAGGTCGTGGCAGCTTTGTAGGATGCGATAACGCACCAGATATTGAAAAGGTGTCATGCCGGTAAAGCGTTTAAAGGTACGGCAAAACTGTCCTTCGCTTAAGTGAACATAGGAGGCTAGTTCCGCTAAGGAAAGTGTCTGTGAATAATGATCTTGCATGTAGGAAATGACAGGTTCCAATTGTGAAGAGAGTGTGTGAACTGAGGCCTTTTGCGCGGAACATAAGGGATCTGCTTTTGAGATATGGTTTTGGTAGAAGGTATTCCAGAGCAATAACAATTGTCCGCGAATGAACAGTTCGTTCCTTGTGCCGGAAAAGAAGAGATTGTTTAAGTACTCTATAATTTCTTTGTGCCAGCCGCTTTTGGAATTTTGTATTGATGTTGCAAATCGCAGATTATTATGCAGTACCGGCAGAATGTAAGTGTTGTATGAAACCGTATCAAAGGAGGAAATTAAAAATTCAGAGGAGAATACCAAGGCGTAAAAAGAGACAGAGGTGTTGCCGAGGTTCTTGGCGGTGTGCAGTGCTCCAGAGGGAATGAAAACAGCATCTCCGGTATGCAAAGTAAAGGATTTATCTTCAATCTGAAACAAAATTTCACCTTCTGTCAGAAGTAGAAATTCCATTTCTGTATGCCAGTGTAAATACAGTGCCGGTTCAGTAGAGGGAGTGATTTTGGTGCAGTGCATGGAGTAAGGTGCCGAATCTGTAACATGTGCTATCTGCTCGTACAATTTAGTGTCTGGATTGAAATTCATGAATTCCTCCATAATAGTGTGAATATAGTGGATTTAGCATCAATTTAAACATAGCATAACGGCTATTGGACGTCAATATAGTGTCAGTATTCATCAAAAAAGGAAATGCGGGTTCATGAAAAAAATATTATACTGAATTTGTAATGGAAACTAAAGTTGATTCGGGAACAGATAGTGAGGTAGTTGTTATGGGAAAGATAGTATTAGAAAAAGACCGTCTGATCTTTCGGAGAAGGGACGAACTGGTGGTAATCGAAGCACACGGAAAAAATTGTCTTCGCTGCCGCATGACGAGAAACAACAATGTTTCGGAGGAAAACTGGACCCTGCTCCCGCCGGCAACAGAAAGTAATTGCAAAACAGAGGGGGATGAAAAGATTGCTATCATCACCAATGGCGATCTGAAAGCGGAGATTGAAGCGGGATTCCCTTGGTATGGGGGCGTTATTCGGTTCTACAGAAAAGATAAGTTGATTCTGCAAAGAAAACAGGAGGGCGACTATGTAAATAACTATGTGCATACCGAAGGGGATAATTACACGGTGAAAGTTATTTTTGAGGCAAACGAGGGGGAACATTTTTATGGACTTGGACAGGAGACAGAAGACGCCTTCGACCGTAAGGGAAGCACCTGCAATCTTGTGCATTATAATACCAAATCCACGTTGCCGTTTTTATATTCATCTCTAGGCTACGGATTTTTATGGAACAATCCGGCGCCGGGACGCTGTGAAACCACAAATAATCATACACTGTGGTGCAGTGATAGTACCTATCAAGCGGATTTTTTGGTTTTTACCGGAGATACTCCGGCAGAGGTAATGAAACTTTATGCCGACTTAACCGGCTATGCACCTAAGTTTCCAGTATGGGCGGCGGGGTTTTGGCAATGTAAACTACGCTATGAAAGCCAGGAGGAATTGCTTTCAGTTGCCAGAGAATATAAACGTCGTGGAATTCCAATTGATGCCATTGTGATTGACTATTTCCATTGGACTGAGCAGGGCGAGTGGAGGTTCGATCCGAAATACTGGCCGAATCCGAAGTCTATGTGCGAGGAATTAGAGGAATTGGGTATCAAACCAATTGTTTCCATCTGGCCGACTATTAATCCGAACAGTGAAAACTACATGGAAATGAACGAGGAGAACATGCTGGTGCGTACAGAGAACGGTCAGTTTGGTACGTTTAACTTCTATGGGCAGCAAACCTTTATTGATACCATGAATCCAAATACAAGGAGCTTTGTCTGGAACAAAATAAAAAAGAATTACTATGATTATGGTATCAGAAATTTCTGGTTGGATGAAGCGGAGCCGGAGGTTCATCCACAGCAGTTCGGTCATTTGCATTTCTATTTGGGTAATGGTGCGCAGACTGCACTGTTATATCCGTATTATTATGTGAAAATGTTGTATGACGGCTTACGGGAAATGGGAGAAACCGAAATTATTTCTCTTACAAGAGCGGCTTATCCGGGAAGCCAGAAGTATGGTGCGGCAGTTTGGAACGGAGATATTGTATCGGATTTTCGGGCACTCCGGCAAAGTGTGACCAGCGGTTTGTCCATGGGAATGTGCGGCATTCCGTGGTGGAATAGTGACATTGGTGGTTTCTTAAACGGGGATACGGAAAGCGAAGAGTTTAGGGAACTTCTGGTGCGCTGGTTCCAGTTTGGATTGTTTTCACCAATTATGCGACTACATGGTTCCAGAAGAAGGACTCCAAATCAGCCGGAGCCAAATCCGGGTATTATTGAGCGTAGTGGTGGTCCGAATGAAATATGGTGCTTTGGTGATGAAAATTATGTCACTATTAAGAAACTTATTGAAACCAGAGAAAGATTAAAGCCGTATGTTGTGATGCATATGGACGTGGCAAGTAAAACCGGCTCTCCGCTGATGCGACCGATGTTTTATGACTTCCACACAGACCCTGTCTGTTACACGTTGGAGGATCAGTATATGTTCGGCGAGGATATATTATTTGCGCCGATTATGGAGCAGGGGCAGACAGAACGGAGGGTGTATTTGCCCAAAGGAGACTGGATTCTGACCAAGGACAAACAAGAATATGCCGGTGGGCAGTGGGTAGTTGTCCGGGCAGAGTTAAACGAGTACATTGCTTTTGTGAAAAAGGATAGCGATGTGATTGAGGCATTTGAGTAAATTAGCTTGTATGTCAGAGACCTAAAAATGGGTTATTCATTTTTAGGTCTCGATTTTCTTTACCATTGAATTTTTGGCAGAAAGATATGATATACTTGGTTTAATCAGTTGAACGAAAGCGAGGATATGGTAATGGATATATTAGAGATTATGAGGAAGCGACACAGTGTGAGACAGTACAAAAATCAGGCTATTGAACCGCCTAAGAGAGAGGAAATTAACTTATTGATAAAAGCAGTCAATGCTGAGAGCAAAATGTCTATACAGGCTTTCTATGATGAACCCGAATGCTTCGATTCCTTTATGGCTCACTATGGAAAATTTGAAAATGTAAAGAATTATATTGCTATTGTCGGAAATAAGAATGAACAGGAAAAAGCCGGATATTATGGCGAGAAGATTGTTCTGAAATGTCAGGAACTTGGACTTAATACCTGCTGGGTAGCAATGACTCATGGTAAATCTAAAGCGGAAATAAAAAAAGGACAGAAGCTGCTCATTATTATTTCGCTGGGATATGGGAAAACACAGGGAGTTCCACATAAAAGTAAGAGTATTTCAGAGCTTTCACGGACAGACGAGGTTGCAGAATGGTTTGAAACAGGTATGGAAGCGGTAAAGCTTGCACCAACAGCAGTAAATCAGCAGAAGTTTCTTTTTGAACTGAAAAATGGAATTGTAACGGCAAAAAATCTTGGAGGTTTTTATTCTAAGATTGATCTTGGAATCGTAAAATATCACTTTGAGGCAGTAACAGGACATGAGGTGAAATAATGCATACAAAGGAAGATATAGACAACCTGGCGGCAAATTTTGGAAAATGTCAAAAAATTCTGCTGGCTCTGGGAGATGAAAACCGACAGCATATGATTTTGGAAATGATGAAAATGGGAGACTGCAACGGAGTTCGGGTTAATGAGATCACAGAGAAAACTCATTTATCCAGACCAGCAGTATCCCATCTGAATTACCGGACAGAAGCCAGAATGTCTAGGAGTATTTTGCGCTCATAGCCGTTAAAATACGCGACAATTTCAAGCTTAAAAGGCTAAATACTGAAAGCTAGTCGTTTCATCTTCCACGGGAAGCTGCGGGGGAATAGGCGGTTTTGAAGGCTGGAAAATTAGATTGCGCATGTTCAGAAGAATGATATAATGGTAGAAAATAAACTTGAATTTGCATTGGAGATTATAGCGAAATTTGAAACTTTACGCTGATGGGAGGTTTATTGTATGCTTGAAGAAATATCATTCCCTGAACATGAATATATGTCGATTCAAAATTATCTAAATAAACTGGGGTATTGTTATACCACGAGGGTGTACAAAGAAATCGGGAAATATAAAGTTGGGGAATTATATGTTGCTCCATGGGGGGATGTGTTGAAAATTGACGAAGTTAAAACATACTGGAAGGTATCGGATCGTCCTTTCTACGACGAAATGAGTGATGACGAAAAAATAGAAATTTGCAAATATTCCGAAGATATAGGCTTGCCATATGAGTTTATAAAATTTTCTAAAAGCACAGTATGATAGATAAGGCTTCGTCCCAAAGAATTGAGGGTTGGCATTTGAAAAGGAGTTGGCAGAGCAATGGTGGAAGTGAATTTTTATGAAAAAGTTGAGGATTCGCTGTTAGAGTTTGCTGTAATAATTTCAAAATCAAAAGGGAAATGGGTATTTTGCAAGCATAGGGAACGTGATACATACGAAGTGCCCGGAGGTCACCGCGAACCGAATGAGACGATACTGGAGACTGCTAAACGTGAACTTATGGAGGAAACCGGAGCAAGGGATTTTTCTATTAAGCCTATATGCGTCTATTCTGTAAAAGGGAAAACGCGTATCAATAAGAATGCTTATGATGAAACCTATGGCATGCTCTACTTTGCAGAGATAACCTCATTTGGTGAAATTCACAGTGAAATAGAGAAAATTATTTTAAGCGACGAGTTGGTTGAGAATTGGACGTATCCGTTGATTCAGCCCAAATTGATTGAGGAAGCAAGGAAAAGAGGATTTGTATGTTAAGCCTGAATGTCGTGGCAAAGGTTATGGTAAAGCAATTCTGAAAAAGCTGGCATCTATTGCTGTTGAGCGTGGCTGCGGCCGTTTGGAATGATGGTGTCTTGATTGGAACTGGCTTCTAAGGGAAACGGTTAAGAGAAGATTTTTTATTAGAAACGGAGATGCGCATGGAAAACATAGAGAAACTATGTCAAAGTTATCGCTTAGGTAAGGTGAAAAGTGAGCCGGAAATGATAACAGGGGGATTGATGCATAGGATGTACCATGTGAGTACAGATCAGGGCGAATATGCTGTTAAATTGCTAAATCCCGACATTATGAAAAGACCGGAAGCCTTACAAAATATGATTAACTCTGAAACCGTATCAAATGCTCTGAAGGATGTCGTTCCGCTAGTGGCAGCAAAATGCTTTGATGGAAAATGTATCATTGAACTGGATGGCTCGTTTTATGTTATATTTGATTGGATAGAAGGGAAATCCAATTTTGTTCCAGACATTTTGGAACATCATTGCGCACAGGTCGGGCGGGTATTAGGCAAAATCCATACAGCAAATATAAAAGTGGATAGTATAGAAAAGAACCATGGCATTCGAGGGGAGTATGACTGGAAGATGCTTTTTGAAAAGGCAAAACAATGTAATGCCGAGTGCTGTTCCGTATTACAGGAGAATCTGGTGGATATTATGCGATGGGATAATCATGTGGTCAGCGCTTTGTCTGAAGTATCTCAAGATCAAGTAATCAGTCATAGAGATTTAGATCCTAAGAACATTATGTGGAAAAATGACGAGCTGTACATTATTGATTGGGAAGCAGCCGGATATGTAAATCCTTTTCAAGAATTGATAGAAGTGTTAAATTATTGGATTTCCGATGAAACAGGAAAGTACAATAAGGCGAAGTTTGATGCGTTGATGCAGGCATATACAGAGAATATGGACATCGGTAATGTGAATTGGGATGCCGTAATGGCCTGCAGCTTTGACGGAATGCTTGGATGGCTGGAATATAGCATAAAACGGGCATTGGGCATGGAAGGTTCCGAAGCTAAAGACCGGCAGGAGGGAATGCAGCAGACAAAAGGGACTATTCTGGAATTAAAAAAATATGAAAATCAGATTGAACAGCTTAAGGAATGGATGATGTGTTGCACTTTAGACATGAAAAGGAGAAAATAGTTTGAGCGAAGAAGCAAAAGAAGTGATTGCAGTAATTGCAGGGGTAGTTGTGCTGATTGCCGGTTACATAAAACTATTTTTTCCGGAGCATTCGCATAAAAATATGTTCATTAAGAAAGCAGAGGCGAAAGGACATTATAAAACAGCAACACTGATAGACAGCATCTGTATCTGCGGTAATCCGGAAGCAAAAAGCTCTTACAACAGGTATGATAGAATGAAATGTATCTATGAATATAGGGTGAATGGCGTTTCCTATAAAAAGAAATTGATATTTCGGTCGCAAGGTACAGTAAGCATACGCTATCCTTACGAAATCACTATTTATTACGACCCGAGGCATCCTTCAAGAGGTGTATGCAAGGAAGATGTTCGGCCGACAGCAGGGTGCCTTTTGACAATTATTTTTGCGGGAATTACGATTAAGGTGATTTATGAATTATTGAATTTATTATAAGCTGGAATGCGGGGAGGTGACGAGAAATGCTGAAAGTTAAGCTAACTATAACAGACAGTAAATGCAGATGCGGGTATTTCAAAAAAGGGCAGGAGTTTCTTGTTGAAGACTTATGTCCGCCACTTTGTCATGAACTGTGGAACAACATTTACCCATTTGTTTACGCATTGCAAAACGGGGCATTGCTCGATTATGGATCAAATCGCGCGAAAATGTTCGATGCGAAATGTCCGGATGAGGGCAGAGTCGGCATTCATGGTGAAATTGTAGAAGAATGATGACTTTCAGTTTAAGAGGTGGGGGACCTGAAAGCCCTTCGCACTATTTTCAGCGGGAAACGTCCTATTTCCACGCTTTCAAAATTGCAGTATAGTTGAGAAGTGATAAAGCAAAAGGTTGAGAAAGGGACAATAATGATTTTTCTGATAGAGGCAAATGAAAGATACATAGATGAATTAGAACAGTTTAGGAATGAGGTGCTGATTCACGATGCCGATAACGAGGATCAATTCGCAGGTTGTATGGGGCTGGAAAATTGCAATACTGCAGAAGAAAGTCAAATGGTGGTGTCTTGGAGAACATAATTGAAGTTGAAGGCCACGATATGAAAAGATACTGGATTGACACGAAAACTGACCATGAATGATATTAGGTATTCCGTATCTGCTGTAATGTGCTGAAGGTGAAGAGGTTAATGTCACATACAGTAGAGGGAAGAGAAGTAAGGAAAAACCGGAGCGAATAGCGGTATGGAACAACATATGAAAGTGAGCGATATGCCAGCCTTTTGTTCGGAAATCAATGGATGGCTGAGCGGGCGTTACGGTACGGAGCAGGGAAGGCAGATCTGGGAAGCGACCTGCAGGCAGTATGAAGAATATTTAAAAGAGTTACCGGACTATGGCGGAAGGAAGAACGGGCATGCACTGGCAGTTTACGGAGGGCTGCTTATCTTTTCCCTGTACCCACAGCTCCCGGATCAGCCGCCGATGGAAGAACTCCAGGATTTTGTAAGCCATATGTTTATGGGAGCTTTTGAGAAGCTTGGCAGGTTATTCGACTTGAATCGAAAACTTGACATGCGGCTGATTGATGCAGTTTTCAAAAAGTGCGGAGATAGGGACAGGAAACAGTACCAACAATATCCGGCAACGTTCTGCAATGTTTCAGAGCCTTACGACAGGGAAAACCGCGCTGCCAGATACCATTTTACCCAGTGTCCGAATGCGGAATTTGCGAAGAAACATCAGCTTATGCATGTGATTCCGTTATTATGCAATTCGGATTATTGGGGAATCAGCCGGATTCATGGAACACTGATCCGCTGCGGAACCTGCGGAAACTCCGATAAATGCGATTATTGTGTAGTCGGATCGGAAAGTCCGCTGGCGCAGAAGTATGAGATCGTGAAGGACGAAGGCGGATTTCTGGTGAGCCGGGAGAAGGCGTAGTATTGACAGATCAACAGAAAAGAATTATGATGCCTATGAACAGATTAAAAAGCATTCATAGGTAGAATTATGGCAAAGGCATTCACGGAGACAGAGAGAGAACAGATTCGGAGACAGCTGCAGGACGAGGGCCTGAAGCTGTTTCGGGAAAAGGGACTGAAAAAGGTATCGGTCCAGCAGCTGACGCAGGCGGTGGGAATCGCGCAGGGAGGCTTTTATTCCTTTTATGACAGCAAGGAGGCGCTGTTTCTCGACTGTGTGAACAGGCGGCTAGCCGAGAAGACGAAGACATTTCGTGAGATTCCGGCAGAGAGCTATGGGACGGAAATCGAAGATCCTCACCGTTTTCTGACAGAGCTTCTTTTCAAGACGGGAATGCACCTGAAGGATAATCTCGCGTTCAATAACCTGATTAGCGATTCTGTAAATATATTGCTTGGGAATAACGATAATCTGGAGCAGAACAGCGTTCGGATCATTAAAAATATGCTGACGGAACTGATGGACTTCTGGGCGGCGCACGGACTTACGGTAGAGGTGGAGACCGGGGGACTTAGGGCTTTCATGAAGGCGGCAGCAATCCTGTTTATGAATGAAGAAATTATCGGGAAGAAGTATTTCCCGGAGATATACAGAAACTTTGTGGAGGAAAACGTAAAGCGTTACTTTCAGGTAGCAGGTACTTACAAACCCTGATCGCGGTCAGGGTTTCTTCAAGAATAAGCAATGAATGGATTTCAAAACGTTCATAGGAGGAATTGGGTATGTACATTAAAAGGTTTGAAGATATTACAAAGGAAGATGTCAAAACTGCGGGCGGAAAGGGAGCCAATCTGGGGGAAATGACCCGGGCGGGAATACAGGTTCCGCCCGGAGGAGTCCTCACGGTGCCGGCATATGAGCAGTTTATGAAGCAGAACCAAATTGCCGTAACCGGAGAACCGGCAGCGATCCGGCGGGCGATTCTGGACGGAGAGCTGCCGGAGGATGTAAAGGCGGAGGTGACAGCGTTCTACCGGAGCATGGGGGGAAATGTGCGCATAGCGGTACGTTCTTCGGCGACGGCGGAGGATCTTGCGGATGCCAGTTTCGCAGGGCAGCAGGAGACCTACCTGAATATCCGCGGGGAAGAAAGACTTCTCGACAGCATTAAGGCATGTTATGCATCCCTGTGGGGAGACCGTGCCGTCAGCTACCGGCGGGAAAAGAATTATGACGGACAGCATGTTGCCTTGGCGGTCGTGCTTCAGCGCATGGTGGAGAGCGAAACTGCGGGTGTGTTGTTTACCCAGAACCTGATGCTGATTAACGCCTCTTACGGACTTGGGGAGTCGGTGGTCTCCGGTGCGGTCAGCCCGGATGAACTGACCTGCCGGCGCGACGGAAAAATCATAAGACAGGTCGTGGGAAGCAAGGAAACGATGGTGGTCTACGGTGAGAAAGAAACCGTGACTGTTCCGGTAAAGCCGGAAGACAGAAGCAGACTGTGCATTACGCCCGGACAGGTAAAGGAGCTTGTGAAGGCGGGACTGTCCTATAAAACTGCCGATATGAACTACGATCTGCTTGCACTGGCTGACAGGATCATGAAAAATCCTGCGGCAAAGACATGGAGGGAGGACAGGGAAAGGTTCCTGCAGGTGCCCCGTCCGCTGCTGACTGCCGACAGAGGGAAGGAGATGTCCCGGGCTGAGGAAGAAGCCTGCTATAAGGCGCTTCTTGGAAAAATGACAGCGGGCATGAGTGAGAAGCAGAGCGGGAGACATTTGCAGCTGGTGGAGAGCTATCGGTTCTACCATGCGTACCGCGAGGAGACCCAGAGCCTTTGGGAAACAGCCTTCTATGCCTGTAGAAGAGCGCTGGAGCGCACGGCGGAGCTGTTCGGCGTGGCAGCGTTGGACTTACAGTATCTGTTCTGGGCGGAGCTGCGTACTGCCATGGAGCGGGGAAGCTTAAGCGCGGAGGAACTCGATAAAATAGCGAAGCGAAAGAGCCTGCGTCCTGCGGCGGAGGAGTACTGGAAGAGGCAGCAGTGGGAGGCGTTGAAGGGAGAAGGAGATACGCTGAAGGGAGTGAGCGGCAGCGCCGGTGAAGCCAGCGGAGAGGTCTGCGTGATTACCGCCCCGGCGGAGTTTGGCAAGCTGAAGAAGGGGGATATTCTGGTGTGCCGGTACACGGACCCCGAGTGGACGCCGCTCTTTACGCTGGCGGCGGCTGTTGTTTCCGATACCGGCGGTACGCTGTCCCACGCGGCAATCGTGGCGAGAGAATACAATATCCCGGCGGTTATGGCGGTCGGCTGTGCCACCACGACCCTGAAGGACGGAGACCGGGTATTCGTCAACGGCACTGTGGGGGAGGTGCGCTGCCTTTGAGAAGACGCAGCGAGGAAACGCTCACAGCTTAAGCGGAAAAGTGAGTCCCTTATTCCTCCACGGGCAGGACAAATCTTGAGCAATATCTCCGCGTTTCGATTTCACGGCCCGTGTTGGGCGCAACGATGCCCAGAACGCGCGGGAAACCTGTGGGCGTCAGACTACGGGCTTTTGCCTCATGCCCCAGCGCCAGCCACGCCTTGTCCACGCCGGAATAATCGCCGCAGTACAGCACTGACAGCACCTGGCATTCCGGCAGCACCACCGCGTCCGCGGGTGCGCTCTCTGACCGCACGGGAACGCAGACGGTATAGGGATAGGGCTGGTCACTGATGTACCCTTCCAAATAGTCTTTCCTCTCCGAGATCGTGAAAAGCGGCTCGTCGGAGAGCAAACAGCCCCGGCGGATGCACTCGCTGTAAAAATCGTACATATCGGCGTACTTGTCCGCGACGGTACGTCCTGTGCACTGCCGCATCAGGCAGGTCACGGCGGACAAACGCATGATCTGTACGGAAATGCTCAGCTCCTCCGCTGAGCGCAGCCGCAGCTCCTCCACGCTGCGCTGGAGGTCATGCAGACGCTTTTCCAGCACCGCAAGCGGCTTTGACACCTCGCCGCCACAGGCAAAATAGCCCGCGATCTCCTCTGCACTCAGTCCCATAGCCTTTAGCTTCTCAATCTGCAGAATGCGGGAGACATTGTGGTTGTCATAGTACCGTCGCCCGCTCTCCGGCGCGATATAGGCGGGGGCGAGCAGTCCCTTTTCTTCCAGGCGCATCAGTGTGCTGCGGGAAACGCCGCAGGCGCGCGCCGCCTCTGTAATCTGAAAGAATTTCTTTGTATCTTTTTCCATAAAATTTCCTCTTTCGATCTTGATTCGTTCATGGGTGAACGCATTATAATATTATAAGCAAGCCTGCGCCGGTGTCAAGTCCGACGGCAGACAAAGAACATTACGGTGAGGGGCTGCATGACAGTCTTGGAGCATACGAAGGCTGTAGGAACTTAAGAGAGGAGTGGAGAAACAATGAAGATCAGGAGACAAATATTATCCGTACTTGTTTCAGCCTGTCTTGTGGCGGGGATGCTGCCTACGGTGTCCCTTGCCGCAGAGGATAACGGCGCAAGCGGCCTGTGCGGACACCACACGGCTCATGACGAAGCCTGCGGTTATGTGGAGGGGAGCGAGGGAAGCCCCTGCACCCACGAACACGGGGCGGAGTGCTATACCGAGGTCACAAGCTGCACCCATATACATACGGAGGATTGCTACCCGGTATTGGAAAACAGCGTTTCGGGCAACGAGGCTGTGGAGCCTGCAGAGTGCAGCCATGTTTGCAGCGGGGAAAGCGGCTGTATTGTGCAGGAATTGAACTGCACGCATGAACATGACGGAATCTGCGGATATGTCCCGGCAGTGGAGGGACATCCCTGTACCTATGTCTGCGGATTGTGTGGACTGACCGAGATCACGGCGTGGAGCTGGGTGGATGAGCTGGAAGCCATTGACCCGTCAAGCGGTATCCTTGCCCTGTCCGGCGCGGAAAGCCCTGTCCTCTATGATGAAATTGTGGGCATCTTTCCGGCGGAGATTACCGCTGCCACAGAGAATGGCACGGAGACTGTCACGCTGGGCGGCTGGAGCTGTGACAACTATCCCGCGGAGGGAGCCGATACCGGCAGCTACCTGTTTACCGCAGCTCTGCCCGAGGGTTATGCCTTGGCGGAAAATGTGTCTGCCCTCACTGTGACAGTGGAGCTTGGCGGCGTGGCGGTACTGGGTGGAACGACGCACAGCAGCCACCCGATCTGCGGCGCAACGCATACAGATATCGGCGACCACAAGGGCACATGTGAAAATGTCACATGGACAGAGTGGAATGGAACAGATGAGATTACATATGATACGGATACCAACACCGCCTATGTTTATCTGGCGGACGATGTGACGCGAGACGATACCCTTGAAGTAAAAGCAAACTATACGCTATACCTCTGTCTGGACGGTCATAATATCACAAAATCAACCACCGGTCAGATCATTCAGGTTGGTGGTAATGCGAAATTCATACTCTGTAACTGTCAAAGCAGTGGTACGATTACCCATTCGACCGACGTAAAAGGAAAGGGCGTGGAAGTTGGTTCAAACAATGGCGCTGATGCTACCTTTATCATGTACGGCGGCGAGATCAGCGGCAATCACGTAGGTACTTCTGACAGTAAGGAAGATGGCGCTGGTGTGGCAGTATCAGGCGGTATTTTTACAATGTATGGTGGAAAAATCAGAGATAACCATGTTGACGCAGCACTCAACTATGGCGGCGGAGGTGTACTTGCCAGTGATGATTTTATTATGTACGGTGGCGAAATCAGCAACAACACATCTTCAGATTACGGTGGCGGCGTGATGGCTTGGGGCTCCAGTGCTTCTGCGGCGATATATGGCGGCATCATCAGTGGAAACACGGCGACAGGAAATGGCGGCGGTATATGCACGAATAACCCGCTTGTCATATCCGACAACAGCGTGATTGAAAACAACAGGGCGGAAAACGGCGGCGGTGTGTATTTTTACGGTTATTATTCCGATGAAGTCCTGACCATTTCCGACTCAGTGAAAATCGCCGGCAACACTGCAACCGGAGATGGCGGAGGTATTGCTGTGAAAAACGGTGGTGCACTTACGATAAACGGTGGCAGCATCACCGGAAACAATGCGGCGGGAAACGGCGGCGGTGTGTACTTCAACAGCAAAAACAGCAATGCAATCAAAATTTCCGGCGGTATAGACATCAGTGGCAACACGAAAAATAGCGTCAACAACAATGTCTATCTGCCAACCAACAAATATATTACCATTGCGGGTGAACTGACCGGCGGCAACAAAATCGGCGTGACGACGGAAGCAACGCCGGATAGTTCTAGCTATGTTCGCATAGCTACAGGCAACAAAGTCTATGCCGATCCGGAAAAATTTCTGTATGAGAACGACAATACCCTCTCTGTCAGTACGGTTATCAGTGGCAGCAGCGCCAAACTTGTCGTGTGCAAACATAGCTTGAGCTCGGATTGGAGTACAGATTCTTCCAGCCATTGGCACCAATGCTCCATCTGCAAGGGACAAAAAGATACTGCTGCGCACACCTATGATCGGGAGGTAGCGGTGGAAGGGTATAAGAAGTCCGACGCGACCTGTACATCCAAGGCGACTTATTATAAGTCCTGTGTCTGCGGTGCAAAAGGCACGGAGACGTTTGAAAGCGGTGAACTAAACACGAACAACCATACCGGTACTTTGAGTGATTGGAAGTCAGACGGCGACAATCACTGGAAAGAGTATTCCTGCTGCGGTGCCATCGCTGAGAAAGCGTCGCATACCGGCGGGACAGCGACCTGTCAGACCAAGGCAGTATGCGATACCTGCCATCAGCCATACGGCAAGTTAGGCAGCCACGATTCGGCAAGCATCTGGAGCAAGGATGCAAGCGGTCATTGGCACGTCTGCCGGACAGCGAATTGCACCGAGAAGCTGGATTTTGCTGCACACACTCCCGGCGCAGCGGCAACTGAGGAGACTGCCCAGACCTGTACGGAATGCGGCTATGAGCTTGCCCCGGCTTTGGAGCATACCCATGTTTGGGGCGATTGGACTTCCAACGGTGACGGAACACATACCCGCATCTGTTCAAAAGACAGCAGTCATATCGAAACGAATAGCTGCTCCGGCGGGACAGCCACCTGCCAATCCCCGGCTGTCTGCGCTACCTGCTCCCAGCCTTACGGAGACAAGGATATGAACAACCACACGGGCGGCACCGAGGTACGCGGCAGCGTGGAGGCAACCACCGGTGCGGCGGGTTATACGGGCGACACCTATTGCAAGGGCTGCAGTACGAAACTCGCGGACGGCAGCACCATCCAGAAGAAAGAAGACAACACCGGTGGAGGCGGCAATGACAGCGATTCCGATAACAATACCTCATCCATCGCTGTGACCGTCCCGGTGTCCGGCGATGAAAACACCATTCGGGTGGATGCGGCGGTCAGCGGAACAGCGGCAACCATCGAAACGGTTGACCTCTCAAAACTGGATACCGTCATCGGGAACAATGTGAAAACAGGCATCGTGACCATCGATTTCTCCGTACTGGAGATAGAGGTGGATATCGTAAAGCTCCCTGCCAACGTGGTAAAGCAGATTTCGGAGGCGGTGAATGACCCGGACAATGATGCGGAAGGTCTTGAGATCGTCCTGACCGATGGTACATCCATTGAATTTGACGCAAAGGCTCTGGACAAGAATGCCGCACAGGCGAACGGGAACGACATTACCATCTCCATCAAGCCTGCCACGGACAACATGCTGAATGACATGCAGCGGCAGGCTGTTGGCAGCCGTCCGGCACTGGATATTAACGTCACCAGCGGCGGCAGAAGCATCTCCGACATGGGCGGCAAGGTTACGATCTGCGTTCCCTATGAGCTGCGCTCCGGCGAACAGGCAAGCGGGATTGTGGTCTATTATGTGGACGGGAACGGCAACAGGGAACGCTGTGAAACCGGCTATGACCCGGTAAAAAAGCGGGTGAACTGGAAAACCAGTCATTTTTCCGTCTACATGATCGGGTATGACGAGAGCGTTAAGAAAAGTCCGGTAACCGGGGATGATGATCCTGTCTATGTGACCTATACCGTGCAGAAAGGCGACACCCTCTGGGCAATTGCGAGAAAGTACGGCTGCACCGTCTCCGAGATCGTGGCGGCTAACAGTGATTTAATCAAAAAGCCGAACCTGATTTATAAGGGCTGGCAGCTCCAGATCCCGCAGGATGAAACAATGGGCGCAGACAGCGCGGATGCTATCCTGCCGGACAACAGGAAAACCGTTGTTTACATTGTCAAGCGGGGCGACACTCTCTGGGCGATTTCCCGAAAGTACGGCTGTACCGTGGCAGAGATTGTCGGTCTCAACGGGAAACTGATTACCGATCCGGACTTGATTTTCGCCGGATGGGAACTGGAAATCCCGCAGGATTAAAGAACGGAATATAACAAAGCGGAGGAAGGTTTACAGCCCCCGGCATTTCTGGTCACCGCGGCCAGAGGTGCCGGGGCTTTTTGTGCGAAAAAACGCAGACAGGCAGGAACATGCGGAAGCTTGTTGCGCATGGAGAGCCTTGCAGGAGAAGTGCTTTCATTAGAAATGCGTATGGAAAAAATACAACAGCTATGTTAAAGTTATCGAAGGGATAAAGCAAAAGATTGAGAAAGGAACAAAAGATAATGGCGAAAACAGAAAATATTAATTATCGTGTCGAAACGGATGGGTTTATGGTGAACTTTTTCTTTCGGAGGAGGACAAATATCCTGAGAAGGCGCTGATCTGCTTTAGTGGCAGCGATGGAGGGATTGAACTGGCGCGGACGCTGGCAGGTGTTTTTCAGTCTCAAGGGCTGACAACTCTGGCTTATGTGATGGAGGGACTGCCCAAACAATTCTCTAAGGTTCCGATTGATTCCTTAGAGGCGGCAGCAAAGCGGCTGCACGATATGGGATATAAAAAGGTAGGGCTGTGGGGCATCTCAAAAGGAGCGGAACTGGCATTGCTGGCGGGAAGCCTTCTGCCGGGACTTGTCAATGCCGTGATTGCGGTTGCACCCATGAATATCGTATGTCAGGGATTTGCCAAGGAGAAGGGGATTTCCTTTGTACCGGGAAGCAGCTGGAGTTTTCATGGAGAAGAAGTGCCGTATAGCTCTTATGGGATGGAGAAGTTTCCCCTCGGCCATATACTGTGGAAAAGCCTCCGGATAAGAGACGTAACCATGTATGACCTTTACCTGCCGCTTGTGCAGAATCCTGATCCTGCCGCAGTGATACAGGTTGAGAAAAAAACCGGGCCTGTTCTCCTGATTTCCTCTAAGATGGACAATATGTGGCCGTCAGAGCTTGCGGCAAAGCAGATTACGAAGCGCTTGCAGGAGCATAATTTTCCGTACTTCTACCAGCATTTGAGCTATGATTATGGCGAGCATATGTTTGTCCCGATGGAATTTGGGCAGACAAAGCTCTTTAAGGGCGACAGCGGGAAAAATGAAGAGCCTGGGCTGAAGGCCCGGATGGATTCGCTGGTGAAAACGTTGGAATTTGTTTCCCGCTGGTAAAACCGTCCGCAGGCCGCAGGACTGAACATATCGTATTTTCCGTGTGCTTGATATTTGTTAATTGAGATTGAAACTTATTGACTATAAGACACAGAAAGTATACAATTAGACTTAAAGCTGCAAAATGCGATCTCAAGCCAAAGATATAGGAGGTATTAGGTGCCTGAAAATACGAACGTAGATATACCTGTAATAGTAGATAGTACGGAAGAGAAACTCGAAAATTTGATTCACTATGTACGTGGACAGCAGGTTATGATAGATAGCGATCTGGCGATGCTTTATAATGTCGAAACAAAAAGATTGAATGAGAGTGTGAAGAGAAATATAAAACGCTTTCCGGAAAGTTTTTGTTTTCAACTGACTGAGGATGAATATGCAGACTTGAGGTCGCAAATTGCGACCTCAAACACAGAAAATATTCCGTCTAAAGGTGGACGCAGATATTTACCATATGCCTTTACAGAGCAGGGAATAGCAATGTTGTCAGCAGTTTTAAGGAGTGATGAGGCTATTCAGGTAAGTGTCAATATTATGAATATTTTTGTTAAAATGCGCCGCTTCCTGACTGAAAATGCGTTTATGTTTGATAAGCTAAACAGCTTGGAATTAAAACAATTAGAGTACCAGAAGGAATCTAATGAAAAGTTTGACAAGATATTTGCGTACATTTCCGAACATGAAGAGGTGGGGCAGAAGATATTTTTTGAAGGTCAGATATATGATGCTTTTAGCTTGTTGACAAGCCTTGTTGAAAAGGCTAAAAAATCAATTGTGTTAATTGATAACTATGTCGATGTCGGAACGCTGAATATTCTGGCAAAGAAGAAGGAGCATGTAGATGTAACAGTGTATACAGTCCATAGAACTCGTTTGTCCATTCAGGACATAGCGAATTTTAACAGGCAGTATCCGACACTAACGGTGAATTATACAGAAGTTTTTCACGACAGATTCCTTGTTATTGACGGGGTGACAGCATATCATATTGGCGCATCTCTTAAGGATGCGGGTAAGAAGTGCTTCGGAATAACCAGAATAGAAGATGTTGGAGTAATATCGGATATTCTTCAGCGTTTAAAAATTGAAACGGAAGAAGCCGGAGATTAAGCGTGAAAGAACATGAAAAGCACGTTATGGTTGAGTGACCCGGTATGGGGAGGTTGGGCTAAAATGGTAATAACAATAATTGCAATGCTTATGATTATGGCAGCATATTTTCTGCTTTTATATGGTGGAGTCGGGTTCATTCAGGATAAGAGATTTTTCTCTTCTGCACCGAAGGAGAATCTGGCAGTGATTCCCGACAAAAAGAGAGATTTCGCGGAGCTCATATTATTGGCTGGGTTATCATTGGAATTGCATTTCTGCTGTTTATAGGGGCGGCTGTCCTCAGCGCGTGGGATGGCGTAAGAAATGATTTTAGCTTCCTGAAATTCTTTGTGCGCTTCCTTGTAATGCTTTATGGCATGGAAATTTATGATATTGTTTTCTTTGACTGGGTGCTGCTCTGTCATTCAAACTTCTTTCCCCATTTTTATCCGGAGCTGAAAGGCGTTGTGGGGCCGCATATGTTTGGGTATAACAAGAAGACACATATTTTACATTTCGTTATATACATTCCTATCTGTGCCGTGATTGCGTGGATATGTACGCTGTTTTGAAGCGCTGGAGAATGATGGGTTACGCATTGTGCAGGGCATGTTACTACCGGCAAAAGGGTGATAGTTATGATATTAAGTGCTTCAAGAAAGACGGACATACCGGCATTTCATTTTGACTGGTTTTTACAGAGAGTTAGGGAAGGGTATGTAATCAGCCGCAATCCGATGTATCCTGAACAGGTGTATAAGACACCAATCAATCCTGCCACTTGTGACTGCATTGTATTCTGGACAAAGAATGCAATTCCGGCTATAGAGAAGCTGGATGCCTTAGCAGAGTACCGGTACTATTTTCAATACACGGTTACAGGTTACGGTAGGGATATTGAAAGAAATCTTCCGGATAAGCGACTGCTAATGGAAAACTTTATCAGGCTATCCGATAAATTGGGATCCATGAGAGTAGTCTGGAGATATGATCCGATTTTATTCACAGCCGAATACACGCCGGATTGGCATTTGCGGAAATTCAGCGAAATGGCTTCTGCATTCAGAGGGAAGACAGAGAAGAGTGTAATCAGTTTTTTGGACACTTATTATAATTGTGCAACAGTGAATAAGGAACTTGGCATCTATTTTCTGGAGCGGGAGAAATTAACGGAATTTGCAAGGCAGTTAGCGGAGATTGCGAGAGAAAATGGAATTACCGTTGCGACTTGTGCAGAGAAGCTTGATCTGGAGGAATGTGGTATTGAACATAATTCGTGTATCGATAAGTCTTTGATTGAAAGAATTGTTGGCAAATCGTTTGCACTTTCTTCTGACAAAGGACAAAGAGAAGCGTGCGGCTGTGTGCAGAGTCTGGATATAGGGACTTATAATACTTGTAGGAACGGGTGTGTTTATTGCTATGCAACAAAGGGAGCCGGAAAGCTTGAGGAGGTTCTTCGGAGGAAGGATGATGCATCACCGATTCTTTGCGATACGATTTCAGAGGGGGATCGTGTCAAAGAAAGGAAAGCAGAGTCATCCGTTAGCAAGCGGCAGAAAGTACACATATAGCAATAGTGTCAGGAAACAGGGCACAGCATACAGGAGGAGTTATGAAATTTAATAATGTATATTTTTTTAATGGAACTGCCTATGCGGGAAAGTCTACCATGGTAAAACGCCTTGCGGAAAAATATAATGGAATTGCCTGTGAAGAAAATTATCACGAGGCAATGATGGAACAGCTGAATTACGATGAATTTCCGAATCTGGCATATACGAAGAGGCTTACGGATTGGGCTGAGTTTATACGCAGGACACCGGATGAATATGAGCATTGGATCGACGGAGTTTCTAGGGAATGTGAAATTCTGGAATTGAAGATATTGGAAGAGCTTGCAGGAAAGACGGAACAGAAAATATTTGTCGATACCAATATTTCGATTGAAACTTTAAAAAAGATTTCAGATGAAAATCATGTGATGATTATGTTGGCAGACCCGGCAATTTCCGTTACGCAATTCTTTGACAGACCTGACAGTGAAAAACAGTTTTTGTATCAGCTGTTATTGAAGGAAGAGGACTCAGATGCAGCAATCGCCAACTTCCGTGAATGTTTAGCCAGGATCAATTCGCAGGAAAGGTATGATAAATTCTTGCACTCAGGATTTCCTGTCGTTGTCAGAGACGAAGGCAGAAGTATCGAAGATACGATGCGGATAGTGGAAAAATATCTGAAATTAGAGAATGGCTGATTAGGGTTTCAAGAAATACTTGGCGGCTCACCGTTTAAGGAGGACAGGAAGTGCTTGTATATCATGTAGTTACGGACAGACCTATGTATGTAGGGCAGCATATTGTCTTCGATGAGGAGCACCACAGCGGAGTTTATCTTTGTGGGGGATGCGACAAAGTGTTTTAAGGGCTGCCTGAGCAAAGAAGAAAATCTTAAGTTAGCGGAGGCTTATTGGGAAAGA
The DNA here is from genome assembly GCA_900554205.1 of uncultured Lachnospiraceae bacterium. Lineage (GTDB taxonomy): Bacteria > Bacillota > Clostridia > Lachnospirales > Lachnospiraceae > Acetatifactor. The sequence continues at coordinate 70,656 of USGM01000004.1, forward strand.
GAAGCGGATGCGGACAATCAACAGGCAGTCTGCGAGATGCTGGTAGATGGACAGATTACGGTGGTTGAAATTGTAAAGGAAATCAATGCAAATATAGAATAACCTGCTTTCCTTCTGGTTTTCTAATTATACGTGAAAGGCGGGAAAATTTGAATTGCCAAATTATTATCATGCATCAAATGTAGAAGGCATACAGGTTTTGGAGCCGAGAATTTCAAATCATAATGTACCGATTATCTATTTTTCGGATAAAAGAGAAAATGTGCTGGTGTATTTAAGCAATGCAGTCGAAAAAGTTTGTAGGGAAGCTCAGTTTGAATATAATGGGATATGGCACAAATGGGGATCTTATGGATTTGAAAAAGATGGAAGATTACGATTTGAAGAATACTATCCGGATGCATTGGAAGATAGCTACAAGGGAGTACAGGGATATATCTATTCGTGCAATCAGATTACACCTTATCGAGAGATAGATATAAAAATACCTAATGTACATATTTCAGCGCAAAGGACAGAAGTTCATTCGTGCGAGTTTGTGCCGGATGCCTATCATGAATTGATAAAAGCCGAGCGAGAGGGGAAAATCACAATCCTTAGATACGGCGAGTTTATTGCAAATAGGAAAAGGCTGGAATGGCTTGGGAAGGTTATAGCGGATGAATATCAGAACAACGGGTCACATCCGGAGTATAGGTTTTTCCTCAAGGCAAGATTTGGCGAGCTGTTAGAGACTTTCGCAGGAAAATATGAGGAGAAAGTCTTTAAGTGAGCGGGAAGCAGGAGAAGGTCAGAGACGCATGTAGGGATAACGGGTTGTACATGCGGAAAACGTGGTGGGAGCGGAGACGCAGGTAGGGATTGGCGAGTTGTACATGCGGAAAACGCGGCGGGAGCGGAGACGCATGTAGAAATCGGCGAGTTGTACGTGCGGAAAGCGATAGGAAACCGAAACCGTAGGTAGGGATCAGCGAGTTGTACATGCGGAAAGCGGGTGTGGTCGGAGACGCAGGTAAGAATTGGTGAGTTGTACATGTGGAAAGCGGAGAAGGGACTGAAAGCGCAGGTGGGGCTCGACGAGTTGTACGTGAGGAAAGCGATAGGAAATCGAAACCGCAGGTAGGGATCAGCGGGCAGTACATGCGGAAAATGGGAGGAAACCGAAATCGCAGGTAGGGATCGACGGGCAGTACATGCGGAAAATGGGAGGAAACCGAAACCGCAGGTAGTGATCAACAAGTAGTACGTGCGAAAAGAGGGAGAAAATCGAAATCACATGTAGGGATCGACGAGTCGTACATGCGAAAGACGGGGTGAGGCTGAAAGCGCAGGTAGAAACGGAGGACGAGTGTAATGTTTGAACTGAGGAAGCTCTCTGCCGGGGACGGTATGGAGATTTATGAGATGCTGCAGGAGATTCCTGCCGAAGAGAACAATATGCACAACAGCGTCTGTGGCATTTCGTATGAATCGTATCAGGATTTTCTGGCTGAGAGTGAGAAGGAGTCTGCGGCAGAGGGGCTTATTGACGGGTGGAGGGTTCCCTCGACAAGATACTGGCTGTATGTGGAGGGGAAGCCGGTCGGCTTTGCTGACTTGAGACATTTTCTGACACCGGCGTTGAGGCAGAGCGGCGGAAATATCGGTTATGCAATCAGACCGACCGAACGTGGTAAGGGCTATGGGAAAAAGCTGTTGGAGCTTCTGTTGGAAGAGGCGCGGAAAATGAAGCTTGAAAAGGTATTGATCACGGCGCGTCCGATAAACATGGCTTCAATAGGTGTGGCGAAAGCGAATGGAGGAAAGATAGTCAGGCAGACGGAGGAATGTGTGTATCTTGTGATTCCGCTTGTGAATTATTCCGATGTAAAGCTTGAGACAGAGGATTTAATTCTCAGGAAGGCGAGGCTGGAGGACTGGCGAGCTTTGTACCATAATCTCTGGAAGCACGAGGAAAGCGCAAAATATATGCTTTGGAGACCGAAGAAAAGCGAGGAGGAAGCCAGAGAGTGCATGAATAGGACAGTGGACTTCCAGAAGACGGAGAAATATGCATTTCTGGTATATCTGCGAAAGACGGGCGAGCCTATTGGCTTCGCCGGAATGAAGGATGCGGGCGATGGAGTCTATGGGGAGACGGGAATCGCGCTGGGGCCGGAATTTGTGGGAAAGGGCTATGGCAGGCAGATTTTTAATGTCCTGACGGAGGAAGCAAAGCGGATGGGGGCGACGAAATTTGTGGCGGGCAACAGAACGGAAAATGAAGCCTCCTGTAGGTGTCAACGGGCATGTGGATTTTTCTTTGACCATCTATCCGAGGAAAAGACAGATCCTAAAACCGGCGAGAAATACTTTCTGGAGTACAACGTAAAAACACTGTAGATAGGGATACTGGGGGAAATGCTTCATCCGACTGAAATTGTCTGAGTTGTTTTCAGGGTTCCGGCCCTCGGTTGCGTTAAGTACTGATCAAACAGCTAAGGATATTCGCAAAAATCTTTAAATTGCTGCGCTCAAACAGGCGGCTTTTGGCTCATGACGCTTTTTAGTCACTACTAAGCACAACTAGAGGTTCCTATACATTCAAACAATTCAGACAATTACAACCTATCGGAGCTTTTGCTTCAGTATCTCGGACAGGGAGTGCAAATCCGACATGTGGTGAGCGAGCCGTACATGCGGAAAATGGGAGGAAACCGAAAGCACAGGTAGAAATCGG